>NZ_JACRVS010000002.1:0-295366 GCF_018811985.1 Acetobacter sp. P5B1 | reverse complement strand
TCGGACGCCTTCCGTGAACGTATCTGGGACATGGGAGCCCGACCGGCCATTCCCGCAAAACGACGCGATGCGCCGGTTGCCTGCCCCAGATGGGTCTATCGGTGTCGGCACCTGGTCGAGAACCTCTGGGCCCGTCTCAAGGAATGGCGTGCTGTTGCAACCAGATACGAGAAAACCGCAGCATCGTTCCTGGCCGTCATACACATCGCTGCAGCCGCAGACTGGATCAAGTGCTAACAGGCCCTAGGCTCAGGACCTATTAATTTATTGAACTGAGCGAGACGTTGTGATTCACAGGCTTACCAATGGAGGAGAGGCTGTGAGTGAGTTGTTTTTGATTTCGGAGAGCCAGATGGAACGGATCAGTCCATTTTTTCCTCTGGCGCATGGAGCTCCGCGTGTGGACGACCGACGCGTCCTGAGCGGGATCGTTTACGTGATCCGCAACGGTCTTCAGTGGAAAGACGCTCCGAAAGTGTATGGTCCGCACAAGACTTTGTATAACCGGTTCATTCGCTGAAGCCGCCTGGGTGTCTTTGACAGGATCTTTGTCGCCATGACAGAGCAGGCTCTCACCGCGTCCCATTTGGTCACAAAGTCACAATCTGACGCTGCACATCCGTCGTCTCCCGCGCCAGCGCATCCAGCTGCACACCGCTACTTGCCAGCCATGTGTTGGCAATGATTTCGCGCACATCAGGCATAATGCTGGTATAACGGGACACAAAGCGCCTGATAGAGCGCGCATCTAAACTGAGCTTCTGGGCCGTTGCCTCGGTGAATGAGGGGATCAAGTGGACAAGGCTGTCCACTTGATCCGACTTCCGGTCACCACCGTGTTTCGTCTCCGGGTGCAGCTCTTCGTAAACTTCCTTACGCCGTGCCAGGAAGGTCGCCTTATCTAACGGACTCAGTTCCCGTCAGCAGATATTTTCATCAATTTCCAGCCGTTGGGCCTGTAGGTCATCTGCCTTTACGACAACAGCAAAGGCACTCTCAATACCGGCCAGTTCCAGTGCCCGCATGCGATGCGCGCTGGCAATCAGACGATACCGCTTGCCAGATTTCCGCACTTCAATCGGGGGGCGCTGACCCTGTTCCTGCATGCTGGCTGCAATAACGGCAGCAGCATCGACATCAACGCTCCGCAGGCGCTCTCCAACGTCAATATCTGCCAGAGGGATAGACACCACTGCTGAGAGTGGCTGAGGCACAGACATGTTCATGCTGCCACCTCATTTTGACGGTGCGCGCCGCCGGTCAGCCCGGTAGGGATTGTGTCATCACGAAACGACACAGAGGTCCCATCCATATGATAGCGATCTGGCCAGATGCTTTGCTGCGTCATTCCCAGTTCTTCGGCGATCATCCTCTCAATCCGAGTGGAATAACCGGGCATGCGAATTGCATTGGAGATTATATTGGGTTTGCGCCTGTTACGGCGCGCGAACTCGGCCATCGAACCGAATTTTTTTCTAATCCGACTTTTAAGGTCTTCGGGATGCAACCCGCCGGGCTTTCTTTTGCGCCAATCAATGTGAGAACTAACGGTGAGATGACACCGTGAGAATACGACAACCCGAACGTGTTTCAAGTCATAAATTCGGTTTGTCGTATTATTCTTGTGGATAGTGTGGGGATATCGTTCCTAAGTGACTGCAATTCCTGAGAAATCGAACGAAAAAAATAAAACAATGCAGCATTTGTCGGAACGCGGCCAAAACCGACAAACGGAAGAACTTGTTCTAAGAATTCGGGAAGTCGTTGAGAGATCCGGAACTCAGAAGCAGGTAGCTGCTCGCGCCGGTATCCCTGCCAGCACTCTGAGCGAGTATCTCAAGGGACGTGAGGTTAAATTGTCCCTTGCGGCACGAATCGCTGAGGCTTGCGGTGTGAGCCTTGAATGGCTTGCTACGGGCAAAGACACGCCCGTCACCTCCCTTGCGCAGACCCAGACCGAAAGCGCTGAAATAGATTATTATGATGAGGAAGCTAGCGCGGGCTTTGGCCGCTGCGCGTCAGATGCTCCGCAGCCCCAGCAAGTGTCTATTTCCCGCCAGTTTTTGCATGAGCTTTGCCTGACACCCAATTACACAATCATGCTGAAAGTAGCTGGCGACAGCATGGAACCAACCCTCAAGGCTGGGGATCGTTTAATCTTAAACACCAGTCCGTCGCATTTTTTGAGTGGGGTTACTGTATTCGTCTCATCGGGCCAGCTGATGGTGAAGCGCCTTTCACCCAGGGCGTCCGGCACGGTGATGATTATCTCAGATAATGACCGTTACCCGCCGCAAGAGGCAGAAATCAGCCGTTTTCGGTGGGGAAAACCTGATGGAAACGATTCAATTACAGTAATTGGCCGCGTGGCTTATAGATTGCAGGCAATGTCTTAATGTCTTTTAAGGGTTATCCTAGAAATGGCTGATAAAAAACAGACATATGGAAAAACTGAATTTGCAAATATTGTCCTGTGTTCTGGTCTATTTTTGGGAGTGTTATTATTTATCGCCCAGGATAATCCACAGCACCCAGACACAGCTCCACGGCAGGATATGCTGGGAAAAGCCCAATTCCGTAGGATACCACCCCAAAAACTGGATGGTGCCAAAATAGCCATTGCAGCTCTTTTGCAGGCTTGCCCGAATATACCGAAATATGCCGCGCACGGAGAAAACCTAACGGTGGACTATTATCCAAACGGCTGGAAAGGAACATCAGCTCATTTGGGTGTGGAGCTGGATTTGGCTCCAGACAGCCTCAAAGCCCTTCCTCAAGGCTTAAGAGACTCACAATGGAGCGGCCATATGGAAATGGGCCTGTCTGGCGGATCGAAGCCGGGCGCGATTATGGAGATGCCGTTGCCTCTATGGTTATGCGGCCAGCCAGTGGATGAAGACATTCTATCAAGCCGCAAACACGACTGGTCGCAGGAAAAGAAATTCCTGCCTCTTAATGAGATCCCCAGAAACAGCTTTTAAGAGGCTCTTAAAAGGGTCTTGGAACTCATTGTATAAAAATACGATGGGTTCCAAATCAAATGGCTGAAACAGGCATTGCCGCAGACTTGTCGAAAATTTCCATCCAAAGATATCGGAGCATTTCGGCAGCTCAGAATTTTTCAGATACCGGCACAAATGGCTTTCGTCCGCCACATTTTGTCCCGTCAGATCCCGGATCGTCCCATATAATCCCGGTCACTCACTACCTGTCGGTAAGTTCCATCCTTCTTGGTCGGTAACACAGGCAGGCCGTTCGAAGCGCCTGATGATCGATGCGACACATCTCAAGGCTCACCGGACAGCTGCCTCTCTGCTCAAAAAGGGGCTTTTCCCCGCCATATCGAACGCACAAAAGGCGGCCTGAACTCAAAGCTACTTTACAACTGGCATCTCTATAAAAAGCGCCACCTCATCGAAAACATGTTCGCAAAGCTCAAAGACTGGCGGCGAGTGGCAACACGATATGACCGCTGCGCACACACTTTCATGTCCGCTATCCACATCGCAGCAAGCTTCATCTTCTACCTCAAAGAATGAGTCCTGAGCCTAGACATACCGGTTCTGGACCCGGCGCCAGACCGGCCACCCTCAACAGCCAAAATCATCGCCTCCCGCCATAACGGCGCGTTAGGCGGTCGGCCCCGTAATGGAGAAACACCGGCCGAGGCCCGCCGCCGCAAGCTGCATATGGTGGACAGTGAGGTCATCCCGGCACCAGACGGGCAGAACGCCACCGTCATCACCTACGCCACACACCCGGAACAGCAGGAGCGATTCTCCGGCGTGTGAGAGCGGGGCAGGGAGGGTCAAATCTTTGCACGGATTTTGCACGAGCAACCCAGCCAATAAGAGGTGCAATCCGTGCAAATTTGGCTAAATCTGAAAAAGGGAAAATAACCGGAAACCACGCAAGACCCGCAAAAAAACTGCGATTTATCGTGGTGGGTGCGACAGGGATTGAACCTGTGACCCCCGCCGTGTGAAGGCGATGCTCTACCGCTGAGCTACGCACCCGGTTTGTGGGGCTCCTATTAGCCGAGCAGCAGGGGCTTGGCAAGCGGGGAAACGCAATTAATTTTCCCCGGCAGCCAGACTTTCCCGCTTCATCTCCAGCTCAAGCCATTTTTCTTCAGATTCAGCGAGTTTCGCCTCAATCTTCTCAAGGTCGGTACTGTATTTCTGGAAGAGTTTCGGGTCGCGGCTATACAGGCCCGCATCTGCCAGCTTGGTGCGCAGGGCTTCTGCATCCCGCTCCAGCTTTTCCATTTCTTTGGGCAGATTATCCAGCGCGAACTGGTCCTTGTAGCTCAGCTTTTTAGCTGGTGCGCGAGATACTCCGGCTGTCTCTTTGGAAGACGGGGCAGAGCGAACAACAGGTTTTTCGGACGCAATCTCTTCTTCTATGCCGCCCTTTTTCTGAACCAGCATGTCACTGTATCCACCGGCGTAATCCGTCCAGATGCCATCGCTCTCTGTGGTCAGAACAGAGGTTGCAACACGGTCCAGAAAATCACGATCATGGCTTACCAGCAGGACGGTGCCATCATAAGCGTCTAACATCTCCTGCAGCAGGTCGAGAGTTTCCAGATCCAGATCGTTCGTCGGTTCGTCCAGCACCAGCAGATTGGAGGGCTGCGCCAGAGCGCAGGCCAGCATCAGACGGCCTCTTTCCCCGCCGGAAAGAACGCCCACAGGTGTGCGCGCCTGCTCGGGTTTGAAGAGAAAGTCCTTCATGTAGCCAATAACGTGGCGTTTTTCTGTGCCGACCTGCACCATGTCGCCACCGCCGCCTGTCAGCGTATCGGCAAGAGTTTTATCCGGGTCCAGCGTGCGGCGCTGCTGGTCCAGCGTGACCATGGAAAGCGATGGACCCAGAGTAATCGTTCCGCTATCAGGCTGATCCTGCCCGACAAGAAGCCGCAGCAAGGTTGTTTTACCGGCCCCATTAGCCCCGACAATCGCCAGCCGGTCTCCACGCAGCACGCGCAAATCCAGGTTGCGAACAATGCAGCGCTCGCCCCACGATTTGCTAATATTTTCCGCTACAGCAACCAGACGGCTGGATGTGGACGCACTTTGAACGTTTAGGGTCACTGTGCCTTGTGCGCGAACAGCATCACGGCGGGCCGCCCGCAACGCAGCCAGTTCCCCCACGCGGCGCACATTTCGTTTGCGGCGGGCTGTTACGCCATACCGCATCCAGTCTTCTTCCCGCGCAATCTGCCGGTCCAGCTTGTGCGCGTCGCGCTCTTCCTGCTCCAGCACTTCTTCACGCCAGGCTTCAAATCGGCTGAACCCCTGATCCAGACGTCGGGTCATGCCGCGATCCAGCCAGACAACCGAACGGGAAAGGGTGGAGAGCAACCGTCGGTCATGGCTAATGATCACCATGGCGCAATTCAGGCTGAGAAGTTCACGCTCCAGCCATTCAATGGTGGGCATGTCCAGATGGTTGGTAGGCTCATCCAGCAGCAGGATATCGGGGGCGGAGGCCAGTGCGCCAGCAATCGCGCAGCGCCGGGCTTCACCGCCGGATACGTTGGCCGGATTTTCCTTTCCGGTCAGGCCCAGGGCGTCCAGCATGGCCGCAGCCCGCCATTCCGAGGCCGGGTCGGTAATTTGTGCCAGCACGTAATCGGCTGTCGTGGCGTAACCGGACAGGTCAGGTTCCTGCGGCAGATAGCGCAGGGTTGCGCCGGGCTGCAGGAACAGCGTGCCGGAGTCAGGCTGAATGACGCCTGCCGCAATTTTCAGGAGTGTGGATTTGCCGGAACCATTGCGGCCGACCAGACAGAGCCTCTCACCCGCTGAAACAGAAAAACCTGCCTTATCAAGCAGAGGATTTCCGCCAAGCGTGAGAGTAATGTCCTGAAGGAGAAGGAGAGGGGGAGCCATTCCCTGTTTCTGTGGCAGAGCGCCTGCGGACGCAAGAGGCTATCTTATGAAACAGCCCCTGTTGAATGGGCCACAGCCCAATTACTAACAGCCTGATACGTGGCGACAGCCAGGGTCAGCGGTTCAAATGGCTTGGTGATAACAAAGCTGGGCTCGGACGTTTCGCCTGTTAGCAGCCGCTCAGGATAGGCGGTAACGTAAATGACCGGAGCGGAATGGCTTTTGGTAATTTCCGCCACGGCGCGCATGCCATCACCTCCAGCGCCGAGATTAATATCTGCCAAAATCAGGCCGGGCCGGGTTTCCTGCGCCAGACGAATGGCGTCGGCCTGTGTGTGGGCAACACCTGCGATTTTATGGCCGCATTGCAGCACAAGATCTTCAATATCCATGGCGATAATCGGTTCGTCCTCAATAATCAGGACGGATGTCTGAATACCGGTCTTGAGGTAGACATGGGCTGTTTCAAGGTCTTCAGACGCTTCCTGGGGTGAAAGCCCGAGAATTCGGGCGGCCATGTCCAGTGAGACTTCTTCCAGCGTCGTCAGCAGAAGGAGCTGGCGCTGCACGATGGACAGACCATGCTCCGGACCATCATTCTCTGGCTGCGTCGCAAAATGTCTGGAAATCGCCTGATAAAGCCTGCAAAGAGAGGGCAGATCATCTGTCGGGCGGCTCGTAGTGAGTGTCCGCAGACTTTCCGCCACAAGAAGATCTCCTCGGGGCTGGCTTCCTGTCAGTGCGCGGGCATAGCGCCTGCCGTAGGGTAACGCCTGAATTAAAGCGCTGCGCAGCGACTCTGGCATGACAAGGCTCCTTCGCGTGGAGTAGGGCTTAGATTAAGCACGACCGTAACGACGACATGTGTCATCGTTTGCAGAAAAGGGGAAGTGTTCTGATTCGGGATCGACAACATTCTGACAATGTTGCCACGACATCGTTCTCTCGCACAGAGCTGTTAGCGTTAGTTCCGTCGCTGCGCGCATTTTCCCGTTTTCTGGCAAGAGACGCCGCTTTGGCGGATGATCTGGTACAGGAAACTGTTTTGCGGGCTCTCAGCAAGTCCGAACAGTTTGCGCCGGGCACCAATCTTAAAGCGTGGCTTTTTTCCATCTTGCGAAATTTTTTTCTGGAGCAGACCCGACATCGTAACCGGGAGAGAGAAGTCCTGAGCGATTACGCCGCCAGCCCTGACAGAGTGACACAAAGCCGTTCCTCCTTGCAGGAGCGGGAAACCATCCGGGAGTTGGACCATTTTCTGTGGCAACTTTCCCCCCTCCTGAGGGAAGCACTGGTGCTGATTGGCGCGCAGGAAATGACGTATGAGGATGCCGCCATGGTCTGCGGCGTCACGGTTGGCACCATGAAAACCCGGGTCTCACGCGCCCGGACACAGTTGCAAACTTTGCTGGAAGATCCGGACGGAGAGAATGAGCCGTCTGCATGAGAGGAAGCCCTCAGAAATTTTTTTTGAAAAACCGTGTAACCTTTCCTCGCCGCCGTTCATTCATCCTGCAAGACAATGCAAAAGGCGGAGAAAAAGATCATGACAGTTTCATTCCACGATCAGGTTATCGGCATTCTCCCTAAACTGCGCGTTCAGGCTCTTGCTCTCACCCGCAATCGCGCGGCAGCGGAAGATCTGGTGCAGGACGCCGTTTGCAATGCACTTTCTGCCCAGAACAGTTTTGCCCCAGGCACAAATTTTGCAGCCTGGATGCACCGTATTCTGCGTAACCGCTTTATCTCTGATCTGCGTAAGAAGCGCGACACCACTGACATTGATGATATGCCCGCCTCCTTCCTAGCGACCAATGCCCCGCATGAAGACCGGATTGTTCTGAAAGACCTTGATGCAGCCCTTGCACGTCTGCCAGACGACCAGCGGGAAGCTTTGGTGCTGGGTGTGCTGGAAGGAATGAGCTATCAGGAACTTGCTGATATTGCTGGGTGTGCTGTTGGTACCGCCAAAAGTCGTGTATTCCGTGCAAGACGACAGCTTGAAGCCTGGATGACGGGTGAAGAGCATGTTGGGAATGAACGGCTGAAAGCACAGGCAGCGGCTCTCCGCCGCAAGCTCAGCCAGCAGGACAGCCAGAACGCTTCTAAGGCTGTTTGATAAGAGAACTGTGTGGGCCTGAAAGCCCACCGAAGAAGCGGGAAGAGACTGAGCAGGCTTGGGCATGTCAGATGACGATTTACGCGGACGATGTGACCTTTCCATCAGGCCGGGTGCAGCAATGCCGCCAGATGGGCAAGACGATGGATAAAAAGCCACGAAAAAAACCAGAGACAACGTCTGATCAGGCTTTTGATCTCTGGTTAAAACGAGGACTGCATCAGCTTTTTGACGACGTGGCGAACGAGCCTATCCCTGAAGAATTGCTGAAGCTCATTGAAGAAGATCGCGGAGAATAATCCTGATCCGCAGAGGAAGGGGAAGCGGCAATGGCGCTCGGTGCGCTATGTCCTTCTCTCCCTGCTATCCGGATTGGGCCATATTTTCGCAACCACCAGCGCCCGGATGCGATTGCTGATCTGCCTTTCGGGTATTCCCGTTCTGGCAATCAGCACCGTTCTGGCCCTCCATAATTATAATGAACTGATGGTTGGCAGCGCTCAACGTGCTGCCACAGCCATTGCCCGGCTGGATCTGCAGTTCCGGCACGATACGGATCGCCTGCGGAGTGCTCTGGAAACTATTGGCGGGATGGGGCTAACCCCGGAACAGATTGGCCATGCCCTGCGTCTGGCTGAGACCATGAGTGGGCAGCGCTATTGTTTCCTTGGCATTCTGGATAGTGACGGGCAGGTTATCCAGACGATCTCACCGCCGGGGAGCGGGTGCCAGAATATCGGTGTTACAGACCCCGCGCCCTCCTTCCAGGGAACCTTGCTGGAAGCCGTGCAGGAAGATGGAAATCCGGACTCTAAAGGGACTTTCCTACGGATTACAGTTCCGGCGATTTTCCTCTCCATTCCGGAAACACGCGGCTATCTGGTCGGCATCCTGCAACTTTCCAGAAAAGCGGCCTATCTGGCTAATAGTGCTGGCTGGCAGGCGTTTTCTGATGAGAGCAATCCCCTCCAGGCCTGGCTGATCAATCAGGATGGAACGCTGTCTTCCGTCTGTACGGACTGTCGTTGGGTGCCCCCGGCAGAGGCGGTGGTGCATCAGTTACAGCAAAGGCTGGAGGCTAGCGAGGGCTCGGTGGTCTCCATGCCAACGGCTGAAGGAGGCTATGCACTGGGAGCTATTGCCGGTGGGGCCGATATTCTGGTGGCCACCCAGAGAACTCCGCGAGAAGCCGATGCGCTGCGCACGATGGTGCTGGAAATCTCGGCGCTAATGATTCTTCTGGTGGCGGGCCTGATTGGCGTGACTCTGGCTGCCAACATTGTTCTTGTCTGGCCGCTGCGCCGCCTGACTTATTCTGTGCAAAAATGGCAAATGGAAGGGGTTTTTGATGCTCGCATTACCCGCGCTATGCCGTTGGAACTTCAACGTCTCGGGCAAGCCTTTACCCGTGCCACGCGCAGACTGAGTCGGCACGAGGCGCGGCTGAACAAGGCGATGGCGCATCAGGAGCTTCTGATGCGTGAAATTCACCATCGGGTGAAAAATAATCTTCAGATTGTGGCCTCGCTGCTGAATTTGCAGGCCAGCCGGATCTCTCACCCTGAGGTCCGGGCAGAGTTTGCGCTTGCGCGAGACCGGGTGCGGGCTTTGGCCACTCTGCACAAAACGCTTTATGCGGAAGACCGACTGGATAGTCTGGATATGGCCAGCTTCCTGCGCGAGTTGTGCGAGCAGACTTTGCATGTTGCGGGGGAGGGGGAGACCGGGCGGATTACGCTCAAGGTTGAATCTGATGACTTCCGGATGAACCCCGATCAGGCCGTGCCTCTGGCGCTGATTATGACCGAAATTGTCACCAACTCTATCAAATACGCTTTCCCTGATGGGCGACACGGCACCATCTCCGTCGCACTGCGTCTGGTAGATCAGATTGTCACCCTGACGATTGCAGATGATGGAATCGGGTGCAGCTTTGATGACGACACACCTGGCGAACGACACGGTATTGGCCGAAAACTGATCCGCGGCTTTGCCCGGCAGCTCAATGCCCAACTTTTCCGAAACGGGGAAAATGGGACTGTCTATAAATTTGTATTTCCGCTGATCAGCGAGTGAAAAAAGTGTCTTTTGATGCATAAAAGACCTGCCACTCATACGCCGGGGCATAGGCGTTATGCTCTGCCCGCAGTAGGGAGCGGCGTCCTTAGGTGTTTGCGTCCTTCGCTGTCCGGTATAAATGCCTAGTTTATGAGTGGTGACAAAGCAGCGATACGTGACTGGACGCGGACACAGTCGCGTCTGGGGCGTCAGGCAGCGCGACCGGTTGTAGTTTTCGGGCTACTGTCCAGTCTACTGGGTGTTGGGCAGGCGTGGTGTGTAGCAACTGTTCTCGGGCATGCCCTCGTCGGCCTTGTCTCGGGTGGTGGCGCACAAACCCTTGTCTTGTGGCCCATTTTGGCTTTTGCGGGGTTAGCGCTCCTTCGTGCCCTTATTATGGCATTGAGCGATACAGCATCTGCCAAGGCTGGGATTGATGCCCGACGCAGGCTGCGCGGGGAGGTGCTGGCCTCCATCCTGACCGGCGGTCCGGCATTGCTCCGCAAAACCCATAGTGGCGAGCTGGCAACAATTGCGGTCGATCGGGTGGAAGCTCTGGACGGCTTTTTTGGCCGCTGGGTGCCTGCTTCAGTTCTGTGGATTGCCGCACCTCTGCTGATTTTACTGCCCGTAGCCTTCATTCAGCCACATGCTGCTTTGGTGCTTGGTCTGTGCGGCGCAGCTGTGCCATTTGGGCAGGCTCTGTTTGGCATTGGCGCCGCCGTAGCATCCCGCAATCAATTTTTGGCGATGACCCGTCTGCAGGCCCGTTTTCTGGACCGTGTGAAAGGGATTGCCACCATTGTGCTGGCAGGCCGCGCCGATGATGAAACGGAACGACTAGGACAGGCCGCCGAAGAACTGCGGCAGCGCACCATGAAAATTCTGCGCGTTGCATTTCTGTCTTCTGCTTCTATTGATTGCGCCATGGTCATAGCGCTGGTGCTGATCGCCATTATGGACGGCAAGCAGGCCATGACGCTGCTGTCTGGCGGAGTTTCTCCGGCTCTGGCGCATACGCTCACCAGTGGATTGTTCGTCCTGCTGGTTATTCCCGAATTTTTCGCCCCCCTGCGGGGACTGGCTCTGGCCTATCAGGACCGTGCGCATGCTCAGGGAGCTGCGACTGCCATTCTGGATCTGCCCGAGGCTCTGCCGCGCCCGTCACCCGATGGCGCGCGCACCGTAAATGCCTCCGGCGTCATGGTGTCTCTGGAAGATGTCTGTTTTACGTGGGATCCCGCCCGTGGGCCTGCGCTGGACCATGTCAGCTTTACCGTTCCTGCGGGGGAAACCCTGATTCTGGCAGGGCCTTCCGGTTCTGGTAAATCAACCATCATGGAACTGCTGCTCGGCTTCATTCAGCCGGATAGCGGGAGTGTGCGATTCAACGGGGCACCGCTGGACAGTATTGTTCCGGATTCCCTGTCCCGCATGATCTCATGGATTGGCCAGAAGCCAGTTCTGTTCGCCGGAACGCTGAAAGACAACATTCTGTTTGCCCGCCCGGATGCGGATGAGGCGGACCTGATGGCCGCCGTGAAAGCGGCTGCTGTGGACCAGTTTTTACCGTCTCTGCCGGATGGATTGGAAACACGGATTGGGGAAGGGGGCTTTGGTCTTTCTGGTGGTCAGGCCCAGCGCATTGCCATTGCTCGCGCTTATCTGAAAAACGCCCCCATCCTGTTGCTGGATGAACCAACCGCGCATCTGGACCCAGCTACCGAAAAAAGCGTTTTTGAAAGCCTGCAACGTCTGGCGCTGCGCCGGACGGTTGTTCTCGCCACCCATTCCGCAGCCGTACATATGTTTAACGGACGGCGTGTGGACCTCCAGATGGGCCGCGTTGTGGCACGGCAGGGAGCCGCGTGAGATGAAAATTTCAGACCAGACAGACGGCAGTACCCCGGCTTTGACGGACCGCCAGGCCATTTTGCGTATTCTGACCCTCTGGCATCGTCAGGCGCCCCGGCTGATTATTGGCGTCATGCTGGCGCTGATCGCCCTTTGCCTTGGGCTGGTGCTCATGCAGGCTTCCGGGCTTCGGCTGGCCAGCAGCGTGCTGGGGGAAGTGGTTATCACGACCGCGCTGTTGCGCTGGGTTGGTGGTGGGCGCGTTATTCTGCGGTATGCCGAGCGGCTTTTTGCGCATGATGCCATGTTCCGTGCGCTGGCTGATCTACGTGTCTGGTTTTTCCATTCTCTGGCGCAGGGTGCTGCTGCCGGGCTGGGGTTCCGGCGTGCGGGCGACATGCTCTCTCGCCTTGTGTCTGACATCGGCACACTGGATGGGCTGTATCTGCGTATTCTGGTGCCGTTTGCCTGCGCCTGCCTGACGCTGCCCATTCTGGTGATTCAGCTTGGGCGGCAGAGTGTCGTTCTGGGCGTACTCGTCGGTGTGCTGTTTGCCTGCTCTGCGTTCCTCGTGCCTTACCTGATTGCCAAATCTGGTCGGGCGGAAGGGGAGCGTCTGGGGAAAAACCTCGCAGCGTTGCGCATTGGTGTGCTTGATCTGGTGGGCGGCTTGCGGGAAATCCGTGCCTTTGGAGCAGAAGGACGCATTCTCTCCCATGTTCAGGCAGATGATGCTGCCCTGCTTGCTGGCCAGATGCGGCTGGCGCGTCGGGCGGCGTATGCCAATGCCTCTGCTTTTCTTTGTGGGCAGGCTGCAATCTTTCTGGTTCTGCTCGCTGCGGCCGGAGCGTTTTCCCTCCATATTTCTGCACTGGCTGCGGTTGGCATTCTGTTCCTGACCGTTGCTGCTTTTGAAAGTGCTGGGGCCCTGACACGAGCTGGTTTGCAGGCTGGTGTTATGGGGGCTGCGGCGCGGCGTGTGGTGGAGGTCGCCGCCAGCACGCCTAACGCCACACAACTCGCGACGCAGACCGATGCGCCGGAAGACACGCATATTCATCTGGAAGGCGTAAAATTCCGCTGGGCTCCTGATCGCCCGTTGGTGTTCGATGGGCTGACGCTGGATATCCCGGCAGGCGCACGGGTTGCCATTCTTGGTCCTTCAGGCGTCGGGAAATCGAGCCTTGCCGCACTGCTTCTTAAAGCCGCAGTGCCGGAAGCCGGAAGCATCACGCTGGGTGGAGAAGAGATTTCCCACATCAAGGCGGACTCCCTTCGTCGGCGTATGGCATGGTTGTCTCAGGCCACGCATCTGTTTGATGACAGCATTCGCGCCAACCTGCTGCTTGGCCGCCCGGACGCCACGGAAGACGATCTGTGGAAAGCACTGGAAGAAGCCGCTGTTGCAGACGTAGTGAAAACTCTGCCGGACGGACTGGATACCTGGCTGGGCGAAGGGGGCATCAAACTGTCTGGCGGGCAGGGGCGGCGTATCGCACTGGCCCGAACTTTGCTGACGCAGGCTCCCATTCTGATTCTGGATGAACCGGCTACCGGCCTTGATGCGCAAACCGAGCAGGACTTCCTGCGCACGCTTAATACCGTGACAGAAGGTCGCACCGTGATCCTGATTGCACATCGCCTGACTGGCGTGGAAACACTGGATCGGATCTGGCGTCTGTCCGGCGGGGTTGCAACGGCCGCCGCCGCCTGAGCAGCAGGCGGAGAAGCCTCCCTGGTCGCAAAGCGCGAAAAGAGTTGGCTTCCCGAAAGTTTTACAGGCAGATTTATAAAATTACTTTGAGCGTCTTTTTATCGTGTTGGGGATCTTCATCATGCGTCGTCTGCTGCCTCTTCTGGGCCTTTCCATTCTTGCTGCGTGCGCCTCCCAGCCCGCGCGTAAATATGTCGTCTTCTTTTCCAATCAGTCTGTGGAACTGAATGACACCGCCAGAAACGTGATTGCTGAAGCCGCGCGGAAGGCCGAGAGCCACCCCGGCAGCATTGTGCAGGTTGAAGGCTATGCCGCAGCCGGCGGGGACCTCTCCGCCGACGCTCTAATTGCCATTCAGCGCGCCAAACTCGTGGCAGCGACCCTGCATGAGGATGGTATCTCCGGAGACCGTATCCGCCAGACGCCGCGCGCTCCCACCAATGGCGAAGGCATGACTGTGGGCGCACGTCGTGTAGAAATTGAACTGGTGAATTCCTGATTTTCGATGACTGAGATACAAACCGACATGACACCTCCGGCTCCTGCTCTGCCGCGGGATGCCGGGGGGCGTGACCGGTTTGTGGGCACCAGCCCGAAAGACGTTCTGCACGCCGTTTTTGGCTTTCCCGATTTTCGGAGCCTGCAGGGGCAGGCGGTCGCGTGCATCATGGAAGGCCGGGACGCCCTTGTCCTGATGCCAACAGGCGGCGGTAAAAGCGTTTGCTATCAGGTTCCTTCCCTTTGCCGCCCCGGCATGGGGCTGGTCATCTCTCCCCTGATTGCCCTGATGGATGATCAGGTGGCCGGGCTACGACAACTCGGCATTAATGCCGCAGCACTCCATTCCGAACTGGAAGGAGATGAGGCCGCAAAAATCCGTTCAGATCTGGCAGCCGGGCGCGTTGACCTGCTGTATGTATCTCCCGAACGTCTGCTTTCCCCCGGCACGCTGGAACGGCTGACGCGGCAACCTATTTCCGTCATTGCAATTGACGAAGCCCATTGTATTTCTGCGTGGGGTCATGAGTTCCGCCCGGAATATCGCGCGCTGGCCTCGCTCCCCAAACATTTTCCCAATGTTCCGCGCATTGCGCTTACCGCGACCGCCGACGAACGCACGCGGGAAGATATTCTCACCGCGCTGGATATGCCGCACGCCGAGGTGCTGGTTTCCAGCTTCCATCGGTCCAACCTCAATATCGCGGCTCTCCCCAAAGCCTCTGAAATGCGGCAGCTTACCGCTGTTCTTGAGCGACATAGGGATGAGGCCTGTATTGTCTACTGCGGCAGTCGTGCCCGGACTGAGCGTATTGCCGCAGCCCTGCGGGACAAAGGCTGGACAGCACTCGCTTTTCACGCCGGTCTTTCCGCCATCGAGAAGCGAGCTGCCTTGCTGCGGTTCCGTTCAGGCGAGCCGATTGTGATTGTGGCAACGGTCGCGTTCGGAATGGGAATTGACCGGCCCGATGTGCGAGCGGTCATTCACCTCGACATGCCCGGCTCTCCGGAAGCCTATTATCAGCAGATCGGGCGGGCAGGGCGTGATGGCCTGCCGTCTGAAACCGTGCTGCTTTATGGTGGCGAGGATATGGCGCGCGCGCGCTACTGGCTGGACCAGTCCAGTGCACCTGACAGCGAAAAACGCATTATGCGCAGCCGTCTGGAAGCCATGATTGCTCTGACGGAAACGACCGGCTGCCGCACACGGGCCTTGTTGCATTGTTTTGGCGAAACGCTGGAAGGCCCATGCGGCCATTGCGATAACTGCCGTTATCCCGTTGTGACCTTTGACGGCACGGATGCCGCCAGAAAATTCCTGTCCACTGTCTATCGCACCGGGCAGAGATTTGGTGCGCTGCATATCATCGCCGTGCTGCGCGGCAAGCTGACGGATGCGGTGGAACGCAACCATCATGACACGCTGTCGGTCTGGGGCATTGGGAAAGATAAAAGCGAGCCGTTCTGGCGCGGAGTGGGGCGACAACTGATTGCGCGCGGTGCCTTGCGGAGCGAAGGGCAATATAGCGGCCTTGCTCTCAATCAGGAGGTCGCCCGGCCCATTCTGCGCGGGGAGGAATCTGTCAGTCTGCGGGCCGACGCTACGCAGGAGCTGGAAAAAGCGGCCAGCCGCACCCGCACTCCGGAAACGCTGGCAGAGCTGCCGGAAGAGAAGCAGGCTGTATTTGCCGCCCTCCGGAGCTGGCGGCTGGATGAGGCGCGGGAGCAGGAAATTCCGCCTTATGTGATCTTCCATGATTCCGCCTTGCGGGACATTGCGCTGGACATGCCGACCAGCCTTGCCGAACTCGGGGAAGTGAAGGGCGTTGGTCGTTCCAAGCTGGAGCGCTATGGGGAAGCCGTTCTGGCGGTTCTGAAGACCGCACAGGGAGTATAAAATGGCCTCCGTAGACGAAAGGCGCGCCCGTATCCTGCAATTTGTGCAGCAGCAGGGCTATGTGGCGAACGAGGATCTGGCGAAAGCCCTGCATGTCACGGTGCAGACTGTCCGGCGCGATGTGAACAGCATGGCGGCGGAAGGGGCTCTGGCGCGTCATCATGGGGGTGCCAGTGCACTCTCTTTTGCAGAAAATATTGCATATTGTGATCGTCAGATTCTCAATCTCTCACAGAAAGAGGCTATTGGAGAGCGCGCGGCGGCGGCGATCCCGGATGGAGCCTCTCTGTTTATCAATATCGGCACCACGACCGAGGCTTTCGCCCGCTCTCTACGGATGCACAGGGCCCTGCGCGTCATCACCAACAACATTCATGTCGCGAGCTTGCTGACGCCGGCCCCTGAATGCAATGTTGTGATTGCGGGTGGTACGGTCAGGCTGCGGGATGGAGGCATTGTCGGCCCGGCTGCTGCGGCCATGATTGAGCAGTATCGGGCTGATTTTGGCGTTATTGGCATTAGCGGCATTGATGAAGACGGTACGCTGCTGGACTTTGATGTGGATGAAATTACCGCAGCACAGGCCATCATCCGAAACTCACGCACCGTCTTTCTGCTGGCTGATCACACAAAGTTCAGACGGCGCCCCATGGCCCGTGTGGGGCACATTTCCGAAGTCAGCGCGTTCTATACAGATCAGGCACCGCCTGAGGGTATCCGCGGCATCCTAAAAGAGACAGGCGTCTGTCTGCATATCGCAAACGAAAGCCAATTTTCGGAAAAGAAAACAAAAAAGGATTTCTAAGCCGGTTTACGTCACATTAAAGCCATTGTTTTTGGCTTACATTTTCGGATACGAATAAGGCCAGTGTCCCGTTTTGGTGTAATTGGAAGAAAAAATGTCAGATTCCGCTCCTTCTCCTGCACAGCCCTATGATCTTCTGATTGTTGGTGGCGGCGTTAACGGCGCGGGTATTGCGCGTGATGCTGTTGGGCGCGGGGCCTCGGTTCTGCTTGTCGAACAGGATGATCTGGCAAGCTATACCTCTTCCGCCAGCACCAAATTGATTCACGGTGGCCTGCGGTATCTGGAATATTATGAATTCCGTCTGGTGCGTGAAGCGCTGACAGAACGTGAGCGTCTGCTGGCCATGGCGCCGCACATTATGTGGCCGATGCGTTTCGTGCTGCCGCATTCCAAACTGGTGCGCCCGGCGTGGATGCTCAAGGCAGGGCTGTTCCTGTACGATCATCTGGCGTCCAACATGACGCTGCCCAAGTCCCGCGCCGTTGATTTCCGCACACATTCTTCAGGCCGTCCGCTCAAGCCTGAATACACCAAAGGCTTCGTGTATTCAGATGGGTGGGTGCAGGATAGCCGACTGGTGGTGCTGAATGCGCTGGATGCCGCTGAACGTGGCGCTGAGATCCGCACCCGCACCCGTCTGATCAAGGCGGACCGGGTCAATGGCGTCTGGGAAGCCGTTCTGGAAGATCGTGCCACCGGCAAGACCAGCACGGTGCGCGCCCGTGCGCTGGTTAATGCCGCTGGCCCGTGGGTTGCCAAACTGCTCTCTGAAACCCTGAAGATCCCTAACTCCAAGTCCGTGCGGCTGGTCAAGGGCAGTCACATTATTGTCCCGCGCGTTTTTGAAGGGCCGCAGGCGTACATCTTCCAGAACCCGGACAAGCGTATCGTGTTCGCCATCCCGTATGAGCAGAATTATACGCTGATCGGCACCACGGATATCCCGTGGAAAGAAGCGCCCGGCACCGTCGGCATTGCGCCGGACGAAGTGACCTATCTGTGTGAAAGCGTGAATCGCTATTTCCAGACGCAGGTCAAAGAAAGCGACGTGGTCTGGAGCTATGCTGGCCTGCGTCCGCTGTATGACGATGCCTCTGCCAATGCGTCCGCCGTTACACGGGATTATGTGCTGGATCTGGACACCACAGACGGCGCCCCGCTGCTCTCCATCTTTGGTGGCAAGATCACCACCTACCGCAAGCTGGCCGAGCATGCTCTGGAAAAACTGGCTCCGGTGCTGCCGGTCGTTGCCGGCGCAAGCTGGACTGCCAGCGAAGTGCTTCCGGGCGGCGATATTGGGGAAGGCGGCTTTGCGGGTGCTCTGGCACGCCTGCGTCGTGCGGCTCCCTGGCTGCCGGAACAGCTTGCATGGCGGCTGATGCGCAATTATGGAAGCCGGGCCTATGAGATTATCGGTGAGGCTGCCTCCATGCAGGACATGGGCGAACTTCTGGGTGGGGATTTGACCACGCGTGAAGTCGATTACCTCATCGGCAAGGAATGGGCCCGCGCACCGGAAGATGTTCTGTGGCGCCGTAGCAAAATGGGCCTGCATCTGAACGAGGCTGAAAAGAACGCGGTTGCAGACTATGTAAAGAAGAAGGTAGCCTGATTTTTTAATCCCAAGCCATCTCTTTCCAAATAAAAAATAAAAAGAGGAAAGTATGACAACCACCCAACGCGCCTTGATTGGCGAACTGATCGCTGAATGCATTGCGGTCTTTATTATTATTGTTTTTGGGGATTCCGTAGCAGCGATGTATGCGCTCTACGACCCCAGCCCCTATAAAATGGCGTATTGGGGCGTCTGCATTGTCTGGGGACTGGGCGTGACGATCGCCATTTACGTCACGGGCGCAGTCTCCGGCACGCACGCCAACCCTGCGGTGACACTGGCGCTGGCCTGTTACCGTGGTTTTTCATGGAAAAAAGTTGTGCCCTATTGGGCAGCGCAGGTTGTCGGCGGCTTTCTGGGCGCGGTGATTGTCTACACGCTCTTCTCGCCCGTCATCGCGCATTATGCCGCCGTTAACCATCTGGACTGGCGGCATGACGGAGCGGCGGCTGGCGTCTTCTTTACCCATCCGGGCGATTTCATCACCCCGATGCATGCATTTGTGGATGAAACCATCCTGACAGCCATGCTGCTTCTGGGGATTTTCGCGGTAACGTGTGAATACAACACGCAGGCTCCGCAGGCGAACTCGGGCGCTCTGATTATCGGCCTGCTTGTGGCAACAATCGGCGCTTCCGCTGGCTATCTGGAAGCGTGGGCCATCAATCCGGCACGTGATTTCGGGCCGCGTCTGTTCTGTTATTTTGCCGGGTGGGGGGAAGCAGCTTTCCCGTCTCCTGGAAATTACTGGTGGGTGCCGGTTGCCGGACCGCTTCTGGGCGGTGTAGTGGGGGCCGGGTTCTATCAGGGGGTTGTAAAACCCTTCATGCCAGCGATCGTTCGGGCCCGGCAGCCTGACGTTGCTCAAGATTAATTGCTCCAGCCATAAGGATAACGTGCGATGAGCAAGCAAGATTACGTATTGGCGATTGATCAGGGCACGACCTCTACGCGCAGTATTGTGTTCGATCGGAATGCCCAGGAAATTTCAAGCGCCCGTCAGGAG
This sequence comes from Acetobacter sp. P5B1, assembly GCF_018811985.1. Lineage (NCBI taxonomy): Bacteria > Pseudomonadati > Pseudomonadota > Alphaproteobacteria > Acetobacterales > Acetobacteraceae > Acetobacter > Acetobacter sp. P5B1. The sequence continues at coordinate 275,900 of NZ_JACRVS010000002.1, read as the reverse complement.
TTTGCTCAGCACTATCCTGAACCTGGCTGGGTAGAACATTGCCCCGAAGATATCTGGAACGACGCGAAAGCGACAGCCACCGCAGCGCTGGAAAAAGCCGGTGGTACCAACCGCATTGCCGGGATTGGCATCACCAACCAGCGTGAAACCATTGTTGTATGGGAACGCGCAACCGGTAAGCCGATCCATCGCGCCATTGTCTGGCAGGATCGTCGCACGGCAGCCGTGTGCCAGAAATTGCGGGATGAAGGGGCTGAGGCTCTTGTGCGTGAGCGCACCGGACTGCTGCTGGACCCCTATTTTTCCGCCACCAAACTGGCCTGGCTGCTTGATAATGTATCCGGCGCACGGGCCAGAGCAGAAAAGGGCGAGCTGGCGTTCGGCACTATTGATTCCTTCCTGCTCTGGCGTCTGACCGGCGGCAAGGTGCATGCAACGGATATTACCAATGCGGCCCGGACCCTGCTGTTCGATATCCACACGCAGAAGTGGGACGATGATCTGCTGCGTCTGTTCCGTATTCCGGCCGCTCTGCTGCCGCAAGTGAAGGACAACAGCACCATTTTTGGTGAGACAGATCCGGCTCTGTTTGGCCGCGCCATTCCGATTGCCGGCATGGCAGGGGACCAGCAGGCTGCTGTGGTCGGTCAGGCGTGTTTTGCTCAGGGCATGGCCAAAGCCACCTATGGCACAGGCTGCTTTGTGTTGCTGAATACGGGTGAAAAGCCAGTCACCTCCAAAAACCGAATGCTGACGACCATTGCTTACCGCATCAACGGCAAGACGTCTTACGCGCTGGAAGGCTCCATCTTTGTGGCTGGTGCCGCTATCAAATGGCTGCGTGATGGCCTGCATCTGATTACGCATGCGTCGCAGACAGACGATATGGCAACGCGCGTCCCGCACAGCCACGGCGTATACATGGTACCGGGGTTTGTGGGGCTTGGTGCGCCGCACTGGGACCCGGATGCCCGTGGCCTGATCTGCGGCCTGACGCTTGATGCAACTGCCGCCCATATTGCGCGTGCCGCTCTGGAATCTGTTGCCTATCAGACTCTGGATCTGGTCACAGCCATGACGCAGGACGGAGCAGGCACAACTGAGGCTCTGCGCGTTGATGGCGGCATGGCTGCGAATGACTGGTTCTGTCAGTTCCTAGCCGACATGCTGCAGGTCAATGTTGAGCGTCCGAGCAACATTGAGACTACGGCTCTGGGCGCAGGGTTCCTGGCCGGGCTGGCAACTGGTGTCTGGGAAAATGAGAAGACGCTGGCGTCTGAATGGGCCCGTGGCGCACTCTTCAAGCCTTCCATGGCGAATGAACAGCGTAAGACCATGATTGCTGGCTGGCATCAGGCCGTGAAACGGACCCTGACAAACCCGACCTCAGTGTAACCTCTCTAAGTCGCTCTCTTTTCCTCCCGGCGTAATCCTCATCACGAGGACATAACCGGGAGGAAAAGAAATCCTGCCTTCAGGGCGTTGGCTCAGCCTGATCCAGCTTAATTGTCACGCTTTTGGATGAACCACCCAGAAAGCTGAAGGTAAAGGAAACGTCCTGTCCCGGCTGGACAGAGGCGTCCGGATCCAGACACAGCAGATGATACCCCCCGCGTGGAAACACGAGGGTTGTATGGGCGGGTAAGGAAAGATGCGTAAACAGGGACAAAGTGCCCGGCGTGCTTTCCTGATCAGAATGGTGCCCGACCAGCGTCCGGCATGCTGAAGACCGGACATCGGTCATCAGATGTGCGTTGCCGCCATTATTCGCGATTGTAAAATAAACACCTGCCATGCGGTTTTCACCCTTGATGAACTGCATGCGGGTGTTGGTAATGGTGATGTCGTTCTGGGCGTTATCCTGGCCAGGCAGAGATTTGTCGGGGTCCCGATCTTCCGCCATAACGGGAGCGGAGAGGGCCAGACCAGCCAGCATTGCAGCGACACAGCCAGCACGAAAACGCATTTTCATCGTAACTCCAGTTTTTAATAGCCCGTGACCGGTATAAACTGGTGGGGCAAAAGAATTTTATTGCGGCCACTATACCGCAATGTCGCGCCAGAAGGCCAAGCTTGAAAAAGCACCGGCCCTTTCGGTGCCAGAGTGAGAAAGGCTCACGTCACGATGCGTTGCCCTTTTTGTGGGAACCCGGATAGTCAGGTCAAGGACAGTCGTCCCAATGAGGAAGGCTCGGCCATTCGCCGGCGCAGAGCCTGTCTGTCCTGCGGCCAGCGTTTTACAACAGTCGAACGCGTACAGCTGCGCGATCTGATTGTCGTCAAGGCTGATGGACGCCGCGCGCCGTTTGAGCGGGAGAAAATTACCCGCTCGATCCGGATCGCTCTGCGCAAGCGCCCTGTGTCGGAAAGCAGAATCGAACAGATCGTCACAGGGCTGGTGCGTCAACTCGAAGCCACCGGGGAAACCGAAGTGCCTTCAGCGCGTATCGGGGAACTGGCCATGGATGGGCTGAGAGAGGTTGATACCGTCGGATATGTCCGCTTTGCCAGTGTGTACAGAGACTTCACGGAAGGCCGGGATTTTTCGGAAATTTTGACGTCAATGGACTCGTTAGAACCTGATTCGCAGGAAAAGACTGGACCTCGTGGCATAAAGAAGCCATGAAACCCCGCTCCCTCATACGGGTAGCAGGAGATAGGGATGACAGAGCTGCAGGACCATTCAGAACTCAAAGGCGCGCAACGGCCCCGCACCGCTGCCCGCGTTGCCGCCATTCAGGCTCTTTTTCAGATTGAGCAGAATGAAGATCGCCCGGAAAGCGTCATTCAGCAGTTTCAGGTGCATCGTTTTGGCACCACACTAGACAATGCGTCTTATGACGAAGGGTGCATTCCTGAGGCCGACACGCAGCTTTTCTGCGCCATTGTCCGGCAGGGCGTCGCGGAACGCGGCGTTATTCTGGAGCAGCTGACGCAGACACTCCCCGCAACCTGGCCGGTGGCGCGTCTGGACCCGGTTCTGCGCGCTCTGTTTCAGGCCGCTCTGGGTGAAGCGCTTGAATCCAGTGTGCCGGCGCGCGTGCTGATTAACGAATATATCGACATCGCACACGGTTTCTTCTCGGGTGATGAACCCAAGCTGGTCAATGGGGTGCTCGACACCATCATGAAAAGACTGGCAAACGGCACGACGGAAGAAAAAGAAGACGAAGAAGAAGGTGGTCCCGCTGACTGATCTGCCGCAGGAATTCAGCTTCATCCATCGGCACTTTTCCGAGCTTGCAGGCCCGGCAGCGCTGGGCCTGAAGGATGATGCTGCCGTTTTTACACCGCCTGCAGACAGAGACCTCGTCATTGCTGCTGATGCCATGGTGGAAAACGTTCATTTCCTGCCAGACGATCCTCCTGAAACCATCGGGCGCAAGCTCCTCCGCTGTAATCTATCCGACCTTGCAGCCATGGGCGCGACGCCCGAAGGGTGGTTGCTCACACTGGCCCGGCCTCCGGGTCTGGACGATGCATGGTTTACAGCCTTCTGCAGCGGCCTGAAGGCCGACCAGAAGCATTTTGGCCTCAGCCTGCTGGGAGGGGACACAACCTCCACGCAGGGGCCTCTCGTCCTTTCTCTGACCATTCTGGGTTCGGTTCTTCGCGGGCAGGCTATCCGGCGCGTCGGCGCGCGGGCTGGTGATGGCCTTTGGGTGACCGGCACGATTGGTGACGGCGCTCTGGGTCTGCGTGCTCTGCAAGGGCTCCTGCCTGACCCATCCAGCCACTTAAGCAACCGCTACAGGCTCCCACAGCCCCGTATAGGCCTGCCTCTCTACGGCCAGGCCTCCGCAGCCATGGATGTCTCTGACGGCCTCCTGCAGGACGCAGGCCACCTTGCGCGTGAGAATGAACTGGCCGTGACCCTCAGCGCCGATGCCGTTCCACTATCCGATGCGGCCCGAGCCTGTGGCCCGGACTGGCTGGATGTGTGCCTCACGGGTGGGGATGATTACGAGATTCTGTTTGCGGTTCCACCTGCGCACGAATCCGCGCTCATGCGGGCAGGGGTGCTAGAAACCCTTCACGGGCCTGTTGCGGTGACCCGCATTGGCTACTTTCATGAAGGAAAAATGGGCGTGCAGGTCCTTGACGCCGAGGGCCAGCCCATGCCGTTCACCAAAGGTGGCTGGAGCCATCTTTAGGGGACCAGGTCAGGCTGAAAAGAGAAGTTTCAGCCTGACCTAAGCGCATCAGGAAAGCAGCTTTTCGTACATGCGGTGGCGCTTGTAGGGAACAGGCACAATGCGCTCGATCAGGTTGCGGATGGGCATGTTGGTTTCCAGCACCCAGCCAAGCTCAATCGTACGATAAGGAAGATCGCGACCTCGCTTCATCAGCTCATCAATCAGCAGCCCGGGAATAATGGCGCTGAGAGCCGTACCAGCCAGCTTTTTCTTCACGCCCAGCAAAATCACGCGCGCAGAATAGAAATCGTGCGCAATCAGACGCGATGCCAGTTTGACCCACCCAAGCGGGGAAGGCGCGCCGCCAACATCGCCATTCAGGTCAAAAATATTCGGGATGACCAGCGCAATTGCGACCGGCTCCCCTTTAAATTCGACCAGAACATACTGCTCCGGCCGCAAGACAGGTTTTAACGCTTTGAGCAGAGAGCGAATTTCAATTTCTGTAATGGGGACATTGCCCCACGTGCCTTCCCATGCGTCGTTATAAATCGACCGCAGGATGTCCGCGTCTTCATCAATATGGTCTTTACGCAGCCCACGCACCGTGATGCCGCCCAGTCGCTGTCGCAGATTGGCGGGAATCCGGTTGGCCTGCTCGGCTGCGGGGCTGGTTTCCATCCTGTAGGACAGCAGATCCATCGCCTTGGAGAAGCCGGCCTGCTCAATGGCTGGCCCAAGCGTGGCCGGGTGCCAGCCTGTGCCAATCATGGGAGGCTCCATTTGCCCCTCAATCATGGTGCCCGATTCACCGTGATAATTCAGGGTCCACGGCCCTCTGATCCGTTCAATGCCCTGCGCCTTGAGCCAGCCTGTCGCGGCATCCAGCAGGGGCTTGACGCAGTCGGTGTCCAAGGCATCCAGAGCGCCAAAAAACCCCGTTCTGGGGCCGGGCTGCTCAAGAGCAAGTGTATCAATCTGAGCGGATATTCGCCCGATGGGCTTCCCATCACGCCAGGCCAGAAAGTAACATGCTGTGCCATGGCTGAAGAACGGCGACCGGCGCGGATGGAGCATATCGCGCTGCTCCATGTCCAGAGGTGGGACATAGCTGGGCTGGTCGTTGTAAAGAAGGCGCGGAAGCTTGATGAAGAGCGAAAGCTGACGAGCGCCCGAGACGGCGGAAACGACGATCTGGTTCGGGGTAGTCATCGGTACTCCATCAAACTGGGCCTGGAAACCGCAAGGTGATGCATCATTCCGACGGAATGGAAAAGGGGGAAGTGTGAACAAGGTCTCAACCAGCAGGCACGAACTCCGGTCTGTGCTGATTACAGGAGCCACTGGCGGCATCGGTATGGAACTGGCAAAACGCTACGCGAAACCCGGTCGCGTGCTCATGCTCTGGGGCCGCAATAAAGAGCGGCTGGACGCAATTGCCAAGCTATGCTGCGCCCGTGGAGCTGAGGTTTTTCCTCGTCAGATTGATCTTTCCAATGGTGAAGCCGCTCTTGCCGCCCTCCGGGAAGATCAGGAGCGCTCTGGGCTGGATCTGGTCATCCTCGGGGCAGGGTTGTCCGATATTAAATCCCCCGATCAACAGACAGAAGATCCTGCGGGCGTTCTGAAGCTCGCGCTGGTCAATTATGCAACGCCGGTAACGCTTGCGACGGCTGCCGCACAAAGCATGCTCCGCCAGGGTTACGGAAAAATTGTTCTGATTGGTTCGGTTGCCGGGTTCTATGAGCTCCCGTTCGCGGCATCCTATAGCAGCTCCAAGGCTGGCCTTGCCTGCTTTGCTCAGGCTGCCGATCTGGCCTGGCGCCCGAAAAATATTCAGTTAACCCTTGTGATACCGGGTTTTGTCGACACCCCGATGAGTCAGCGACTGGAAGGGCCGCGTCCATTTCTTGTTTCCGCAGGAAGTGCAGCCCACAAGATCATGAAAGCAGTAAAGAACGGGCAGGCAGAACTGATTTTCCCCTGGCAGTTTCGGGTTCTTCGCGTTGCCGAGCGCCTGCTGCCAGTTTTTTTGCGCAAGCATATTCTGCAAAGCCTTGATGTGGGGCAGAAAGAGCACGCGGGGGGATAATGCCCCGCATTTGAAGCGGGTTTATCTCTGCGCCGGTATCAGACACCCTTCACAAGATTACCCGCAAGCATATGATCTCTCACAGGGTTGAAAAACGATAAGAGGCAACAGCTTATCTCCCTACACCTAGGCGTTTTGAAAATCCTGCACGCAATGGCTTGACCAAAGCTGCGTTAAGAGAGATAAGGCCCTCACACCACACCGGTCCGGTGGCAGAATGGTGATGCAGCGGACTGCAAATCCGCGTACGTGGGTTCGATTCCCGCCCGGACCTCCAGTTTTAGTTAAGCTAAAACTTGAAAAGTGGATTTCTCTGAATTTTATGAATAGACACCTCTCAGGAAGCGCACGTGTAAAGCTGTGCATAGAGAGATGGCTATTGATTTGTAATCGCAGGCCAATTTTATCTTTGCAATTGCGCTTATCAACTCAATAAAATCCTGCATTTTGCCATCATTCAGTTTTTCGGATGATAAAAGATAGAAATATGCCTTTCATCGTGGCATGAAGTGGCAACTATTTATTTGTGCTCTAATTCAGGCAGGAGAAACAAATGCGGCGTATTTACGGGGTCGGGATGGGCATGGCGGCCATGCTTTGCAGTTCCACTGCGTGGGCCCAGAAGTATGACGGGAGTGGTTCACCCACCTTTATTCCGCATACACTGCAGGAAGCTCTTGCTTCAGCCTACCTGACCAATCCTACGCTGCAGCAGGCACGTGCAACTCTACGCGCAACAGATGAGCAGGTTCCTACAGCACTTGCGGGCTGGCGTCCGACCGTGACAGGAACTGTGGGATTGACCTATTATAAGGGAACAAACGATTATCAGGGCTCGGCAGATCAGCCTGGCTATCTACGGATTTATGATACACCAGGCTATACAGCTGGCCTGACAATTCAGCAGCCAATTTATAGCGGGGGCAAAACGACCGCCTCCACGCATCAGGCTGTCAATAAAGTCATGGCGGCTCGCGCCAATCTGATTTCAGTTGAGCAGCAGGTCTTTAAAAATGTTGTGAATGCTTATGTGAGCGTTATCGAAGATGAGCAGCTTCTGCAGCTCAACATCAATAACGAACGCGTACTGCAGCAACAGCTGCGCGCCACTAATGAACGCTTCAAAGTCGGCGAAATTACCCGGACAGACGTCGCTCAGGCCGAATCTGCTTACGCCTCAGCAAAAGCTACGCGCCAGCAGTCCGAAGGCACCCTTCAGACGGCACAAGCCACCTACATGCAGATTGTAGGGATGGCTCCTCCGCCCAACCTGGTCCCTCCTCAGCCTTTGGTGCTGCCCGTTAAAAACGAACAGACTGCGGCAGCCATGGCGGTCAAGAATAATCCTGACGTGATTAATGCTCTTTTTACCGAATCATCGCAGAAAGATGCAGTCGCTGTCGCAATGGCAGCTATCATGCCCAAAATTTCGGCAACAGCGGCTTACAGCAGGCAGATTAACCAGAGCCTCAATCATCAAATTGATGAAAATAAATATGCCATGCTGAATTTCAATATTCCTGTTTATCAGGGTGGCTCAGAATACGCTGCTGTTCGGCAGGCCAAGCAGCAGGCGCAGGCAGCGCACCGTGAAGTGGATATTCAGCGCAGGACAGCCGCGCAGGATGCTGTTTCAAACTGGCAGAAACTGGTTTCCTATCAGGCGGCTATCTCAAGCAACCGCGCTGCCATTAAAGCGGGCACCGTTGCGCTTGATGGTGTCGAACGACAGGCTATTGTCGGCACCAGCACAACGCTGGAAGTTTTGCAGCAGCAGGAAACACTGCTTCAGGCGCAGGTCGCGCTGGTACAGAGCCTGAGCAATATGGTCCTTGCGTCCTACAATGTCGCATCCGCCATCGGCCGCCTGACAGCCGCTGATCTGCAATTGAGCGTCCCGCTCTATGACGACAAAGCATATTACAAAGCCGTAAAAGACCGTCTGTGGGGGCTGAACGACTATGCTGTGAATCAGCCTGGTCGCTAAAAACTCAGGTCGGTTGTCATCAACAATGGCTCGGTCTCTGCTCTGGCAGTCCTGATTTTTGTCGCTTACGATGAAAAGCAGGCGTGTCAGATGTTTCCTGTGGGGAAAGCTGAGACTATAACTCTCCAAAGGCGGGGGCATGAGATGCCTTCCGCCTTTTTATGTTTTCTGGTTGGATATCATGCTGAACAAGACTTTTGAGCCTGCTGAGACAGAGAAAAAACTTTACGAGCTGTGGGAGAGCGAAAAGGCATTTTCGGCTAACCCGCAGAGCGGCAAGAAGTCGTTCACCATCATGATCCCGCCCCCGAATGTGACCGGCACCCTGCACATGGGGCATGCCCTGACCATGACCTTGCAGGACACGCTGGTCCGCTGGAAGCGGATGCAGGGGTTTGACACCCTGTGGCAGCCCGGCACCGACCATGCTGGCATTGCCACGCAGATGGTTGTCGAGCGGGCTCTGGCCGCCGAAAACACCACCCGGCAGGACTTGGGTCGCGAGGCCTTCGTGCAGCGGGTCTGGAAATGGAAAGAAGAGTCTGGCGGCGGCATTACCCGCCAGCTCCGCCGGCTGGGGGCTTCGCTGGACTGGCCGCGTGAGCGCTTCACCATGGACGAAGGTCTGTCCCGTGCGGTCAAAGAGGTGTTTGTCACCCTCTACAAGGAAGGGCTGATTTACCGGGACCGCCGTCTGGTCAACTGGGACCCTATGTTCCGGTCCGCTATTTCTGACCTTGAAGTGGAAAGCAAGGACGTCGCCGGTAAGCTCTGGTACATCCGCTACCCGGTGGAGGGCAAACCGGGCGAAACCATTACTGTCGCCACCACCCGGCCTGAAACCATGCTGGGCGACGTGGCTGTTGCTGTGCATCCGGAAGACGAGCGTTATGCAGCGCTGGTCGGCCAGTCCGTTCGCCTCCCGCTGACAGGACGCCTGATCCCCATCGTGGCCGATCTGCATTCCGACCCTGAAAAGGGCACCGGTGCAGTGAAGATTACCCCGGCGCATGACTTTAACGATTTTGAGGTCGGTCGGCGGCATGATCTGCCCATGCTTTCCATTCTGGATGAGCAGGCCCGCGTGGTTCTGGACGAAATTGAAGACGAACTGAGCAGCGTTGACGGTCTTGCTGACCCGGCTTTTGTGAGAAGTCTGGCAGGTGTTTCCCGTGAGGAAGCCCGCAAGAGCATTGTCGCGGAGCTGGAAAGACTGGAATGGCTCGAGAAAATTGAACCGCATCGCCATCAGGTTCCCCACGCAGAGCGGGGCGGCGCGGTTATTGAGCCACGCCTGACCACGCAGTGGTATTGCGATGCCGGCAAGCTGGCTGGACCTGCCATTGAGGCCGTCACCAGCGGTAAAATTTCCTTTGTGCCCAAACAGTGGGAAAACACGTTTTTTGCGTGGATGCGGGACATCCAGCCCTGGTGTATTTCCCGTCAGCTCTGGTGGGGGCATCGCATCCCGGCTTGGTATGGCCCGGACGGCCACGTATTTGTAGCGCATGATGAAGCTGACGCTCAGAAGCAGGCCGATGCCCATTATGGCACAACTGAAACACTGTCTCAGGACGAAGACGTTCTGGATACGTGGTTCTCATCAGGCCTCTGGCCATTTTCCACGCTGGGCTGGCCGGACAAGACACCGGAACTGGCGCGCTATTACCCGACTGACGTGCTGGTAACCGGCTTTGACATCATTTTCTTCTGGGTCGCCCGGATGATCATGATGGGCGAACACTTCATGCATGATGTGCCGTTCCGCGACATTTTCATTCACGGTCTGGTGCGTGATGAACGCGGTCAGAAAATGTCCAAGAGTAAGGGCAACGGGATTGATCCGCTTGAGCTGATTGATGCCTACGGCGCGGATGCGATGCGCTTCACCATTTGCGCCCTGACAGGCATTGGTCGTGATGTGAAGCTGGGCCGGAAAAAGGTTGAAGATTACCGCGCCTTTGTCACCAAAATCTGGAACGCTGCCCGCTTTTGTGAAATGAACGGCGTGAAGGCACAGGACGAGTTTGACCCACAGAGCGTGACATCCCCGCTCGGCAAGTGGATTATTGCAGAAGCCTCCACGGCTATTCAGGATGCCACTAAAGCTCTGGAAGCCTATCGCTTCGATGAATACGCGCTGAGCTGCTATCGCTTTGTCTGGAACCGCTTCTGTGACTGGTTCCTTGAATTCGCAAAGCCTGTTTTTGCGTCCGATGATGCTGCCGAAGCCGCTGAAATCCGCGCTGTTGCCGCGTATGTTCTGGGGATCATTCTGCGGCTGTTGCAGCCTGTCATGCCGTTTGTCACAGATGAACTCTGGACCGAATTCGGCTTTGGTAAGCAGGGGAGCCTGATTTCTGAGGCATGGCCGGAGCCGGTTGTTCTGACAGGAGCAGAAGCAGCGCAGGCGGAATGTGATCACATCATTCGGCTGATTTCTGAAATCCGGACGGTCCGTGCGGAAATGAATGTGCCACCTGCACAGAAGGCCCCGGTCTTCCTGCAGGATGCTGCTCCGGAAACCGTGGAGCGGGCTGAACGCTGGCAGGAAGCCATTGGCCGCATGGCGCGCGTTTCTCACGTTGCTCCACAGCAGGGTGACGTGCCGCGTGGTTCTGCTCAGACTGTGGTCGATGAAGCGACGCTGATTATTCCGCTGGAAGGGCTGATTGATATCACCGCCGAGCAGGAGCGCCTGAAGAAGGAACTCGCCAAGGCAGACGATGAAATCGCCAAGACCGAGAAAAAACTCGGGAACGAAAATTTCGTCTCACGCGCTAAACCTGAAATCGTTCAGGAAATGCGGGATCGTCTGGAAGCCCAGCAGGGTGAAAGTGTTCGCCTGAAAGCGGCACTCGCCCGCATCGCCTGATGCCAAACACTGTGAAGGAATGAACATGTCCCAGTCTATCGTTCTTGGCGGCGGATGCTTCTGGTGCATGGAAGCTGTTTTTCGGGACATGGCGGGGATTCTCTCCATCGCCCCCGGTTACGCTGGCGGCCATAAGAAAGAGCCCACCTATAAGGAGGTTTGCACTGGCACGACCGGTCATGCGGAAGTCATTCGGCTGGAGTTCGACCCGAGCGTGATCGGATATGAGGATGTGCTGAGAATTTTCTTCACACTCCACAATCCCACCACACTGAACCGGCAGGGGGACGATATTGGCACCCAATATCGCTCCGCCATTTTTTATGCGGATGACGTGCAGAAAAATGCCGCATTGACCGTTAAGGCGGAAATTGAAAAGGCCAGTCTCTGGGACGCGCCAATTGTCACGGAGATTGTCCCGCTAGAGACCTTCTGGCCAGCTGAAGCCATGCATTTCGATTACTATGAGCGCAACCCGACCACGGGCTATTGTCAGGCCGTAATTGCGCCCAAGGTTGCCAAGGCACGCAAACTCTACGCATCGCGCTTCAAACGCGCAGACGTCTGACCCGCTGACTTACTCAGAGATCGCTTCTTCCAAATAGAAGCGATCTCCTTCTTCATCAAAATCAAACAATTCAGCAAAGCGGGTCCAGCCTATAACCGTCTGGAGCGTCTGGCGGGCATAGTCGGGTGACATCGCCTCTTCCAGAGCATCCCGAAAGCGATCAGCATTTGCGCTATGGGATGGACGCTCATCCAGTACGGTGCAGATCATTTTAACCAGTGGAACATGATGCAGCAGCGCATGGCTCATAATGGCTTTGCGCTCATCAAGGTCACTTAGCACAAAATGCACGCCTTCATTGGTGAGCAGGATGTCACCATCCTCCAGTTCCGCCAGGCCTAGCAACTCAAGGGATTCGCCTAACGGAAACAGGTCATCCAGTTCCAGTTGCAGCTTTTCCGCCAGCATGGGCAGATCTGCCCGGCCGTTGAGGGGCGGGGCCGCCAGCGCTTCCATCATCCCGATCATCATCGTGATGGACACCATCGGCAAAGCCATCAGGGACGGCGTGGCCTGAACAGCCTGCTTTACGCCTACAGCCAGATCGGCCTCGGAAATAATGGGGGCGCGTTGCGTCATCAGTGCATAAATATGGTCCACAAACTGGCGAAAGGCTGGATCTTCCCGGTCGCGCGGGTGCGCAAACGGCACCGTCAGGGCATGGGCAATACGACCCGGATTGGAAGAGAAAATCATGATCCGGTCACAGATCAGAACGGCCTCTTCAATATTGTGCGTCACCACCAGCATGGCCTGAACGGGCAGTTTTTTTTCTGACCACAGCTCGACCAGATCTGTCCGAAGATTTTCAGCTGTCAGCACATCCAGAGCGGAAAACGGCTCGTCCATCAGGAGCAGGTCAGGCTGCACGACCAGTGCGCGGGCCAGCCCCACACGCTGCTGCATGCCGCCAGAAAGCTCTTTGGGCCATGCGTTCTCGTAGCCGCCAAGGCCAATCAGATCGATGGCGTTTTCCACCCGCCTGTCGCGCTCTTCGCCCGTAATGCCCTTGGCTTCCAGCCCGAGTGCGACATTTTCTTCCACCGTCATCCACGGGAAGAGCGCAAAGGACTGAAAGACCATGGCAACGCCATCCGCCGGCCCTTTCAGGGCGTCCCCTTTCCAGAGCACCTCACCGGATGAAGGGGAAAGCAGCCCAGCCAAAATCCTCAGGAATGTCGATTTTCCAGAACCCGACCGGCCCAGCAGGCCAACAATCTCTCCCGCATTAAGAGTCAGATTGACATCATCCAGAACCAGCAGATCAACCGCACTGTCTTTATGGTAGGACTGACTGACATGCCGTGCCTCAACCAGCGCTGTGGCGTGTCCGTCTGTCTGGTTGTCGACGAGGGAAAGGGACGTCATGGTTCGGTCCTGTTGTCAGGTCAGTTTCAGGCGGCGGTGAGCGTAATCAGAAAGAGGACGCCAGACCAGCCAGTTGAGGATGAGCACAAACAGCGCCATCACGACAACACCCAGCGCAACCTCACTGATGTCGCCCTCGGTCGTGGCCTGCGCAATATAAGCCCCAAGGCCGTGCGCTTTCAGCGTCACATTTCCCCATTGCGCCACTTCTGAGGCAATAGCAGCATTCCATGCGCCACCCGAGGCCGCCAGAGCCCCCGTCAGATAATAAGGCGTGATGCCGGGCAAAATGATTTTCCGCCACCAGAGCAGGCCTTTGACCTCAAAATTTTCCCCGACTTCCAACAGATTGGGCGGGAAAGATGAGGTGCCGCCGATGACGTTGAACAGAATGTACCATTGCGCTCCCAGCATCATCAAAGGGGTAAGCCAGATATCCGGCGCCAGATGAAAATAAATGATGCCCCCCACAAAAATGGGGAAAAACAGGTTGGCAGGGAATGCTGCGCAGTATTGCACAATCAGCTGCGCCCGATGCGCCCGCGCGGGCTTGAGTCCCAGCCAGACACCCACCGGCACCCAAATAAGTGAGGCCAGACAAAGCATGCTGACAACACGCAAAAGCGTATAAAACCCCAGTACGACAACGTGCCCAATTTGTCCAAGCGTATAGGCGGAGCTGCCGTAAACCCACGCCTGTTCCAGCGCACACAAAAAGATCAGCCCCAGCGCACCCCACCACAGGCCATCTGAGAGCCGTTTTGAAACGGTCGTCTGAGACGACTGAAACCGTTCCTGTCTGCGGCCCAAAGGGAGGGAGCCGATCTTGCGCATAAAAGACAGGAACAGATTGATACTGGCCCGCAGGACACGGCTGCGACGCAGCAGACGAAGCACCCACGGCTCTGCCAGAACTTCATCCTGCACCGTTGTTTCCAGCCGGAACCGTGAAGCCCAGACGGTGAGGGGGCGAAACAGGACCTGATCATACGCCAGAATAATCACCATCATAGCGAGGATGGCTGCCAGCACAGCGCCTATATTTTGCTGGCTGATGGCAACGCCAACATAGGACCCGATACCCGGCAGGGCGATCTGAGTGTTGCCGACGGTAAGCGTTTCTGAATAGACCACCATGAACCAGCCGCCCGCCATGGACATCATGGAATTCCACACGAGCGAGGGAATGGAGCAGGGCACTTCCAGCCGCCAGAATTTTTGCCAGGCGGTCAACCCGAAGCCTCTTGCGGCTTCTTCAAGTTCTGTCGGGACGCTCCGCAAAGACTGATACATCCCAAAGGCCATATTCCACGCCTGAGAGGTGAAAATGGTGAAAATGGCGGCCAGTTCGGCCCCCAGCACCTGTCCCGGAAAGAGCCCCAGAAAGAAGGTTACCGTAAAGCTCAGAAAGCCCAGAATGGGAATGGACTGGAGGATATCCAGCAAGGGCACCAGAATTTGCGCGGCCCGGCGGCTTTTGGCGGCCAGTGTTGCGTAAAAAAAGGTGAAAACAAGGGAGAGCCCGAGAGCTGCGAACATCCGCAGAGTGGTCCGCAGGGCGTAGCCGGGAAGATACAGGATATCGAGATGGATCGGACCCTGAGCCGGCGCGGCGAGGAGGGGTGCCAGCATGTGGCGCACACTATTGCCAGCCAGAACAGCCAGCCCCACCACGCAAATCAGAAGAAAGGCATCTGCCGTATTCAGGTGGCGCAACGGCAGACGCGTCGAGGGGTTTTGAGAAGAAAGAGAAAAATCTGGTCGCGCTGCCGTCATGGCAGACCGGTTCCCGTACTACCAAAGCCCCCTGTGCCTCGGGCTGTTGCGTCCAGACTGTCACATTCGGCCCAGGAGACGCGCTCAACCGGCGCAATAACAGCCTGAGCAATGCGCATGCCGTGCTCAACGGTAAAGGGCTGATCTCCTGCATTCAGAACAATGACCCCGACTTCGCCGCGATAATCTTCATCAATGGTACCGGGGGAGTTGGGCAGAATAATCCCGTGCTTCAAGGCCAGACCAGAGCGGGGGCGGACCTGCAATTCGTATCCGGGGGGCAGAGCGATGCACAGCCCCGTCGGGATAACCGTGCGGCCACCGGGCTGGAGCGTGACTGGTTCCGGCACAGCTGCCAGAAGATCCATCCCGGCTGCACCTGCTGTAGCATAAGACGGCAGTGGCAGATCCTGCCCGTGGGGCAGGCGCTGCACCCGCACTGTCAGGCCGGTGTTCCGGGATTCAGTTGCAGGCATCAGGCACTCCATATCTCATAATTCTTATAACGACTTGTGAGGCTTTAAAAACCAGTCTGCAAGAGTTGTGGCAAGCCTGCGGGCCACTTCTTCCTTACTCAGGCGAGGCCAGTGCTCCACCTTATCCTGCGTGATGAGGATGACCTGATTTTCGGACCCACCCATAACATCTGAACCTGCCCCAACATTGTTGGCAACAATCCAGTCACATCCCTTTCGCGCCAGCTTGGCGCGGGCATGGGCTTCTACCGTCTCGGTCTCAGCAGCAAAACCGATAACAAGGCGTGGGCGGGAAGGGGACTGCTCTGAAAGCTCTGCGAGAATGTCCGGGTTCGGCAGCAAGGCCAGTGGTGGGGGCAGATCATCCTTGCCCGTTTTTTTGATTTTCTGATCCTGCACATGCGCAGGTCGCCAGTCCGCAACGGCAGCCGTGCAGATGGCGGCATCAAACGACGTGTTTTTTGCGGCCTTAAGAGCCAGATCACGCATCTGGCGGGCTGTCTCGCAAAAGGACACAGTAACCCCTGCCGGGGGACGCAAGACTGTCGGCCCGCTGATAAGCGTCACCTCAGCACCCAGATCTGCCAGAGCTTCGGCAAGCGCATAGCCCTGCTTGCCGGAAGAGCGATTGGCGAGATACCGCACAGGGTCCAGCGGCTCATGGGTCGGACCTGCCGTTACAAGGCAATTTTTGCCCGCCAAAGGGCCGATGCGCCGACTCTGGCGTCGGAAAAACGCCAGAACAGCATCCCGCACATCCGCAGGTTCCACCATCCGTCCGGGACCATATTCCCCACAGGCCATCTCACCGGCAACGGGCCCGAGAAAGGTCACGCCACGTTGCCTGAGTGTTTGAATGTTGGCCTGCGTGGCGGGATGGTCCCACATCCGCACATTCATGCCCGGTGCCACCATGACGGGGGTGTCCGTCGCCAGCAGCACTGTGCTGGCCAGATCATCCGCCAGACCGCCTGCCATGCGCGCAAGCAGATTGGCGGATGCAGGGCACACAACAATCAGATCAGCCGAGCGGGAAAGGGCGATATGCCCCATTTCCTGCTCAGCCGTGAGGGAAAACAGATCCGTATGAACAGGCTGACCGCTGAGCGCCTGCAACGTCAGCGGTGTAACAAACTGACTGCCCCCCTGCGTGAGCACGCATCGCACCTGTATACCATCAGCCCGCAGCGACCGGATAAGTTCCGGCGCTTTGAAAGCGGCAATACTTCCGCTGACAATCAGCAGAACAGAGCGTGGGGTGAGGGACGCCGTCATGCAGGATCAGAGACGCCAGCCAGAGTGAATGGCTGCAATCCCGCCAGACAGAGACTGATACCGCACGTGAGACAGGCCTGCCTCACGGAACATTTCTGCCAGCGTTTCCTGATCCGGGAAGGTGCGGATGCTTTCTGCCAGATACTGATAGCTTTCCCGATCACCCGCCACCATGCTGCCCATGGTCGGCAGAACCTTGAAGGACCAGGCATCATAAATCGGCGCCAGAGCGGCAACCTGCACGCGAGAGAATTCAAGGCACATGAAACGGCCGCCGGGACGCAGGACGCGGCGCGCTTCCCGAATCACCGCATTCTTGTCGGTGCAGTTTCTCAGGCCAAACGCGATGGACACACGGTCAACCGACATATCTTTAAGGGGAATGGCTTCAGCATCCACCACCGCAAAGGAGAGGTCGGATACAAAACCCCGGCTCAGCGCACGGTCACGCCCGACAGAGAGCATGCTGGCGTTGATGTCGGTCATGATGGTGGGGCCGCCGCCACCCTGCAGCCAGCCAAAGCTGATGTCACCCGTGCCGCCTGCCAGATCCAGCAGGGACAGCCCGGGCTGAGGCCCGAGTTCCGTGACAAAAATACGTTTCCAGACCCGGTGAATCCCCAGAGACATCAGATCATTCATGACATCATACTTGCCCGCAACGCTGTCAAATACAGCGCGGACGAGGGGTTTCTTCTCTTCCTTCCGGACGGAACGGAAGCCGAAATCGGTTTCTTCCGCCTGCGGCGCAGCGGAAGATGAGGGGGAGGGCGCAAAGCTATTGTCGGTCATGGTGTTACCCTATACCCTGCTTTGCACTCATGCCGGAACTCCCTGAAGTCGAAACCGTGATGCGTGGTATGCAGATCGCTCTGCAAGGCCACAAAATCAGCGATGTCATTCTCCGCCGCCCGGATCTGCGATGGCAGATTCCTGCCGATTTTCGTGCTTCCGTCGCCGGACAGACCGTCACTGGCTTCCGCCGCCGTGGGAAATATATTCTCATGCGGCTGTCGAATAATCTTTCCGTCGTGCTGCATCTGGGCATGTCGGGACGCATTATTCTCGATTCTCCGACCACTCCCGCGCTGCATGAACACGTCACCTTCATCACGGCGCATGGACGGCGCTGCGGGTTTGTTGACCCACGCCGCTTCGGGATGCTGGACCTCGTGCCCACCGGGCAGGAAGAGCGGTATAAATTTCTCGCCAGCATGGGGCCGGAACCGCTGGAGCCCGCGTTTACGGGGGCTGTGCTTCAGGTAGCCTTTAAGGGCCGAAAATCTCCGATCAAAACGGCGCTCCTGGACCAGAAAGTCGTCTCGGGTCTGGGTAATATTTATGTCTGCGAAGCGCTGTATCGCACGGGCATTCATCCTCAGACTGCCGCAGGCTCCCTGAAACCTCAGGAAACAAAGCAGCTGGTTCAGGCCATTAAGGATGTTCTGAATGAAGCGATTGCCGCAGGTGGCTCAAGCCTGAAAGATTATGTGCGCCCGGAAGGCGGTCTGGGCTATTTTCAGCATGCCTGGCGCGTTTATGGGCGCAAAGGACAACCGTGCCCGGACTGCCCCGGACCGCCAGCCTGTGCTGGGGTCGAGCAGATCACACAAGCCGGTCGCTCTACCTTTTTCTGCCCCTTACGGCAGAAAATAAGGTAAAATTACCTCTATAATGAGGGAAGCGGCTTGACTGTGGATACCGCTGTGGATTACAGCACCGCTACATCTTTGCAGCCACCCTGGCATTGCCGGGCTGCTACCATTTCTTTTGTGCTGGATAAAATAGAAACTCATGGCGAATATCGCTTCAGCGCGTAAGCGCATCCGGCAGACCGCAAAGCGGACTGCTCGTAACACAGCCCGCAAGTCTCGCATGCGCACCTTTATCAAGAAGGTCGAAACTGCAATTGCTGCTGGCAACCATGACGAAGCTCGTGAAGCTCTGCGCGTTGCTCAGCCGGAACTGCAGCGCGGCGTGATCAAAGGCGTTGTGCATGCAAACACCATTGCACGCAAAATTTCCCGCCTGTCTGCTCGTGTGAAGTCTCTGGCAACCGCCTGAGACCTTCAGGCTGCATCAGCAGCCTTTAGACGCATGCGTTTTGTAAAGCCGAATCATCCTGGGGTGGTTCGGCTTTACTTTTGTGTAGCCCTCGGCATGGCATGGCAGAGATGAGGGCAAGAGCACAGAGATTTTCATTGCTCCTCCCTCGGTCGTGCTTTAATTCTGGCAGCTAGTCTCCACCCTTGGGAGAGCGTCTTTTTCGCGCTCCTGTGCCGCATTTCATAGCGGCAGTGTAGGCCCGCCGGAAGCCCGGCTGCCTGGTGGCCGTGCAAGCGGCCCCCTTATCGAAAATCACGCGCGGCTGGCCGCGTTTATGACCGCTCGGGAGCGTAGATGACAATCGGAGTGGACGATGACGAAAGGGCTTTCCCCCAAGCTGAGGATGGCAAGGCGCTTGAGGAATCGTGGTTACAGATCTGTTCAAGGCTGAAAGGGGAAGTCGGGGAGGTTGAATACCGTACCTGGCTGACCAAGATTGCGCTGGGGCCTGTGGATGGTGATGAGATTACACTCCTCCTTCCCACCCGCTTTCTGCGTGACTGGGTACGAAGCCAGTACGGCGACCGCCTGAGCGAATTGTGGAATCAGGTTCTGCCCGCCATTCGTCGGGTCGAGCTTCAGGTCGCACGCCCCGGTGACCCGGCGGCACCGCCGCTTGCGCTCGCCACCGAAGACGCCCCCGTTACTGCCCCCAGTATCGAAGCGGAAGAAGCACCGCGCAGCGCGCCAGAAGTGCGGAGTGACCTCGTTACCACGCTGGATACCCGCTTTACGTTTGATACGTTTGTGGTGGGGAAACCCAATGAATTTGCCTATGCCTGCGCACGGCGTGTGGCCGAAAAGCCGTCCAGCGTCGGTTTCAACCCGCTCTTTCTCTATGGCGGAGTAGGCCTCGGCAAAACACATCTGATGCATGCCATCGGCGCGGAACTGGTGCAGAGCGGCAACGTCTCCGTTGCCTATATGTCCGCTGAAAAGTTCATGTATCGTTTCATTGCGGCCATCCGGTCTCAATCGACCATGGAATTCAAGGAACAGCTGCGCTCCGTGGATGTGCTGATGATTGATGATCTTCAGTTCCTGATCGGCAAAGACAACACGCAGGAAGAATTTTTCCACACCTTCAATGCGCTGGTGGATGCCGGGCGGCAGATTGTCGTGTCTGCGGATAAATCGCCATCTGATTTGTCCGGATTGGAAGATCGTCTGCGGACCCGGCTGGGCTGCGGCATGGTGGCAGATATTCATGCCACCACGTTCGAGTTGCGTATTTCCATTCTTGAATCCAAAGCTGCTGCGTCGGGCGTAGTTGTGCCCGGTAAAGTTCTGGAATTTCTTGCCCATAAGATCACATCGAACGTGCGTGAGCTTGAAGGCGCCCTCAATCGTTTGATTGCGCATGCCAATCTGTTTGGTCGTCCGGTAACGCTGGAAGCCACGCAGGACGTTCTGCATGATATCCTCAAGGCGCATGATCGCCGGGTGACGATTGAGGAAATCCAGAAGCGGGTGGCCGAGCACTGGAATATCCGCCTGACGGATATGTCCTCCGCCCGCCGTGCCCGCGCCGTCGCTCGCCCACGGCAGGTGGCGATGTATCTGGCCAAGCAGCTCACCAGCCGCTCTTTGCCCGAAATCGGCCGCAAATTTGGCAACCGTGACCATACAACCGTCATGCACGCCGTCTCGCGCGTTGCGGAGTTGATGGAGCGTGATCCCGCTTTTGCAGAGGATGTCGAACTGATGCGTCGGATGCTGGAAAGCTAGACCGACGAGTGCCTGCACTCTCACGCAGGGGAGGCAGGCACTCAAAGATTGACTGCACCGTTACTGCTGTTAGTTTTCAACAGGATAGATCCCGGCCCGCCTGAATTCCTGCGTGGGGCCGGTCATGCAGGAAAGAGGCATAGATGAAGTTTTCAGCTGAGCGCGCAATACTGCTCAAAGCTTTGGCACACATCCAGAGTGTTGCTGAAAAGCGTAACACCATCCCCATTCTTGCCAACGTTCTGATTCAGGCGGCGGACGGGCGACTGAGCCTGAAAGCCACCGATATGGAAATCGAGGTGGTGGAAGAAATTCCGGCGACCATCAAGCGGGATGGTGCAACCACTGTTCCGGCGTCGGTTCTGTATGAAATTGTCCGTAAACTGCCGGACAGCGTGGAAGTGGAGCTGGATCAGGCCGACAGTGAAGGGCCGCTGCTGCTCCGTGCAGACCGCTACTCCACGCGCCTGAACGTGCTGAGCGTTGATGATTTTCCGTCCATGGGTACGGGTGATCTGCCGTGTCACTTCAAAGTCGGGGCAGGGGTGCTGCGCTCCCTGATCGACCGGACGCGGTTCGCAATCTCCACCGAAGAAACGCGCTATTACCTGAACGGCATCTTTTTCCATGCAGCCGACACGGATGCCGGAAAACTGCTCCGCGCCGTTGCGACCGACGGACACCGTCTGGCACGTGTGGAAACGGAACTTCCCGCAGGTGCGGAAACCATGCCGGGCGTGATTATTCCACGCAAAACGGTGGCTGAACTGCGCAAGCTGATTGATGAAGCGCCGGAAGAAATTGAGGTTGCCCTCTCGGAAACTCGTGTGCAGTTCACGGCTGGGCCGGTCATGCTGACCTCCAAGCTGATTGACGGGACCTTCCCGGAATATGACCGCGTGATTCCGCTCAACAACAAGCGTATTCTACGCGTTGGCAAAAAAGACTTCTCAGATGCAGTGGCTCGTGTGGCAGCCATTAGTCAGGAGCGGTCTCGTCCGGTTAAACTGGCACTGGAACCCGGCCTGCTGACTCTCTCCGCCAGCAGCCCCGAACAAGGCGTCGCTACGGAAGAGCTGGACAAGACCCGGATTTCCTATGATGCAGAAGCACTGGAAATCGGCTTTCAGGCCCGTTACCTGAACGACATTACCGATCAGGTGGAAAAGGACGTTGAGTTCGCGTTTTCTGACAGTTCAGCCCCCACCATCGTCCGTGATGTCGATAGTCCCTCAGCACTGTATGTGCTGATGCCGATGCGCGTTTAAGACAGTAGGCGTCTTTCTGAGCCTTATCAGGTAAAAAGTGGCTCAGCTTCTTAAACTGACCCTTTCCGAATTTCGTAACTATGAGCGTCTGGTGTGGTCACCAGACGCATCTCTTGTTGTGCTCACCGGCGAGAACGGGAGCGGCAAAACCAACCTGCTTGAAGCCCTTTCTCTCCTCACACCGGGACGTGGGCTGCGAGGCGCACCTTTAGCGCAACTGGGCCGCGACAACGCAGCAAGCTGGGGTATTTCCGCCCGCTTTTCCTTTGACCAGGACGTTTTGGAACTCGGCACTGGCATGGCTGGGGCAGGAGAGTCTGCACGCCGCGTCTATCTGCTGAATGGCCAGCAGGTCCGCAATCGGGATGCGCTGGACGATACGCTCTCTGCTGTATGGATCACGCCTCAGATGGACCGTCTCTTCAGCGAGGGCGCATCCGGCCGACGGCGCTTTCTTGACCGGCTGGTCATGGCTGTCACCCCGCACCATGCGCGCCAACTGTTAGCGTATGACCGCGCTATGACGCAGCGGAACCGGCTGCTCCAAACCCGTTTTTCTGAGGCCTCATGGTTGAGCGGGCTGGAAGCCTCCATGGCCCGCCATGGCGTGGCCGTTGCGGCTGGCCGGCGCGAGATGGTGCAACAGCTCTGCCTGTTTGCTCAGTCCAGTCTGGGCGCCTTTCCCGGCGTGAATGTTACGTTGCTTTGTAGTGTAGCAGACCAGCTTGAACACAATCCTGCGCTGACTGTGGAAGACTGGCTCCGTGAGCAGTTTGCGGCCAATCGGCAGCAGGACAGGGAGCGCGGGCGGGCCACCTTTGGTGTGCACCGCACAGATTTCCGGCTCTCCGACTTACAAACCGGCCTTCTGGCGGCCTCTGCCAGCACAGGCCAGCAAAAGACCCTTCTGATGGGCACAGTGCTGGCCCATGCCCGACTGGTGGAAGATTATCGTGGCATGCCGCCGGTCCTGTTGCTGGATGAGCCGCTGGTGCATCTGGACCGCAATCGACGCGGCTCTTTGCTGGAAATTGTCAAAGACTTCCGCACCACCGTGATCCTGACCGGAACTGACGAAGCACCTTTTGAGGATTTACGGGCGCAGGCTCGATTTGTCGCACTAAAACATGGAGAATTTCTCGGATAAATCGAGAAACAATCCCATAAAAGAGAGCTTCCAATCTGGTCGGACTGCGCTGGCCGGAGTATAAGACAATATCAGGTCCTATTCTTCTTTTCCGGAGTACCGTTACCATATGACAGACCTTTCTCAGCCCACACCATCCACCGGAATGGAAGAGTATGACGCCGCGTCGATCTCTGTGCTGAAAGGGCTAGATGCCGTCCGTAAGCGGCCAGGGATGTATATCGGTGATACCGATGACGGCTCCGGCCTGCACCACATGGCGTTTGAAATTATTGATAACGCTGTTGATGAAGCCCAGGCTGGCTACGCGACCCGTTGTATTCTGACCCTGAATGCCGATGGCAGCGTAACAGTGCGGGATAACGGCCGCGGCATTCCGACGGACATGCATACCGAAGAAGGGATCAGCGCGGCAGAAGTCGTGCTGACGCGTCTGCATGCCGGCGGCAAGTTTAACCAGAATTCCTACAAGGTTTCCGGTGGTTTGCACGGCGTGGGTGCGGCTGTGGTGAATGCCCTTTCTGAATCCATGGAAGTACGTATCTGGCGTAACGGGCAGGAGCATGTCATCCGCTTCCGTCATGGTGAACGAGAAGGGCCTCTGGAAGTCGTCGGCCCGTCTGACGAAGAACGCGGCACACAGGTCACCTTCAAACCCAGCGGTGAAACCTTCCCCCGAACAGTTTTCGACTTTGCCATTCTGGAACGCCGCCTGCGTGAGCTGGCCTTCCTGAACTCTGGCCTCGAAATTGTTCTGCGCGATGCCCGCACAGAAGACGTTCGGGAAGAAATTTTCTTTTATGAAGGCGGTCTGGAAGCCTTTGTGGAGTGGCTTGACCGCTCCCGCACCCCGATTGTCACGCCGCCCATTACAGGCAGCATGGAAAACCCGGATAACGGCATCAAAGTTGAGTTCGCTCTGAGCTGGAATGACAGCTTTCACGAAACGATGCTGTGCTTCACCAACAATATTCCCCAGCGTGACGGTGGCGCCCATCTGGCCGGGTTCCGGCAGGCGCTGACGCGTATTGTCGGCAAATATGCGGAAAGCATTGCCAAAAAAGACGCCCATTCTCTGGTAGGTGAAGATATGCGTGAAGGCCTGACGGCTGTTCTGTCCGTCAAAGTGCCTGATCCGAAATTCTCATCCCAGACCAAAGACAAGCTGGTTTCTTCCGAAGTGCAGCCGGTAGTGCATGCGGCCGCGGCTGATATGATCGGCCACTGGTTTGAAACGCATCCCAAAGAAGCCAAGATTGTTGTCGGCAAGGTGCTGGATGCCGCCTCTGCGCGTGAAGCTGCCCGGAAAGCCCGTGAGCTGACCCGCCGGAAAGGTGTGCTGGACATCTCCTCGCTGCCCGGCAAGCTGGCCGACTGCCAGGAACGTGACCCCTCTAAAGCTGAAATCTTTATCGTTGAGGGTGATTCCGCTGGCGGAACGGCAAAGCAGGGGCGTGACCGCCGTTTTCAGGCGATCCTTCCACTTAAGGGTAAAATCCTTAACGTGGAACGCGCCCGGTTTGACCGGATGCTTGGCTCTGCGGAAATCGGCACGCTGATTACCGCACTGGGCACCGGCATTGGTCGCGGTGAGGCCGATCAGGGCGGTTTCTCTATCGACAAGCTCCGTTACCACCGCATCGTCATTATGACTGACGCTGACGTGGACGGCTCCCATATCCGTACGCTTCTGTTGACTTTCTTCTTCCGTCAGATGCCGGAACTGATTGAACGCGGCTATCTCTATATCGCTCAGCCGCCGCTCTACCGTGCTAAACGTGGCAATGAAGAACGCTACCTGAAAGACGATGCCGCTCTGGAGCAGTATCTTCTGGATAAAGCTCTGAATAACGCATCCTTTGTCTATGCCGACGGCAAGGTCGTTTCCGGGGCTGATCTGGAAGCTGATCTGCCGTTTATCCGGCAAGCGACGCAGGCTATTGCTCGTCTGTCCAACCGCGTGCCGAGCTGGATTATTGAGCAGGCAGCGCTGGCTGGCGCTCTGACGTCTGATCTGGAAACGCTCCAGCAGCGCATTCCTGACCTTCAGAAGCGTCTGGATGCCGCTTCGGCTGAAAATGAACGCGGCTGGAAAGCTGTTGCCAGCACGGATGGTCTGGAACTGGCCCGTAGCGTGCGTGGCGTAGGGGAAGTCTACCGGATTGACCCGAACATGCTGGCAGGCGGCGATGCGCGCTGGCTCACCAACCAGCTGGATCGTCTGGTGCGTGAGTTTGGCACTGGTGTCAGCCTACGTCTGGAAAGTACGGACCTTCCGCTGAAAGGACCTTCCGAGCTCTATACGCGCCTGCTGGCACAGGGGCGGCGTGGCCTTGCCATTAACCGCTTTAAAGGGCTGGGCGAAATGAACGATGAACAGCTGTGGGAAACCACGCTGGACCCGGCCATGCGCACCCTGCTTCAGGTTAAAGTCGGAGACGTTGAAGAAGCCGGGCAGGTGTTCACCACCCTGATGGGCGATGTGGTGGAACCCCGCCGTGACTTCATTGTGGGTAACGCTCTGAAGGTTGCCAATCTGGACGTGTAAGGCAGCAGTCTTTCATTCTTGCATTCTTTTATAGGGAGCCCTACGGCTCCCTATTTTTTACGTTCTTCTTGCAAACGCATTTGCGATCAGAGGCGATGGCGACTGCATGACGCTACGCCCCTCATGATAAATCATGCCTGAAACAAAAGCTGTGCCGGTACAGTGGTGACCAACCAGTGACACCCTTGAGGCCCACCACAGAATTATAGTTCTGCAAGTCTTTGAAAATCCCACACCGACAAAAACCGATCAGGAAGAAAGGCGTGGAAAAGGAAGAAATATGGCTCCGCCTATCCACGCGGACTATGGAAATATCTGACTGATCCGGCCACTAGACCCTGACCGTGCGCCCAATCACTCGCAGCGCCAAAATGACGCAGCCACAACAAAAAAAAGAGCGGAAAGCTGGCCGATGACCTTCTTTCCGCTCTTCAAACAAGCCTGCTGCCGGGCAGGCAGCTCGTGAGTAGGTATTAGCCGCCGGCTTTGATCAGCTGATCAATCTCTCGGAACTGTTTCAGCAGGGCCGGAAGAGTTTTGATGGGCAGCATGTTCGGGCCATCGCTCGGAGCACGGTCCGGGTCTTCATGGGTCTCAATAAACAGGGCGGCTACACCAATCGCCAACGCAGCGCGGGAGAGAATAGGGGCAAATTCCCGCTGGCCGCCTGATGAACCACCCAGGCCACCCGGCTGTTGCACGGAGTGCGTGGCATCATAGACAACGGGATACCCTGTCTGCGCCATAATGGGCAGACCACGCATGTCGTTAATCAGGGTGTTGTAGCCAAAGCTGGTTCCACGCTCACAGAGCATGATGCGCTGGTTGCCCGTGGAGGCAATTTTGGCCGCAACGTGTTGCATGTCCCACGGGGCAAGGAACTGGCCTTTTTTGACGTTCACAACAGCGCCAGTCTTACCCGCAGCCAGAAGCAAATCTGTCTGGCGGCACAAAAACGCCGGGATTTGCAGAACATCAACAGCTTCCGCAACCGGAGCACACTGCTCCGGAGCGTGAACATCTGTCAGGACCGGAATGTTCAGGCTGTTCCGGATATCCGCCAGAATGGCCAGACCATCCTTCATGCCAACACCTCGGGCGCTGGACAGGCTAGTGCGGTTGGCTTTGTCAAACGAGCTTTTGTAAATCAGCCCGACATTTGCCGCAGCACACAGTTCTTTCAGGGCGACTGCCGTTTCCATGGCATGAGCCGCGGATTCAATCTGACACGGTCCGGCAATCAGCACAAAAGGCTGATCATTCCCGACTGTCAGAGACTGAAGCTGAAAGTTATGTGCTGCAGCGTGCGTCATGCGCGGCGGGCCTTTTCAAGTGCTGCGCCGACAAATCCGGAAAACAGCGGGTGCGGTGCAAAGGGGCGGGACTTGAGTTCCGGATGATACTGCACCGCCACAAACCACGGATGATCCGGATACTCGACCACTTCTGGCAGAATCCCATCAGGAGACAGGCCAGAGAATTTCAGTCCGGCTTTTTCAAGCTGGTCCTTGTAGTGAATATTCACTTCATAACGGTGACGGTGGCGCTCACGAATGTTCGTCGTGCCGTAAATTTCTGCCGCACGAGAGCCTTCCACCAGCGTTGCCGGATAAGCGCCAAGCCGCATGGTGCCGCCCAGTTCTCCGCCTTCACTCCGGCGCAAGCGCTCGCTACCACGCGCCCATTCCGTCATCAGACCAACCAGCGGCTCATCAGCTTCACCAAATTCGGTGGAAGATGCATTGGGCAGACCTGCGAGATTACGAGCGCATTCGATCACTGCCATCTGCATCCCGAAGCAGATGCCAAGGAAAGGAATACCGCGCTCACGCGCAAAACGCACTGCTGCAATCTTGCCTTTGGAACCACGCTCGCCAAATCCACCGGGCACCAGAATGCCATGCGCGGTAGACAGGCGCTCCAGAGCTTCCGGAGACTCTTCCAGCGTTTCAGCTTCCACCCAGTCCAGCTTTACTTTCGCACGATGCGCAATCCCACCATGCAGAAGTGCCTCGTTCAGAGACTTATAGCTGTCGAGCAGGGCCGTATATTTGCCAACCACGGCGATGCGAACGTCACCATCCGGACGACGGATGGCATCCACAATTTTCTCCCAACCGGACAGGTCGGGTTCTTCGGTGTGGGGTAGGCCGAAATAGCGCAAGACCTCGGTGTCCATGCCTTCAGCATGGTAGGCAAGGGGGCAGGAATAAATGGTGTCCACATCCCGCGCAGCAATCACAGCTTCCGGACGGACGTTACAGAAGTTGGCAATCTTGCGGCGCTCGGTGTCCGGAATAGCGCGGTCACAGCGGCAGAGCAGGATCTGTGGCTGAATGCCGACATTCTGTAGTTCTTTTACGGAATGTTGAGTCGGCTTGGTCTTCAGTTCCCCAGCAGACGGGATCCACGGCAGCAGCGTGAGGTGGACCACCATGGTCTGATCCGGACCAAGGTCATTACGCAGCTGACGAATAGCTTCAAGGAACGGAAGGCTTTCAATATCCCCAACCGTGCCACCAATTTCGACCAGCACGAAATCCACATCATCCGTATTGGCAACTACGATGTCCTTAATGGCATCGGTAATGTGCGGGATGACCTGCACCGTAGCCCCAAGATAGTCCCCGCGGCGTTCGCGGGCGATGACATCGGAATAGATCTTGCCGGTAGTGGTGTTGTCTTCCTTGGTGGCATTGACGCCGGTGAAGCGTTCGTAGTGGCCCAGATCAAGGTCTGTTTCGGCCCCATCGTCGGTCACGAAAACTTCCCCGTGCTGATACGGGCTCATCGTGCCGGGATCGACGTTCAGATAGGGGTCAAGCTTACGCAGGCGGATTTTATAGCCGCGCGACTGCAGGAGTGCAGCAAGAGCCGCTGACGCAATGCCTTTCCCAAGAGAGGACACCACACCGCCGGTGATAAATACGAAACGGGTCATGAACAGACTTCCTACACGGACAAAGCCGGGTGGGTAAAGATGGACACAAAAATTCCTCCGCAGCTTTGTGCAAGCGCAGAGGAATAAAGACTCTTTCTCTCTCCGGCTCCGGGAAGGAGGGAGAGAGTGGGAAACATGTTACTGTTTAGACGGTGCAGGAGCCGCCGGCGGTGCGGCAGGCTGAACAGGCGCTGTAACGGCGGCCGGAGCAGGGGGCTGAGCCAGAATGTCATGCCCGGCACCGGTGGATGACCCACGGTTCAGAATCGCCAGCACCAGAGAAAGCAGCATGAACAGCCCGGCGAGCACTGCCGTGGTGCGCGTCAGCAGGTTGGCCGTGCCACGGCCGGACATGAATGCCCCCATGCCCTGACTGCTGCCAATGCCGAGGCCGCCCCCTTCACTGCGCTGGATCAGCACAGTGCCAATCAGGGCTATGGTCACGCAAATATGCAGAATCAGCAGGGCTGTGGTCATGTCGAGTTCCCGATAAAGTGCGGAAATCAGGCAGCAGAAGCCGCGCCGATAATGGATAGGAATGCCTCTGCATTCAGGCTGGCACCCCCTACAAGGGCACCTGCTACATCTGCAATCGACAGAATGGAAGCCGCATTCTTGGCATTAACGGAGCCACCATACAGAATCCTGACAGTTTTGCCAGCCTCGCCAAACTGACGAACCAGCTCTTCGCGCAGGAATTTCATGGTTTCGGCAATTTCGTCCTCTGTCGCGGCACGACCTGTGCCAATGGCCCAGATCGGCTCATACGCCAGAATACCGGAGAAATTGTCGGGCAGGGAGCCTTTGATCTGCCAGCCTAGCGTGTCGAAATGCTCACCGCTTTCACGCTGATCTTCCGTCTCACCAATACAGACAATGGGGGTCAGGCCGGCTTTTGTAGCCGCAACCGCTTTCTCACGCACGGTTTCATCCAGCTCACCATGTTCCTGCCGCCGTTCGGAATGCCCCAGAATAACATAGGAGACGCCAAGGTCCGTTAGCATGGCGGGAGAAATATCCCCTGTATGCGCGCCGGAGACATCCTTGTGACAGTCCTGCGCGCCCAGAGCGATGGGAGAGCCTTTCAGCTTGTCTGCCAGCAGCGCGAGCTGCGTGAAGGGCGGGCAGGTTACAATATCCGGTACAGTCGCCGGGAGCCCTGCCAGCAGAGCTTCAACAAGCGCCTGCGAATCACGGCTGGTGCCGTTCATCTTCCAGTTGCCGACGATAATCTGTCTGGTCATACGCCTCGTCCTTCCGTGCTGCCTGTGCCCACATCATCGTTGCGTCACTGAGGCCGTCTGAACAGGCTAAACCATACACTCGGGCTGTGGGGCAAGATGCTGTGTGCGTGTTTCGGTCCTTAACGGGTCGTTACCGCTGGTCAAGAGCGACTGGTCCGCTTATGGTGCCGCGCCCGGGTTTGCCCGTGGCATGATGTTCTGTCTCAACGGATCCTTGGGTTCATGATTTCCTATCTGCGTCGCGTTTTTGTTGAATCCTGGCTTGGGCGTGTCTGCGCCATCGTCATCTTCCTCGCTTTTATTGGCTGGGGTGTGGGGGATGTGCTCGGCTATATGGGCACAGAAACCGATGTGGTGGCCAAAGTTGGCCAGCAGCGCATCAGTTCGGCTGATCTGGGGCAATCTCTGCAAGGAGAAATGCCGACCATCGCCAAACAGATGGGCGTTTCGGACCCGGCACAGGTACCCCCAGCCATGCGCCAGCAGATTGCCTATCAGGTTCTGCAGCGGTTGATCGGGCAGGCTGAACTGCTGGAAGCCGCGCGCAAGCTGAAAGTGTCCGTGCCTGATTCGGCTGTGCGGGATGAAGTGTTCTCTCTGCCTTACTTCAAGGGCGCGAATGGCCAGTTTGACCGGAATATTCTGAACGCGCGCCTGCGGGAACGCGATATTCCGGAACAGCGCTTTCTGACGATGATCCGTGATGATCTTGCCAGCCGCACCATGTTGCAGCCCATCGGGCAGGCGGCCAGTGTGTCTGACACGATTGCAAAACGCCTGTCCGACTTCGGGCTGCAGACGCGCACGGTTGATCTGATCCGTATCCCCTTTGTCGAGCAGTCCACTCCGGCGACCCCGGATGATGCCGTCCTGCGCCGCTATTATGCGAACCATCTGAACGACTTCCGGACGGCGGAACTGCGCCATGCCCGCGTTGTCGTGCTGTCTCCCGCGACGGTCGCAGACACCATCACCATTGATGAAAAAGATCTGAAGCGCGTCTATGATGAAGAGAGCGACCGCTATCACGTGCCGGAAACGCGTGATGTGCAGGTTGTGACAATGCCGGATGAAGCGCAGGCCCGCGCTGTCGCCGATGTCTGGACAAAAGGCGCTGACTGGGCGGCTGTGCAGGCCGCAGCAAAAGGTGGCGCATCCGTTGAAATGCCCGGCGCGCGCCCGTCTACCATTCCCTCTGAAAGCCTGAGCAAAGCGGTCTTCGCAGCACCTCTCAATCAGATTCAGGGGCCGTTTAAATCTGACGGTGGCTGGGTTGTTCTGCAGGTCACAAAAGTGACCCCGCCGAAAGACACGCCTTTTGACGTGGCGAAAAAAGAGATCCTTCAGCAGTATCGTGATGCGAAAGGCCCGTCTGTTGTTGGCGAACGCAGCCGCCAGCTGCAGGATGCCATGGCAGGCAACGGTCTGGACGCCATTCCGACCGACATCGGGGCTGCTGCTGCGGCAGGCACGCTGGATGCCAACGGCAACACGCAGGATGGCACCCCGGCACCGCTTCCGGCTTCCGGCAAGCTGCGTGACGCCATTGTGCAGCAGGTGTTTGCCCAGACCAAAGGCGCGAAACCGAACCTGACGGAAGGACCAGACAATAGCTGGTATGCCGTTGAAGTCGACAGCATTACACCGGCTGCGCAACTGACTTTTGAACAGGCGAAAGCCAACGTTCTGGCTGCATGGCAGGCCGAAGCCCGCAAGCATGCAGCAGACGAACAGGCCACAGCACTTTACACTGCTGCACAGGAAAAAGGCGGCCTCGCCAATGTTGCGGGGGCGGGCGCACCGATCGTGAAAGGGCTGACTTTCTCACGCGCTGCACCGAACAAGGCCATCCCCTCGGAACTGATGGAATACCTGCCACGTATGAAAGCAGGCCAGTCTGTGATGGGTGAGGATGCTGGCGAGTTCATCGTGGCAACCGTCACATCTGTTTCCACGCCCAACCCGATGGCAGATCTGGGCGCTTATCAGCGCCTCAAAAGCGCTCTGACGCAGTCCACCGGCGACGATCTCGTAGCCTCCTATGTGGAAGCCCTGAGCAAACGTACCCCGCCTGTTATTAATCAGCGGGCAGTGACAGCCACGTTGTCCTCCCTTGGGTTTGATGGAAGCACGACCCCATGAGCGTTACGGCACGGATTGCAGCCTCACCCTCACGCGAGGCCTGCCAGACGGCATGGAAGGCCGGAAAGCCATCCATTGTTTTTTCCGTTGAACCAGCAGATCTGCTCACGCCGGTTTCCGCCTATATCCGTCTTGCAGGCTTTGACGGCGGCACAGGCCGCCACACCCTGCTACTGGAAAGTGTTGAAGGCGGTGTGTCCCGGGGGCGCTATTCTGTTATCGCGCTCAAGCCAGATCTGGTCTGGACCTGTCATAACGGGCGGGTCACGGTGGATGAAAACCCGGCACAGCCGGACACCACAGTGCGCACTGTTGACGGAAAGGCGCTGGACTCTCTGCGTCAGTTGATCCGTGAGACGCAGCTTGATCTGCCCGCCGGTCTCCCGCCTATGATTGCCGGACTATTTGGCTATCTGGGCTATGACATGGTGCGGCAGATGGAGCATCTGCCCGATGCACCGCCCGATGATCTGAACCTGCCGGAAGCCATCATGATGCGCCCCGGCCTGTTCGCGGTTTTTGATACGGTCAGTGACGAACTCATTCTTGCTGCGCCGGTCCGGCCAGCAGCAGGAGAAGATGCCGGAGACGCGTGGGATAAAGCGCACGCACTTCTGACCCGTGCTCGCACCTGCCTTGCTGGTGCACTGCCCGCCGCTATGCCGGAAGCAAATCTTCCAGCAGCATTTGAAGCGCCGCACTCAACGTTCTCTCGTGAGGAATTCTGCGCGGCTGTTGAGAAAATTCAGGATTATATTGCCGCAGGGGACGCCTTTCAGGTTGTGCCCAGCCAGCGTTTTTCCGCCCCCTTTACGCTGCCATCTCTGGCCCTTTACCGCTCACTCCGCCGCATCAACCCGGCTCCGTTCCTGTTCCATCTGGATCTGGGCGCGTTCTCGCTGGTCGGCTCCTCGCCTGAAATTCTGGTCCGCCTGCGGGAAGGCACCATGACAGTCCGACCGCTGGCCGGCACACGCCCGCGCGGCAAGGATGAGGCTGAGGATCTGTGGCTGGAACAGGATCTGCTGGCAGACGAAAAAGAACGTGCCGAGCATCTGATGCTGATTGACCTCGGGCGCAATGACGTCGGCCGCGTCTGCCAACCCGGATCAGTAAAGGTCACGGAACGGTTTGTGATTGAACGTTTCAGCCACGTTATGCACATTTCTTCCAATGTGGAAGGCACCATTCAGCCGGATCTGGAAGCGTTGGATGCTCTGATTGCCGCATTCCCGGCAGGCACCCTCACTGGCGCTCCGAAAATTCGCGCCATGGAAATTATCGACGAAGTTGAACGCAGCCGCCGGGCAACCTACGCAGGCTGCATCGGATATTTTGGGGCAGGGGGCGATATGGACACCTGCATCGGGCTGCGTATGGCTGTTGTTAAAGATGGCATGATGCATGTGCAGGCGGGGTGCGGCGTGGTGGCTGATAGCGTGCCTGATCTGGAATATGAGGAAACACACCACAAAGCACGTGCCGTTTTCCGCGCAGCAGAAGAAGCCATTCACTACGCCACACAGGATAAAGGCTGAGTTCTTGCTCTTCCGTCATTTGACCCGTGGGCCCCATAAGGTCATCATAAAACCATGATCCTTCTGATCGACAATTATGACAGCTTTACCTTCAATCTCGTCCATTATCTGGGTGAGCTGGGGGAGCGCTGTGATGTGCGCCGTAACGATTCTCTGACAGTAGAAGACGCCATGGCGCTCAAGCCGGAAGCAATCGTGCTCTCACCGGGCCCATGCTCTCCTAATGAAGCCGGGATCTGTTGTGACCTGATTGCAGCCGCTGCCGGAAAGATCCCTGTTTTTGGTGTGTGCCTTGGGCATCAGGCCATCGGGCAGGTTTTTGGCGCGCAGGTGGTGCGGGCTCCCACGCCCATGCACGGCAAGATCAGCCCGGTCTTTCATGATGGGAAGGACGTCTTTGTTGGCCTTCCCAATCCGTTCAACGCCACGCGGTATCATAGCCTGACGCTTGAACCGTCAAGCATTCCGGACAGTCTGGACGTTACTGCCTGGACGGAAGACGGCATCATCATGGGGGTCCGCCACAAGCAGCACCCTATTTCTGGCGTACAGTTTCACCCGGAGAGCATCGCATCCGAATACGGACACGATTTGCTGCGGAACTTCCTTCAGGAAGCACGTGCGTGGAACGAGAAGAAAACAGCGGCCTGACATGCCGGAGATCAAACCTTCCCCTTCGGAAAATCCGGACGCTTTTTTCACCACGATCCTGAACGCTCTGGCCCACGGCAAAACACTGACCAGTGCCGAGGCTGAGACAGCCTTCGGCATCATCATGGATGGCACCCTCCCTGCGGAGCGGGTCGCGGCTTTCCTGATGGCGCTACGTGTGCGGGGTGAAGATGCCGGGGAGGTTCTGGGCGCAGTTACTGCTTTAAGGCGCCGCATGATCCCGGTGCCACAGGTTCCGGCAGACACGATTGATGTCTGCGGAACAGGCGGCGATAATTATGGAACACTGAACGTCTCCACAGCCGTCGCTTTTGTGCTGGCCGCTCTGGGCGTGCCAGTAGCCAAACACGGTAACCGAGCCGTGTCTTCCCGCGCCGGTGCGTCTGATGTGCTCCAGGCTTTGGGCGTGCCCTTGGTGGCTGACCCGGCAGAGCTGTCTCGCCAATTAAACCTGCACAAACTTGTTTTCCTGGCTGCCCCCCATCATCACCCGGCCATGCGGCATGCAGCTCCGGTCAGAAAAGCGCTGGGTATTCGCACCCTGTTCAATCTGTTGGGGCCAATGGTCAATCCGGCCGGTGTAAAGCATCAGCTCATCGGCGTTTTTTCCGCTGAGTGGCTGAATCTGGTGGTTGATGTTCTGCATCGTCTCGGCTCGGAACGGGTCTGGGCCGTTTGTGGTCAGCCGGACGGGGAAACGCAGGGTATTGATGAACTGACACTGGCTGGCCCCACCCGTGTCGTCGCCCTTGAAAACGGTACCACGCACCCCCTTGTTGTACAGGCCGAAATGGCGGGGCTGCCTTATGCGCCGGTTTCCGCCATTCGGGGCGGGGATGCGACCCATAATGCGCAAGCACTGGAATCCTTGCTCCGTGGTGCCCATGGGGCTTATCGTGATACAGTTTTGCTGAACGTAGCCTGCGCCCTGCATGTGGCCGGACGGCGTTCCATCCTGAAGGGACTGCACATAGACCCTCAGGCCTTCAGAGAGTGCGTGGCCGATGTCAGTCGCGTGCTGGATAACGGTGCCGCCCTGGCGGTGCTCAATGGTTTGCGTACATCATCTTCTGGTACGCATGCTCAAGACATGACAGGATGATTATGAACGAAATACCCAATTCGTCCGCTGCCGGAAATTCTGACGTAGAGGCCGGTATTCAGGCAGACCATCTGCCGGATGTGCTCTCGCGGATCTGCGCGCGGACAAGAGTTGAGGTTGAGCACCGTTCAACCCTTGTATCTCTGAAAGAGATGATCGCCAAAGCGCAGGATGCGAAAGATGCTCCACGCGGCTTTGGGCGCGCTCTGAAGGAAAAGGCCGCTGACAGAACAGTCGGGCTGATTGCCGAAATCAAGAAAGCCTCTCCCTCAGCTGGCATCCTGCGTGAAGAGTTTGACCCGGCCCAGATTGCTGTAGGGTATGAGCAGGCGGGCGCTGCCTGCCTGTCCGTTCTGACGGAAAGCTCCTGCTTCCATGGCCAGAATGAAGACCTCCAGACAGCCCGTGCAGCGTGTTCCCTGCCGGTGCTGCGCAAGGACTTCATTCTTGACCCATGGCAGGTTTATGAAAGTCGCGCACTTGGGGCTGACTGCATCCTGATCATCATGTGCATCCTCACGGATGAAGAAGCTCTGGCTCTGGTGGATCACGCCAAAGGGCTGGACATGGATGTGCTGGTGGAAGTGCATGATGAAGACGAACTGAACCGTGCCCTCGCGCTCGATACGTTCCTGATCGGTATTAACAACCGCAATCTCAAGACGTTACAGACCGATATTGAGACAACAAAACGCCTCGCGCCGCTGGTGCCGCCGGACCGGATTATTGTCTCCGAGAGCGGCATCAAAACGCATGGCGATGTGATGTCTCTGGCTGAGATTGGGGTGACAGGTTTTCTGGTTGGGGAATCTCTGCTCCGTCAGCCTGACCCCGGTCAGGCCGCACGGGCTCTGCTGGGGTTTGCCTAACGTGTCTGAAAAGACGCTGACGCATCTCGATGCCTCCGGCCACGCTCACATGGTGGATATCTCGGAGAAGTCCGACACCCACCGGAAGGCTGTTGCAACGGGATCTATCCTGATGCGGCCAGAGACCCTGAACATGATTGTTTCAGGGACGATGCCAAAAGGGGACGTGCTGGCGACTGCCCGCATTGCCGGCATTATGGCGGCCAAGAAAACAGCGGATATTATCCCGCTTTGTCATCCACTGGCACTCAGCCGTGTATCGGTCGATCTGCTGCCGGCTGATGACAAGATCGAGATCACGGTCTCTGTTACAACAAAAGGAGCAACCGGCGTTGAAATGGAAGCGTTAACCGCAGTAAGTGCAGCGGCACTGACTTTGTACGACATGTGCAAGGCGGTAGATCGCGGCATGAGGATTGACGGGATCAGGCTCCTGCATAAAAGCGGGGGGCGGTCCGGCGACTATAATGCGGAGTAATTGATAGGATCATGCAGGATTGAAGACATAAACGACGCAAACTGCGGGTGGTTTCGTTTTTATAAATCCTGAATCCGCAAGACGAATTGTTCACAGTCACAGTTCTTAAACACCAAAAGGAAAAACCGATGGCGGCGGCGCAAGAAAATACAGCGCGTGTGGGAGGAAACGGCCCCTCCTTAACCCGTGAGCAGTTCATGGACGCATTTCATGAGATGCTGCTGATACGTCGGTTTGAAGAAAAAGCCGGGCAGCTTTACGGCATGGGGCTGATCGGCGGTTTTTGCCACCTGTATATCGGGCAGGAAGCCGTGGTGGTTGGCATCCAGATGACGCTTAAGGATGGTGACAAGCTCATCACCTCTTATCGTGACCACGGCCAGATGCTGGCTGCCGGGATGACCCCGCGTGGCGTGATGGCCGAGCTGACGGGGCGCGCCACCGGGTATTCCCACGGTAAGGGCGGCTCCATGCACATGTTCTCGCGTGAGAAGAATTTCTACGGTGGACACGGCATTGTCGGCGCGCAGGTGGCGCTGGGTATTGGTCTGGCTTTTGCCAACAAGTATCGCGAAACGGATGAAGTGTCCGTGGCCTACTTTGGGGATGGCGCTGCCAACCAGGGGCAGGTGTACGAAAGCTTCAACCTCGCGGCCCTTCATAAACTACCGTGCCTGTTCATTATTGAGAACAATCTTTACGGCATGGGGACCAGTGTGGAACGCGCCTCTGCGTCTCATGAACTCTGGCGGAATGGTGAGCCCTGGGGCATTCCGGGGAAGCGCGTAGATGGCATGGATATTGCCGCCGTGCATGAAGCCGCAGCAGAAGCCGTGGCGCATTGCCGGGCAGGCAAGGGGCCGTATCTGCTGGAGATGATGACCTATCGCTATCGCGGTCATTCCATGTCCGACCCGGCAAAATACCGTAAGCGTGAGGAAGTGGATCAGGTCCGCAAAACTCGTGATCCTATTGAACATGTGCGCCAGATTCTGCTGGACGCAGGTGTCAGTGAAGACAGCCTGCGCAAGATTGAAGATGACGTAAAAGCAACAGTGAACGATTCAGCTGAATTCGCGCAGACCAGCCCTGAGCCTGATCCTGC
Source organism: Acetobacter sp. P5B1 (assembly GCF_018811985.1). Taxonomy (NCBI): domain Bacteria; kingdom Pseudomonadati; phylum Pseudomonadota; class Alphaproteobacteria; order Acetobacterales; family Acetobacteraceae; genus Acetobacter; species Acetobacter sp. P5B1. Next base: position 238,459 of record NZ_JACRVS010000002.1, on the reverse strand, counting down.
CGAGCTTTATACAGATGTGCTGCTAGAGGCGTAACGGATTATGGCGACAGACATTATAATGCCCGCTCTTTCTCCGACGATGACGGAAGGAGCGCTGGCGCGTTGGGTTAAAGCCGAAGGCGATGCCGTTGCTATTGGCGATGTGCTTGCTGAAATCGAAACCGACAAGGCAACCATGGAAGTGGAAGCCATCGAAAGCGGTATTCTGGGCCGTATTCTGGTGCCGGAAGGAACGCAGGATATTGCCGTTAATACGCCTATTGCCATTCTGGTTGCAGAAGGTGAGGCCGTTCCGGATGCGGCAGCGTCTGCCCCGGCAGCAGCACAACCAGCCACAACAACCGAAGAGCCTGCTGCACAGCCATCTGCTGTGCCCGCAACACCAGCAGCGGCTTCTTTGAGCGCTCCCGAGCCAGAAAAAGACTGGGGTCCGACAGCGGAAATCACCGTGCGTGAAGCTCTGCATGACGCCATGCAGGCTGAATTGCGCCGCGACCCGGACGTTTTCCTGATTGGGGAAGAAGTCGCGGAATATCAGGGCGCCTACAAAATTTCTCAGGGTTTGCTGGCTGAGTTTGGTGATAAGCGCGTGATTGACATGCCGATTACCGAACATGGCTTTACCGGCATGGCCGTTGGTGCAGCCCTGACGGGGCTTAGGCCAATTGTAGAGTTCATGACCATGAACTTCTCGATGCAAGCCATTGATCATATTATTAATTCCGCAGCCAAGACGCTATATATGTCTGGTGGCCAGATGGGTTGCCCCATTGTCTTCCGCGGCCCTAACGGCGCGGCAGCACGCGTTGGGGCACAGCACTCCCAGTGCTACGGCAGCTGGTATGCTCATGTTCCGGGCCTGAAAGTGGTCGCCCCCTGGTCATCCGCCGATGCCAAAGGGCTTCTCCGCGCCGCAATCCGGGACCCGAACCCCGTTATCGTGCTTGAGAATGAAATTCTCTACGGACGCAAATTCCCGTGCCCGGTGGATGAAGATTTTATCCTGCCCATCGGCAAGGCCAAGGTTGAGCGGGAAGGGCGGGATGTGACCATCGTGACTTTCTCCATCATGGTTACAACGGCACTGGAAGCCGCCGAAGCACTGGCTCAGCAGGGGATTGAGGCCGAAGTCATCAACCTGCGCAGCCTGCGTCCGCTGGATACGGCCACGATTGTGGAAAGCGTCAAGAAAACCAGCCGTCTCGTCACGCTGGAAGAAGGCTGGCCGTTTGCCGGCATTGGCGCGGAAGTCGCCATGCAGGTGATTGAGCATGCGTTTGACTGGCTGGATGCCCCGCCGGCACGAGTCACCGGCGTAGACGTTCCGATGCCGTTCGCCGCCAATCTGGAAAAGCTGGCCCTGCCGCAGCCCGAGCACGTGGTTGAAACCGTGCGTCGCCTGATCTGAGGAAAAAGAGATGGCTATAGAACTTCTTATGCCGGCCCTGTCCCCCACCATGACGGAAGGCACACTCGCCCGCTGGGTTAAGGCGGAAGGCGAAAAGGTTGCGATTGGCGACGTGATTGCCGAAATCGAAACTGACAAAGCGACCATGGAAGTGGAAGCCATTGAAGATGGCATCCTCGGCCGCATTCTGGTGCCGGAAGGCACGCACGAAATTGCGGTCAATACGCCGATTGCCATTATGGTTGCAGAAGGCGAGACCGTGCCGGAAGCCGGAGCAGTCAAACCCCAAAGCTCTGCGCCGCCTTCACCAGTTGCTCAGCCCGAAACGGCACCGCAGGGTTCGGCTCCCGCTTCTGCGCCAGCCACAACTCCTGCTGCACCAGTGGGGCAGGCCGCCACAGGCAAGCGAATTGTTGCGTCCCCACTGGCAAAGCGTGTTGCCAGCCAGAAAGGACTGGACCTTTCCCGCATTAAAGGGACCGGCCCGAATGGTCGCATCGTGCGCCGGGACGTGGACAACGCTGCGGCTCCGGTCACAGTTGCTGCCGTGGCAGAGGTTCCGGCCCCCACAAGCCGGACCGTCCCGCATTCCAGCATGCGCAAGGTCATTGCCCGTCGCCTGAGCGAAGCAAAAAGCACTATTCCGCACTTCTATGTCTCTGCCGATGTTGAACTGGATGCGCTGCTGGCTCTCCGCTCTCAGCTGAACGCAACATCCCCGGATGAAGGGCCTGACGCCTTTAAGCTGTCTGTTAATGACATGCTGGTCAAAGCCTCGGCCATCGCCCTCAAGCGGGTGCCGAACGTGAATGCGTCGTTTACTGATCAGGCGATGATCCTGCATGACAACGTGGATATTTCCATCGCTGTTTCCATTCCGGACGGCCTGATTACCCCCATCGTCAAGCATGTTGACCAGAAGAGCCTGAAGCAGATCAGTCAGGAAACCAAGGATCTGGTCAAACGGGCACGGGCGGGCAAGCTGAAACCGGAAGAGTTTCAGGGTGGCACGTTCTCCATTTCCAATATGGGCATGTTTGGCGTGCGTGACTTCTCCGCCATTATCAACCCGCCGCAGGCCGCTATTCTGGCCATTGCCGCAGGCAAAAAACAGCCTGTTGTGAAGGGAAATGAACTAGCCATTGCCACGGTCATGACGGTCACGCTTTCCGTTGACCATCGCGTGGTGGATGGTGCGGTTGCGGCAGAATGGCTCTCGGCCTTCCGGTCAGTGGTCGAATCTCCTCTGACACTTGTTCTTTAACATCGCGTTTGCAGGAAACGACCATGAGCGGAACCGATTTTGATATTATCATCGTGGGTGGCGGACCGGGTGGCTATGTTGCGGCGTTGCGGGCCGCACAACTCGGCCTTTCTGCCGCGGTGGTGGAAGCGAAGCATCTGGGTGGAATTTGCCTGAACTGGGGCTGTATCCCTACAAAGGCTCTTCTGCGCGCCTCTGAAATCAACCATCTTCTGCATGACCTCGGCACCTATGGGTTCAGTGCAGAAAAGGTGGGTTTTGATTTTTCGAAAATCATCGCCCGCTCCAGAGCGGTCTCCAGGCAGCTTTCAAATGGCGTCGCGCATCTGCTGAAAAAAGCCAAAGTTCCGGTTTTTGAAGGCTTTGGAAAGCTGGATGGCGTTACGGGCAGCAAGCGTAAAGTCCTGGTCACACCGGAAAAAGGCGCTCCCGTTACGCTGACGGCGAAGCACGTGATCCTTGCCACAGGCGCACGTGCCCGCGTCCTGCCGGGACTGGAACCCGATGGAAAATTGATCTGGTCGTACCGCGAGGCTCTGGTGCCGGACGCTCTCCCGCGCCGCCTGCTGGTGATCGGCTCAGGGGCCATTGGCAGCGAATTCGCCTCCTTCTACCGGAACATGGGGTCTGAGGTCACGCTGGTTGAGGTCGCGCCGCGTATCCTGCCTGTGGAAGATGAAGAGATCAGCGCACTGGCGCGCAAATCCTTTGCAAAACAGGGCATGCGGGTGCTGACCTGTGCCAAGGTCGGCACTCTCCGTAAATCCGATACGGATGTCACCGTGCCCGTTGAGGTCAACGGTAAGATCGAAGAGTTCACGGTCGATCGCGTGATCTCGGCAGTCGGGATTGTGGGGAACGTCGAGAAGATTGGTCTGGAAGGCACCAAGATCAAAACAGATCGCACGCATGTGGTCACGGATGCTCTGTGCCGCACGGGTGAACCCGGCGTGTATGCGATTGGTGATCTGGCTGGTGCTCCGTGGCTTGCGCACAAAGCGAGCCATGAGGCTGTGATGTGCGTAGACGCCATCGCAGGAAAGCAGGTGCATCCTATTGATATTACAAAAATTCCCGGATGCACCTATTGCCGTCCGCAGATTGCTTCTGTCGGCTATACGGAAGCCCGCGCCAAAGAGGCTGGCTACAAGGTTCGGGTGGGCAAATTCCCGCTGCTGGCCAATGGCAAGGCTCTGGCCATGGGCGAGCCGGATGGACTGGTGAAAACCGTCTTTGATGCCCAGACTGGTGAGCTTCTGGGAGCTCACATGATTGGGGCGGAAGTGACGGAAATGATTCAGGGTTATGTCATTGCCCGCACGGGAGAACTGACGGAAGCCGAACTGGCTGAAACCATCTTCCCGCATCCGACCATTTCTGAATCCATGCACGAAGCCGTGCTGGCTGCTTACGACGGCGCTCTGCACTTCTAGTCATAAAGCAGACGGCTGCTCTCGTGGGTGTGATGCCGTCTGATACGCCACCAGGAGCGTTCCTACCTTGACGCAGAGGTAAGAGCGTTCCAGTTCTTCTTAACCCGGAGTGTGGGAGCGGGCGATATCATGTCTACACGCGTCTTGATTGATCATCGGAAGGGCGGGGCAAGCAAAGTCCGTCATCCGGAAAAGGCACACCGGCCAGACAATCCGATTGCCCGCAAACCCGAATGGATCCGCGTTAAAGCCCCAACGCATCCTGTCTATCATGAGACACGCAAGCTGATGCGGGACAACCGTCTGGTGACGGTGTGTGAGGAAGCTGCGTGCCCCAATATTGGGGAATGCTGGTCCCAGCGCCATGCCACCATGATGATTATGGGGGAAATCTGCACACGTGCCTGTTCCTTCTGCAATGTGACCACAGGCCTGCCGCATGCTTTGGATGCGGATGAACCAGCCCGTGTGGCCGAAGCTGTCGCCAAGCTCGGTCTACGTCATGTGGTGATTACATCCGTGGATCGCGACGATCTGGAAGATGGCGGAGCCCGGCATTTCGCACGAGTCATTACGTCAATCCGGGACGCAGCGCCTGAGACGACCATTGAAATTCTTACACCTGATTTTTTACGCAAGAACAACGCATTAGAGATTGTTGTTGAAGCGCGACCTGACGTTTTCAACCACAATCTTGAAACAGTGCCACGTTTGTACCCAAGCATCCGTCCAGGGGCCCGTTACTACCAGTCCATGCGCCTGCTGGACCGCGTAAAACAGCTGGATGGCTCCATCTTCACCAAGTCCGGGCTGATGCTGGGGCTGGGGGAAGAAAGGATGGAAATCGCTCAGGTCATGGATGACCTGCGTATTGCAGATGTGGATTTTATTACGATGGGCCAGTATTTGCAGCCTACGGTGAAACACGCGGCGGTTGCCCGTTTTGTCACCCCCACTGAGTTTGAGGAGTATGGCGCCATGGCCCGCGTCAAAGGTTTTCTTCAGGTCAGTTCCAGCCCACTGACCCGTTCGTCCTATCATGCTGATGCTGATTTTGCTGAACTGCAGCAGACGCGCAATGCCCGTCTGGCGGGAGCGAACTGATGCCTAAACACGCAGAAAAGCGTGTTCTCGCGTATCGGGCCGATCAGATTTTTGATCTTGTTGCAGATGTTGGGCGCTACCCTGAGTTTCTGCCCTGGTGCGTTGCGGCGCGCGTTCGGACCCGCACAGCAACTGAACTGGTGGCGGATCTGACTGTCGGGTTTGGGCCGTTTCGGGAAAGTTTTACCTCCCGTGTCACGCTCAATCGACCTGACACCATTATGGTGCAGTATGAAAAGGGGCCGTTCCGATACCTCAAAAATATCTGGAAATTCACCCCCAATCCGCGTGGCTGCGTGGTAGAATTTTTTGTCGATTTTGAATTCCGCTCCCGCATCCTTCAGGCTGCTATCGGCGTTGTATTTGGGGAAGCCGTCCGCCTTATGGTCTCAGCTTTTCTGCGGCGCGCGCGTGAGGTTTACGGGCCACCAGAAACAGCCGCAACCTTGCCGGAAGAGCGTCCTGTTGCACAATAATTCTCAAGAAGAACGGTTTAGGTTAAACGCTCTAAAATACGCAGGGTGATTGTTACAGGCCGCAACTTTCTATAGATTACTAATCTGTTGGAAAGTTGCTTTTTGTAAAAGCAACTCAGCGTTTTGGATAAGGACTGATATTTATGAAAAAATTCTTTGCTGCTACAACGCTTGTTACTGCCACACTGGCTGCAAGCCCGGTTTTTGCTGCTACGCACCACGCACACAAACACACAGAACATTGCTCTGGTACAAAATGTGGTGCTGAAGCTAAAGCTGCAAATGGTGATGCCGCGACTGACGACCTGAACAACCAGAGCCTGTCCGCTGCACAGCGCGCCAATGCTCCGGCCTTTGCTGCTGCTCCGACTGCTCCGGTTGCTGCACCGGTTCCGGGCGCAACGGTTGCTGTTCCGGCGGCTGGCACGGGCGTTACGGTTCCGGCTGTTCCGGCTGCACCCACCATGCCGAACGTAACGGCTCCTGCAGTTCCGGCTGCACCCGCTGTTCCGACAGCAACTGTGCCGGCTAACGCTCCTGCTGCCGGTCAGTAAAAAGCGATAACACTCTGAAAATGCAGCTTAATCTGCAATAACGGCGTGTCGCAAAAGAGCGTCAGAGGGATATCCTTCTGACGCTTTTTTTGCATGATTGGCGCTTAATCCAGACGCTGCACCACAAGAGCAAGCGCATACAGAGCAGCCTGAGAGCGAACCGCTGTGCGATCCCCTTTGAAAATCCGGGCTTCCGCACGCACATCGCCACCTCGCACGGCTGTGCCAAACCAGACCAGTCCCACAGGTTTTTCTACTGAACCACCACCGGGACCGGCAATTCCGGAAATGGACACGGAATGTGTCGCATCCTGCGCGATGCCAAGCGCACCGCTCGCCATCTCTCTGACTGTTTCCGCACTCACAGCGCCAAATTGCTGTAATGTATCTGCCTGCACACCGAGAACTGACTGCTTCATACTGTTGGAATAGGTCACAAGACCGCCTTCGGTCACATCTGATGAGCCTGCGTGATGCGTCAACAGAGCGGCAACCAGCCCTCCTGTGCAACTTTCTGCCGTCACCAGTTTGGCTTCAGCCCGTCTGAGGGCTTCCAGCAGCGTCGCAGAACGCTGTATCAGTTCGGCAGAAAGATCTGAGGTCAGAAGGGATGCAGACATAGCGATCAGCCTTTAGAGGAGGGCAGGCGGCATGCCACAAGACGCGCAGCCTTGATGCAACCCGCAGCCATGACACCTGCAACCAGATCATCCCCCATAATGCCTGTTGCGCCATGCTTGCGGTCCAGATACCCGACGGGGCCGGGCTTTTTGATATCGAAGAGGCGGAAAAGGACAAAAGTCAGAACGGAGAGGCCGAGGCTTTTTCGGACGGAAGCAGGATCTTCCGCGTCTTCGGGCAGGCAGGCCAGTAGACTGACCCACATGCCCGCAACCTCATCAATCACAATCCAGCTGTGATCTTCGCCTTCTCCGGCACGGTCCGCTGCCCACCAGCCCGCGATGGAAACCACCCCAATTGCCCCAACTAACGCCTTCGGACGTTTGAGGAGAGGAAGCCCCAGTAGCAAAGCCGCTAAAGATCCCACAGTGCCCGGCGCGCGTGGTGCCAGACCACATCCGCCGAACGTTGCCAGAAAGCGAGACGGTGTCATGCTTATTTCCCCATAGCCGTATAAATCGTCATATTTTCCCACACGCGCTGGACGTAATTTCGGGTCTCAGAGAAGGGAATGCTCTCAATCCAGTCGATCATCTCATCCTGCGAGGCACCGCTGCGAGCCGGATCTCCGGCAGCCGTCAGCCAGCGTGAGAGACGGCCGGGACCACCGTTATAAGCGGCGGCCATGTAAGGCACGACGTTACCGAATTTATCTTGCAAATAAGACAGATAGGCCGCGCCCAGCGCCATATTATTTTCCGGATCATGCAAGCCTGATGCCGTCGCGGCAGAGGCCGGAACACCCGCTCTGCGCACCATATCCCCCGCTGTAGATGGCTTGAGCTGCATCAGGCCAATGGCATTGGATGAACTGATTGCATCAGGATTGAAGTTGCTTTCCTGACGAGACAGACCCAGCACCAGCCCGGACGGAAGCCCTGTGGCCGGGGGCGTATAGGGAGCAGGCCACCCAGAGTGGAGCAGGAACAGTCCATCCCGACCAACCTGACGCGACACCGAAACCGCCACATCAGGCAAATTCAGCCGCATAGCGAGATCACACAAGGCCAGCCGGTCGGACAGAGACACCAGTTGCTGACTGAGCAACATCAGGAAGTCCCGCGCATGCGGCTTATCACCCCAAGACACAAGCAATTGGGCCGCCTGAACCAGATCGCTCCCGGCAAGACGGCTGGCTGATGCCGCAGGGTCTCGTTCCGCCGTCAGAGCTTTGACTATGGAAGGCGGGATATGGTCGGGGGCCAGCAGCGTGGTTTCATTCCCAGCCAGTTTGGCTGCTGCCATCTGACCGTAAAACGTTCCGGGATAGCTCGCAGCTTTCTGCCAGTCGGCCTGCGCAGATGCGTTATCCTGTGCCGCCAGACGGGCCCGCCCAAGCCAGTAAAACCCGCGACTTTTGGTGATAAGCGCAGAAGAGTCAGCCAGTGGCTTAAAAAAAACATCCGCCTGCGTCGGATTGTGCAGTTTTTGCAGCGCAATCCATCCACTCAGAAACTCTGCATCCAGACGGGTCGCTCCGGTGACGGTGGTATCATTCGCCAGAAACAGAGCGTCCTCATTCTGTCCGGCCTGCACCAGTTCACGCGCCAGCGCATCGCGCTCCCGCCAGAAGGCTGGATGACGCGCCCTGGCTTCAGCCTGCACACCCGCAGACTTCCAGAGTGCCGCGGCATCCGTGTCGCGCTTCTGGGCCCGCAGCCAGCGGAGATGGTCCAGAATGAGGTAAGGATCTGTAGCCTCAGAGGCGGCCAGGGCGGCTGCTAATGCTTCGGCACTGGCGTCATTAGCCCGAAAGGCCAGTCGGGCCTGAGCCTGCTTCTGCCGGATAGCACTAAGGTAAGGCACCGTCTGGCGTGCTGCTACCAGCAATCCGGCCTTTTCCTCCCGGTTAAACCGCAGCCAGGAGGCTTCCTGCGTCAGCGCCTGAGGAAACGCACCCGACAAGGCCGATGCCGCTGTGGAAGCATCATTGCCATTCATCCAAGCCTGCTTTGCCTCTGCGGCAAGATGACTTGAAAGCCCGGAATTCGACGCGCCGACCTGAACCGCACACTGCGCCAGTGCAGGGCCGTAGGTCAGTGTTTGCGCACAAAGTCGCCCCAGAACCGCAGGGTCGGTCTCCTTAGCCAGAGCCTGCTGCATACGGGACTGCAGAAGCTGCCAGCGCGGCCAGACGGGGCGGGTTTTCAGAAAGTCCGCATACTCTTGTGCACTGGCATGCGATGAGCCGACCAGACTGAGCCAGACGGTCAGACGATCAGAGACTGAGCCAGAAACGCCAGCCTGTGAGGGAGACGTAGCCACGGGCTGGGGGAGCGCCTCAGCGGGCGAAGACGAGGCTGTGGGCGTTGCCGTTTCCGGGGGAGCCGAACACGCACTTAAAAGTAGAACAGCCAGCGGCAGAACTGCCTGCCGACGCCATGCGGAAGAATGTAAAACTGACATTCCCGGAAGATCAGCGATCCCGCATGCGCTGGCAAGTCATGATCGGCGCGGGAGAGGGGAGGTCAGCCCATCAATGAGAGAAGGGCAAATGTATCCAGACCTCACCACCACCTTTAACAATCAGCTCAATCGCAACACCGAGAACGATCAGCAGCCCAACCCACGAAATCCATTTGTACTTGTCCAAAAGGCGGGCGATAACGGACGCGGCAACCCCCATCAGCAAGACAGACAGAACCAGACCTGCCACCATCACAGCCGGATGCTCTGCCGCTGCACCAGCAACGGCCAGCACATTGTCCAGACTCATGGAAAGGTCAGCGAGAAGAATGCGCAGCACGGCCTTGCCGAAGCTGCCGGGCGGGGAAGCACCGTCCGCATCGTCATGCGGACCGGCCCGCATCTCCGAGTACATCTTCCAGCACACCCAGAGCAGCAACAGGCCGCCCGCCAGCGTCAGACCGATGATTTGGAGAAGCTGCACGGCGACCAGCGCCATCAGAATACGGATGAGGGCTGCCAGTGCGATCCCGACAAAAATGGCCTTCCGCCGCTCGCTCACTGGCAGAGAGCGCACAACCAGCCCGATCACAACGGCGTTATCTCCCGCCAGCGTGACGTCAATCATCACGACCTGAAGGAAGGCAAAAAGCGCTTTCAGGCTGAAAGCATCAAGAAAACCGTGCACGAAAACTCCGATTCGAGAGGCTGGGATCGCCAAAACAAGTCTCTGAACATCCTGAAAGAACCCGGAGTGTCAAAGTTTTTTGTTTCACGGGCAGACGCGGGGGCCGGAATCGGGTAGAGAGGCCCGCATCATTCCGTTCTCAGGAGGAACACCGCGTTATGGTGCCGCGCTATACTCGCCCTGTCATGGCCGCTATCTGGTCGCCTGAAAATCGCTACCGCATCTGGTTTGAGATTGAAGCACTGGCCTGCGAAGCCATGGCCGAATATGGCGCTGTGCCAAAGGAAGCCGCAAAAGTTGTGCGTGAGAAGGGCGATGCCGCAATGGCCGCTTTCTCCGATGCCGATCTGGCCCGCATTGACGAAATCGAGGCTGAAACACGCCACGATGTGATTGCCTTCCTGACCTGGCTTGCTGAGAAAGTTGGCCCGGAAAGCCGTTTTGTGCATCTGGGCATGACGTCATCCGATATTCTGGATACGTGCCTTGCCGTGCAGCTGACGCAGGCGACCGACCTGCTGCTGAAAGATCTGGACGACGTTCTGGATGCGCTGCGCACCCGTGCATTTGAACACAAGCACACCCTGACCATTGGCCGCAGCCACGGCATCCATGCCGAACCGACCTCCTTTGGTCTGAAGCTGGCCGGGCATTATGCGGAGTTCGTCCGCAACAAGGCACGCCTTGAAGCGGCTCGTGCGGAAATTGCCACCTGCGCCATTTCCGGTGCCGTCGGGACTTTCGCCCATCTGGACCCGCGCGTTGAAACCTACGTCGCTGAACGTCTGGGCCTAAAGCCCGAACCGGTCTCCACGCAGGTCATCCCGCGTGACCGCCATGCTGCCTACTTCTGTGCGCTGGGGGTGATTGCCAGCGGCATTGAACGTCTGGCTATTGAAGTGCGCCATCTGCAGCGTTCTGAAGTGCGGGAAGCGGAAGAATTCTTCCACAAGGGCCAGAAGGGCTCCTCCGCCATGCCGCACAAGCGGAACCCGGTGCTGACGGAAAACCTGACGGGTCTGGCGCGCCTTGTGCGGTCTGCCGTTATCCCGGCTCTGGAGAACGTGGCCCTGTGGCATGAGCGCGACATCAGCCATTCTTCCGTTGAACGGAACATCTGCCCGGATGCCACCATTGGTCTGGACTTCGCGCTGGCACGCCTCGCCGGCATGATGAGCAAACTGCTGGTCTATCCCGACCGCATGGCTGCCAACATCGAAAGCCTTGGCGGCGTTGTGCACTCAGGTGAAGTCCTGCTGGCTCTGGCCCGTGCAGGTCTATCACGTGAGGATGCTTATCGGATCGTCCAGCGCAATGCGATGGAAACATGGACCAAGCTCGGCACGCCGGAAGGCCGGACCTTCCGTGAAAATCTGGCGGCTGACCCGGAAATCTCCGGGCGTATTCCGGCAGAAACGCTGGATGCCGCCATGGACAGCCGCCAGCATCTGAAGGCGCTGGATGGCCTGTATCAGAAAGTATTTGGGGAACCCGGCCCGGCTCTGTGAGCTGGGGCGTCCCTATATCTTCCATGCCCGAAGCCTGCTATGACGCGTCTGAAGAAGGGAAGGCTGGTTTCAGTCTTCCCCCGGACCGGTTGCAGGGATCGGTTTTAAACGTTCAAGACAGGTAAGGATGACCATGGCCCGTCGCCGCCAGCTTTACGAAGGTAAAGCCAAAATCCTTTTTGAAGGTCCGGAACCCGGCACCCTTGTGCAGTATTTCAAGGATGATGCCACGGCTGGCAACGGTGTCAAAAGCGGCATCATTACCGGTAAGGGCGTACTGAATAACCGCATCAGCGAGCATCTGATGCTGCGTTTGCAGGAAATCGGCATTCCCACGCACTTCATCCGCCGCATCAACATGCGTGAGCAGCTGGTGAAGGAAGTCGAAATTATTCCGCTTGAAGTTGTGATCCGCAATATTGCTGCGGGCAGCATTGCCAAGCGCTTTGGTATTGAGGAAGGCACACGCCTGCCACGGACCATTGTAGAGTTTTACTACAAGAACGATGAGCTGAATGATCCGCTTGTCTCTGAAGACCACATCATCGCTTTCGGCTGGGCGTGCCCACACGACCTTGAAGACATGACCTCCATGGCCATGCGGGTGAATGATTTCCTGTGCGGCCTGTTCAGCGGCATTGGCATTCAGCTTGTAGACTTCAAACTTGAATTTGGCCGCTCCTGGGAAGGGGACGACATGCGGATTGTGCTGGCGGATGAAATTTCACCCGACAACTGCCGCCTGTGGGACAACCAGACCAACGAGAAGCTTGATAAGGACCGTTTCCGCCGTGACCTGGGCAATGTCCGGGAAGCGTATCAGGAAGTTGCCCGCAGACTGGGCATTCTGCCCGAAGCAGGCAATGGCGGAGACATGAAGGGTCCGGAGACCATGCAGTGACCATGCCGACAGCAACGGGGGCTTTATCATGAAAGTACGTGTAACCGTCATGCTTAAGGAGGGTGTGCTTGACCCGCAGGGGAAAGCCATCGGCCACGCATTGCACACATTGGGTTTCCCGGGCGTGAATGACGTCCGGGTCGGCAAGATTATTGATCTGGATGTTGAGGGCACGGACCGTGCCGCTGTCCAGAAACAGGCCGAAGACATGGCGCGGGATCTTCTCGCCAATCTGGTGATCGAAGACTTCACGGTTGAGGTGCTGGGATGAAACGCCTCGCCCTGATCGCCCTTGGGGGAGCTCTGCTTGCGCCGACGCTGGCCCATGCTCAGCGCATTTCCCCCATGCAGGCTGGCAACTTTGCCCGCATCTGCACCCGTGCAGCAGGTGCCACCGTGTGTGATGCCTACATCACCGGCGTTGCAGATGCTGTTGCTCTCTCCAAGATCAATGATCGCAACGAAGGAGACGCTTCCGCTCCGGCAGGCTTCTGCGTCCCGACGTCAGAAAATGGTGCTGCCATGCGCGTTAAAGTGCTGGCATGGCTGAAAGCGCATTCTGAAGCGATGTCCAAGCCTGTGGGCGAAAGCGTCTTCAAGGCTCTGCATGACTCTTACCCGTGTAGCAGCGCAAAATGAAAGCAGCGATTGTTGTCTTTCCGGGCACTAACCGTGAGCGCGATATGGCTATCGCACTACGGCGTGTAACCGGACATGAGCCCCGCATGGTCTGGCATCGTGATACCGACCTGACCGGGATTGATCTTGTGGTTCTGCCGGGTGGCTTCAGCTACGGGGATTACCTGCGTTGTGGTGCCATGGCGGCCCATTCTCCCATCATGACGGAAATCCGCAGCTTTGCGCAAAAGGGTGGTCATATTCTGGGGGTCTGCAATGGCTTTCAAATTCTGACGGAATCCGGCCTGCTGCCGGGTGCCCTGCTGCGGAACGCTAACCTGCGCTTCCTGTCTCAGGATTGCCATCTGCGTGTGGAACGGACGGATACGCCTTTCACCCATAAATGGCAGAAAGGGGATGTATTCCGCACGCCTCTGGCGCATGGGGACGGCAACTACACGGCTGACCAGAGCACATTGGACCGTCTGGAAGGCGAGGGACTTGTTGCCTTCCGCTACGCCGCGCCAAATGGTCAGGTGCAGGCTGACGATGTTGCCAGCAACCCCAACGGCAGCGTGAACAGCATTGCGGGCATTCTGAGCGAAAACACTCGTATTTGCGGCATGATGCCTCACCCGGAAGATCTTGTTGACCCGCTGATGGGCGGTGTGGACGGTCTGCCGCTGTTTGAAGGTCTTGTGGAGGCTCTTGTCCGGTGAAAAAGACCGTTGATGCATCTCTGGCCCAGGAATTTGGGCTGACGGCTGAAGAATATGCGCGCGTTGTCACCATCATGGGCCGCACACCCAGCCTGACTGAGCTGGGTGTGTTCTCGGTCATGTGGTCCGAGCACTGTTCTTACAAATCCTCTCGCAAATGGCTGCGCACGCTCCCCACCAAAGCCCCGTGGGTTATCCATGGTCCGGGTGAGAATGCTGGCGTGGTGGATATCGGGCAGGGCTATGCGGCCATCTTCAAGATGGAAAGCCATAACCATCCGTCCTTTATCGAGCCGTATCAGGGCGCTGCCACGGGTGTTGGTGGTATCCTGCGTGACGTGTTCACCATGGGTGCCCGCCCGATTGCCAACCTGAATGCCCTGCGCTTCGGCAATCCCGAAACGCCGCGCACGCGCCAGATTATTGATGGCGTTGTGCGTGGCATTGGCGGCTACGGCAACTGTGTGGGTGTGCCGACCGTAGGCGGGGAGATTAACTTCCACCCGGCTTATGATGGCAACCCGCTGGTCAATGCCATGACGGTTGGCCTTGCGCGTAAAGACCGGATTTTCCTCTCTGCTGCCGCAGGGGTGGGTAACCCGGTTGTGTATGTGGGCTCCCGCACCGGGCGTGATGGCATCCATGGCGCCACCATGTCCTCCGCCGAGTTTGACGAAAACGCCATGGCGAAGCGTCCGACCGTGCAGGTTGGCGACCCGTTCATTGAAAAGCTGCTGATTGAAGCCTGCCTTGAACTGATGGCAACGGACGCCATTGTCGCCATTCAGGACATGGGTGCCGCTGGCCTGACCTCGTCCGCCGTGGAAATGGCCGGCAAAGGTGGCGTCGGGATTGAGCTGGATCTGGACGAAGTGCCCCAGCGTGAGCCGAACATGACGGCTTATGAGATGATGCTGTCCGAGAGCCAGGAGCGCATGCTCATGGTCCTCAAGCCCGATCGCACGGAAGTCGCCCGCAAGATCTTCGAGAAATGGGAACTGGACTTCGCCATTATCGGGCATCTGACGGAAACCGGCCATATTGTGGTGAAACACAAAGGGCAGGTGGAAGCGGATATTCCGCTGGATCCGCTGGCGGATCAGGCTCCGATCTATGATCGCCCGGCCACCACGCCGGTTGTGCCGGAACCTCTCGGCGCTGTGCATGCCCCGCTTTCTCTGGATGCCGCACTGCTCAAGATGGTGGGGTCGCCGGACCTCGCATCCCGCGCATGGGTATGGAACCAGTATGACAGCACGGTTGGTGGCCAGACGGTGCGCCGTCCGGGCGCTGCTGATGCCGCGATTGTCAAAATTGAAGACACGTCACTGGCGCTGGCTATCACGACAGACTGCACGCCGCGCTATTGCCATGCTGCCCCCAAAACCGGGGGCGCACAGGCTGTGGCCGAAGCATGGCGTAACCTGACCGCGACCGGTGCCCGCCCGCTGGCTGTGACGGACAACCTCAATTTCGGTAACCCGGAAAAACCGGAAATCATGGGGCAATTTGTCGCAGCGATTGAAGGGATGGGCGATGCCTGTCGCGCTCTCGACTTCCCGGTCGTGAGTGGCAACGTCTCTCTGTATAATGAGACGCGTCAGCCGGACGGCTCTGCTCTGGCCATTCTGCCCACCCCCGCCATTGGCGCACTGGGTGTGCTGGATGACGTGGAGAAAGCCGTTGGCCTGGAGATGCAGGATGGTAAGGCCGTTGTTCTGGTGGGTGAAACCCGCGGAGAACTGGGCCAGTCCATCTGGCTGCGTGAAGTGCTGGGCCGTGAAGACGGGCCGCCGCCACCGGTTGATCTGGCTGCGGAAAAACGGAACGGTGACTTCGTCCGTCAGGAAATCCTCAGTGGCGCGGTTTCCGCCTGCCATGACCTTTCCGATGGCGGCCTGATGGTTGCTGTTGCTGAAATGGTGATGGCCAGCGGCGTGGGTTGTGAACTGGAAAGCCCGGACAGCGGCATCCGCCCCGAAGCCTTCTGGTTTGGTGAAGATCAGGCCCGCTATCTGGTCTGCGTCGATAATGCCGCAGAGTTCTGCGCCCGTGCAGAGCAGGCCGGTGTTCCGGCTCGTCTGATTGGCCAGTCTGGCGGAAATGATTTGATTTTGCCAAGTGGCGTCACAATATCTGCTGCACGACTTGTTGCCGCGCATGAGGCCTTCTTTCCGGCCCTGATGACCCGCTGAGTAACTGAAAGGGATCTGTAAGCCATGGCGATGTCCGCCACTGAACTTGAGACGTATCTTCGTCAGGCTTTCCCCGATGCGCAGATCAGGATTGATGATCTGGCCGGGGACGGTGACCATTATTCCTGCTCTATCGTGAGCGAGGCCTTCAAAGGTCTCAACCGCGTGAAGCAGCATCAGCTTGTCTATCAGGCCTTGCAGGGCCATATGGGCGGCAAGCTGCACGCGCTCGCGTTGCAGACGTCTGCGCCCTGAACGGCGTATTTTTCCGCTTTTTTAGCAAGGATCCAGGTTAATGTCGGAAACTGTCAAACAGCAGATCCAGAACGTAATTGATACCAACCCTGTCACGCTGTTCATGAAAGGTGATGCCGACTTCCCGCAGTGCGGCTTCTCCGCACGTGTAGTGCAGATTCTTGAGCATCTGGGCGTACCGTTCAAATCCGTGAATGTTCTGGCGGACGCCGGTATTCGTCAGGGGATCAAGGATTTCTCAAACTGGCCGACCATTCCCCAGCTTTACATCAAAGGGGAATTCATCGGCGGGTGTGATATCGTGACGGAAATGTACCAGTCCGGTGAACTCCAGACCCTGCTGAAAGAAAAAAATATCCCTCTTAAGGCAGCTTCCTGATTTTTTAAGTTGTCAGGCAATCAGAGGGCTGTGTAGTCTGAAAACAGACAAACAGAGGTGGGATATTTTTTGATGATGCGTCTTCCGTTTTTGCGCTGCGCCTTCGCTTTTGTTGGTTTGAGCGCAGGTGTTTTCTCCGTGAACTCTTCAGCGCACGCGGAACGTGTCATTTCCGATCTGGAAGCCAGCAAGCTGACGTTCGCGTCTTTGACTGCTGCGCCCCCGCCGGTTGTTCATGTGCGCCGTGTGAGCCACGTTGTTCGGGCCAGCCACACGCAGGTTGCCTCTCAGCGTGGCGCAACGTCTCGCAACATGGTGCATCTGGTGGCTTACCACCCCAGCAAACGTGTAGTTGCGCATGCTGCAACGCGCCGCCATCGCACCTGAGCGTTTGCGCCTCTAAACGTCTTCTAAAAAGCGCGGCTTGCCTCTGGCACCGCGCTTTTTCTACATCTGGCGGATAACATCTTTCACCCAGTGCAGCGCGTTTTGCTCATCAACCGCTATCAGGTCAAACCGCAATTCTTCGTAAACCCAGTGCTGGTGTGCCGCCAACAGACACTCCGCAGCCCTATAAAGCCGCCTTTGCTGAGAGACACCCAGACATTCCGTCGCACCGCGGAGTGTTTTGCGCTTTTTTACTTCTACAAAGCAAATCAAGCTGCCCTTGCGCATAACAATATCAATTTCACCACGGCGCGTGCGGGCTCTTTTTAAGAGAATAACCCAGCCTTCTTTCATGCAAGCCGAGCATACGGCCTCTTCCGCACTCAGGCCATCCTGATAGGCTCTTGATCCTCGCGCCTGCCGGAGCAACCTTTGTCGATTCTGTTCTGGTTCAATGATATCAGGCCTGACTGCCACCGTTTGATTCCTTTCAGGATGCATTTTGCCCCATGACGTTTGATATTCTGCCGCATCTTTCTCTGGTGACAGTCACGATCATTCGTTTTGTGCTGGTGACAAGCGTTGCGTTGCACATCCTTCTGACAAAAAGAAATACCTCATCCGCCATCGGCTGGATTGGCATTTGTGTTCTTATGCCTGCTTTGGGGACTGTTCTCTACGTCATGTTTGGAATCAACCGTGTGCGCCGTCTGGCTAAAAAGCTGGTGAGCGGCCGGTCCTCCCATCGGTTTGAAGAGTCCCATAGCTCATCCTGGAACAGAGAACTGGATGGGCAGTTTGCGCCTCTGGCCATGATGGTGGGCAAGCTGACCAGTCGCCCTCTGGTCGGCGGGAACAAAATCGTCCCTCTGCATGACGGAGACGGCGGTTACCCCTTCATGTTGAAAGCCATTGAAGAGGCCGAGCAGAGCATTCTGCTGTGTTCCTATATCTTTCGGAATGATCAGATTGGCGGTCTGTTTATCGAAAAGCTGATTGCAGCCCAGAAGCGCGGTGTGCAGGTGCGCGTTCTTGTGGACGGCATTGGGAGCGGATATTTTCTGTCTCCCGTTTATCGCCGGTTGAGGCGGGCAGGGGTGCCGTGCGGGCGCTTCATGCATTCCATGCTGCCCTGGCGCATGCCGTTCATCAATCTGCGCAATCACCGGAAAATTCTGGTGGTGGATGGCAAGACAGGCTTCATGGGCGGCCTGAATATTGCCGATGAAAATCTGGTTTCCAGAAAACCGCCGCATCCGGTGTCCGATACCCACTTCATGCTGGAAGGACCCGTCGTCAAACAGCTAGCCGAAGCCATCGCCTGGGACTGGTATTTTGTGACGCAGGAGACGCTGGAAGGCGATATCTATTTCAAGGAACACACCAGCACCGGGGAGTCAGTCGCCCGAATTGTGACCGCCGGCCCAGATACTGACCTTGAAAAAATTGAATACACCATGCTGCAGGCTATCACTCTGGCCCGGCGGCAGGTCAGACTGATGACGCCCTATTTCCTGCCGGGGTCACGCGTCATGTCGGAACTCGCACTTGCGGCCCTGCGTGGCGTGCAGGTGGATGTGGTCATTCCGCGTTGCAGTAATCATCCACCTCTGGACTGGGCCTGCTCCGCCAATATCGCGCCCCTACTGAATGCCGGTGTTCGCGTGTGGCTGGTCAATCCACCTTTCAACCATTCCAAGCTGATGGTGGTGGACCGGGCGTGGTCTTTTGTCGGAAGTTCCAACCTCGATATTCGCAGCCTGCGCCTGAATTTCGAGATCAATATGGAAACCTATGATGTCCTGATGGCAGAAATGCTGGATGATTTCATCTGCCATCACAGAAACCGGCGTCTGACCCACCATGATCTGGATAAACGGAACAAGCTGATCCAGATCCGTGATGCCGCAGCGCGCCTGTTTATGCCTTATCTATGACGCAACAGAGGCCAGCACTTTGATATCGGGCCGCAGCTGAACAGCGATAGGCCGATGGTCTGAGGCAAATACCGGGAGAACTCTGGCACTCAGGCAGCTCATGCCTTCTACCAGACAGCGGTCAATACGGATGGGAACCAGATCCACCATACGATGCGTCGGTGCTTTTGGTCCGACGTCTCTGAAGCCCGGCACCAGCGTCGGACCAACAAGGTTGAAGTCCCCCAAAATGGCACATGGTGCTGGCAGAAGTGCGGCAATACGCCGCAGTTGCCGCCGGTTCAGCACCTGCCCGTGGGACAGGTGAACATTGGCCAGAGAGAACGGGCCGTAATCAATAATTTGCGCATGACGTTTGACGACCGCGCCTGACGGAATAGTGCAGGCACGCGGCGTGCGGGCAAACGGTGTCCGGCTCCAGCAGGCCGGGCCATGAATACGGCCGGGTAGAGGCGCACGGGCATAGTAGCCGCCCAGAATATCTGACAGCACGTCAATTTCAGCCGTCGCTTCCTGCATCAGAAGAATATCCGGCCTTTCCGCTTCAATCAGGGCGACAACATCATGCACCGTCGCACCCGTTCTTCTCAGCAGGTTCCAGCTGATAATTTTGGTGCTGTCATGCTCTGTGGAGACAGGGGGCCGAAGCTGTTTTTTGCGACGGTGCGCATCCATGAGACGGAGAAAATGACGCCTCATGAGGGCTGTCTCCTTTGATCATCAGAAGAAGAATGAGAGGGCGCTTCCTGAGCGGCAAATTCCACAGTCAATGTGAAGCCCACAGCCAGCAGGATCGGCCCCAGAAAAATCCCCAGCCCCCCAAAAGCCATTACGCCCCCAATAACCCCCAAGACGGTCAGGAGATATGGCAGCTTGCTCCCCCGCGCAATAAACAGCGGGCGGATGACATGGTCGGCCCCGGAAATCAGTAAAAGCCCATAGAGAAGGAGCAGGACACCTTTGGCCACGTGGTGGTCGACCAGAAGCCAGAGGGACGCGGGCACCCAGACAAGCGGGGCCCCAATCGGCAGAACGGCCAGAAAAGCGGCCAGCACACCAAACATGACAGGTTCGGAAAGCCCGGTCAGCCAGAAGCCAATGCCGGTCAAAATCCCCTGAATGATCGCCGTCCCCAAAATACCATACACAGTGCCGCGCACGGTCCCGCCAATAATATGCAGGTGCCGGCCAGCATGTGGGCCGGCTATGCGGGTTATTACCGCTTTCAGCGTGTCACCCAAAGAAGAGCCACTGAGCCAGAAAAAGAAGGCGATGAACAAGGCCATCACCAGATGCAGCGCGCCATTGGCCACCTGCATGAAAAGCACCAGCAGGGACTGGATGATATCCCCCGCATAAGGCCTCAGGCTGGCCCCTAGATGATCCACATCATGGCTCCAGTGTTGCCACTGACCGGCAAGATCCTGCCCGACCATGGGAATATTTATCAGCCAGCCGGGAGGAGGGGGAAGATGATGGGAAAAACTGAAAAGGGCATTCAATTGAGACGCCCAGCGCGGGCTGGCAGCGATTGTCGTGGACGCCAGAAAAGCGAGCGGGATGACAAATCCCACAGCGCAGAGAAACGTCATGATCAGACTCGCAGCCAGAGCGCTCATACGGCGTCTGAGGTGCTGGAACACGGGCCATGTTGCGTATGTCAGAACGCCAGCCCACAAAATTGCTGAGGAAAAAGGGGCAAGAACAATGACGCATCCATAGGCGATGCCGCCAAGCAGCAGAGCCAGCATGATCCGTTCGGTTGTCAGAGTCAGCCCATCCATCATGGGCATAGTAAACCACGGATCCGGGACTTTGTCTGGTCTCTTAAAGCCTTTTCAGCATCGCAACGGGAACATACCGGCACCCGGTATCTGAAATTGTCTTAAGGCAGCATTGACGGGATTTTACAATCTGTTAACTAACGTATTATTAACAATACTATTCGATAAAACATTTTGTTCATAACGTGTTGATTCATAAGGTGGAAACTATGACTGCTGTCACAATGCATCTTGGTGAAATTGGTCAGCAGCTCAGAGCTTTTCGCCTTGAATCCGGCATGCGGGCTGATGAAATTGCGGCCCGTCTGGGTGTCTCCCGCGCAGCGCTATACCGGTATGAAAAAGGCGAAGTCATTAAGCTGGATACCGTCCAGAGGCTTGCTGAACTTCTCAATATCTCGCCTCTGACCCTGCTGGGGGTCGGCATTGAATATTACAGTTGCCCGGATAGTTTTTTCCAAAAAATCACACAGATTGAAGGTGATATTGAACAGATCCTGCAGGTCTCGGATCCGGTCTGCTATCAGGTCACATCACCCGCCTACGATGCTGTCCTGCTGGAAGCGCATGCCAGCCAACAGGGAAAAGAGGGGGGCGCTCTGATGGATGCGCCAGCCATCCTGGCGCAGTCAAAACGACGCGCACTGTATAGCCAGCGCAAACCGTCCATTATTTCCATGTTGCCTGAAAATCAGATTATCGACTTTCTGACACATGGCGTGGGAGCTGGCTTTCCCATGTCCTCAACATTGCGGCATAAAGCGCGGCAGGTTGCGGTGCAGGAAATCCGCAACATTATCACCTTGATTGACTCTGTCCCGATGGGACTTCAGTTCAGTGTCATTCCCAAAAACATCACCACAACATCGTGCATTTTCATGCGCCGCAGTGAGCTGATGGCCGTGGCCATCAACCCGTTCCGGACTGACTGCTCTGCAGAAAGCACCGCCGGAATTGCCATGATCACATCCTCTCCGGAAGCCGTAGCGACACATCAGCATATGCTGGAGACACTCTGGCAGACATCCCTTAAGGGACGAGAGGCCATTGACCGCCTCAAAACACTGGTGGAGCATCACGGAGCTGTCTGAAAAGACAGCTTTTTAAAACTCTGACCAATACCCTTCCGGGCAGACTTGCTTTACCCTCATCGATACTTCGTCGCTGGTCCGGGATTAATGCTATGTCGCCCCTTATTACCGTAAAGACCCTTGCCTGCTGGCAGGGAGAAAGCCCGCTGTGTATTCTGGATGCAACAGCGCTTTTGCCCGGAGAAACCAGCAACCCGGATGAGGCTTTTCTGAAAGCCCATATTCCCGGCAGTCTGCGGTTTGATATCGACCTTTTCTCCGACCCGGAAAGCACGCAGCCTCATACTGTTCCGTCTGCTGCGCGCTTTGGCCGCCTGTTTGGCGCTCTGGGCATCAGCAGGTCAACGCGTGTGGTGTTTTATGATCAGGGCAACACCGCCTCGGCATGTCGGGGCTGGTGGCTGGCCAGACTGTTTGGGCATGATCAGGCCTTTATATTGGATGGTGGCCTTCCGGCATGGCTGCGCGACAATCAGCCAATCGCACAGGGTGCTGCCCCTATGCCAACGGCTCAGCCTTACGCATGCCATACCCGTTTTGCGCGCCTGAAAGGGCTGGGGGATATGCTGGATATTGTTTCCGGTGCCTTGCAGCCCATTCTGGATGCCCGCTCCGCCGCCCGCTTTTATGGGGAAGTACCAGAACCACGCCCCGGTCTGGCCTCTGGACACATGCCCGGCGCGATTAATCTTCCTTACAAAAAGCTCCTTGCAGACAATGGGCAGTTTCTCGCCCCTAACCGCGTGCGGGAGATTTTGCTGGAAGCCGGAATGCCGGCGGATAAACCCGCTGTGACAACCTGCGGCTCAGGCATGACGGCAGCCGTCCTGAGTGTGGGCCTTGCGCTGGCTGGCTTTGACGAAGGTGCGCTCTATGACGGCTCATGGGCAGAATGGGGTGCCACGCCAGGCGCACCCGTGACGAAAGGATCTTGAACAATGACGTCTGACGCCAACGTGACACGCGGCTGGGACAAGCTTTCCTCCACGCTCACCCGCCTGGGCAGACCGGAAGCACAACCTGAAGGCACGCCCGTCAACATGGCCCTCACGCGCGGCTCCACGGTGTTGTTTCCCACGCTGCACGACATGCGCCACCAGGGGCAGAAACGCTTTGACCATGCCTATATTTACGGAGCCATGGGCACACCTGTTCAGCACGAGCTTGAAAAAGCGATTGCGGTCATTGAGGGTGGGTCAGACTGTCAGGTTGTCTCATCCGGGCTTGCGGCCTGCACTACGCCGTTGCTGGCATTCCTGAATGCCGGGGACCATTGCCTGCTACCAGATTCTGTCTATAGCCCGACCCGTCGGTTTGCAGAAAACGTACTCAAACGCTTTGGCGTGGAAACAACCTATTATCCGCCCTGCGCCTCTGCTGAGACACTGACCGGCCTGATGCAGCCCAACACACGGGTATTGTTTTCAGAAAGCCCGGGCAGCCATACGTTTGAAGTGCAGGATGTTCCCATGCTGGCCCGCGTTGCCCACGCGCATGGGGCCCGACTGATGATGGATAATACCTGGGGCTTCGGCATTTTTGCACCGTTCACGCATGGCGTGGATGTCTCTATTCAGGCGCTGACCAAATACCCCTCCGGTCATTCTGATGTGATCGCCGGGGCTGTTACGGTTGCAAAGGCAGAAGACTGGCATCTGCTGCGAGATACCGCCATTCAGTTGGGCCAGCTTGCCGGGCCGGATGATTGCTGGCTGACCCTGCGCGGCCTGCACACCATGGGGGTACGTCTGTCTCATCAGGCGCGGTCCGCCATGCAGGTTGCGCACTGGCTAAAAGACCGGCCGGAAATTGCCCGGATCCTGCACCCGGCCTTCCCCGAATGTCCGGGCCACGAAATCTGGAAGCGTGATTTTACCGGGGCAGGAAGCCTGTTCGGCTTTGTGCTGAAAGACACATTTAGCCAGAGCGCTATGGAAGCCATGATTGATTCACTGAAGCTGTTCGGCATCGGCGCATCATGGGGCGGGTATGAAAGCCTCGTGCTGCCAACCAGCAAAGGCATTACCCGGAACTTCCCGGCAGATGAGGCTGAAGGGCCGTCCATGCGCCTGCAGATTGGACTGGAAAGCCCGGATGATCTGATTGCTGATCTGGAACAGGGACTGAGCGTTTTAAAAGCCCATGGCTAGCAGCGCGCTGGCTGTTTAATCCTGCCCGGAGCGGAGACGAAAGGTCGCCGCTTCGGCCACATGGGGAGACTGAATTTCGGTCTCTCCCGCCAGATCAGCAATGGTACGGGCAACGCGTATCATGCGGGTATAGCCGCGTGCTGAAAAACGGAAGCGTGTTGCCACTTTCTGCGCCAGAGCCTGCGCGGCCTCCGTTATCGGCATCTGTTCCAGAGTGGCCTGCGCATTTTTCATGCCGTCATGTCGGGTATATTGCCGCTGGCGCGCGACCTGCACCCGTTCCGCTACAGGTGCACTCGCCTCACCAGACGGGCCGGAAAGATAATCCAGCGGCTCGAACGGCTGCATCGCCACATGAATATCAATACGATCCAGTAGTGGCCCGGAAAGCCGTGCCATGTAATCCTCGCCGCAGCGGGGAGCCTTACGACATTCCTTGCTGGCATCCCCCAGATACCCACACCGGCATGGGTTCATGGCGGCAATAAGCTGGAAGCGGGCAGGGTAGGTTACGTGCAGCGCGGCACGAGCGATACTCACACGCCCCGTTTCCAGAGGTTGCCTCAGGGCTTCAAGTGCTGCGCGGGAAAATTCCGGAAGCTCATC
Organism: Acetobacter sp. P5B1; assembly: GCF_018811985.1. Lineage (NCBI taxonomy): Bacteria > Pseudomonadati > Pseudomonadota > Alphaproteobacteria > Acetobacterales > Acetobacteraceae > Acetobacter > Acetobacter sp. P5B1. The sequence goes on along the minus strand of NZ_JACRVS010000002.1, from coordinate 213,915 downwards.
GAGAAACAGAATTCCGTGGTCGGCCAGACTAATTTCACCCGGCCGTGCCTTGCTTCCGCCACCTACCAGAGCTGGCAAGGTTGCAGAATGATGCGGGTCTCGGAAAGGAGGGCGTCGGATCGGACGACCGTCTTTCAACAATCCGGCGGCACTATAAATGCGCGAGACGTCCAGACTTTCCCTCTGCGTCAGATCTGGCAGCAGACTGGGCAGGCGGGCAGCCAGCATGGATTTTCCGGCACCGGGTGGCCCGGAAAGAAGAATGGAATGGCCACCAGCCGCAGCAATTTCCAGCGCCCGGCGTCCGGTTTCCATCCCCTTGATCTCAGAAAGATCCGGCAGACGTTCAGAGGATGGGTCTGGCGCGCGTTCGGAGAAAGCCGGTGGCGTGAGAACCTGAAGACCGGTGAAATGATTAATAAGAGCGAGAAGAGTGGGGGCGCCCAGAATGGCAATATCGCCGCCGCACAACGCTTCTTCCGCCTGCCTGGCCGGACAGATCAACCCCAGAGACATGGCGGATGCCTCAATGGAGGCAGACAGCACACCAGCCACCGGGTTTAGCCGACCATCCAGAGAAAGTTCACCCAAAGCTGCAAAACGCGACACCTCTTCGTAGGGCAGAACTTCCATGGCGCAGAGCAGGGCAAGCGCTATAGGCAGGTCGAAATGCGACCCTTCTTTAGGGATATCGGCAGGGACAAGATTGATAACAATGCGCTTGGCGGGCAGCGCCATACCCATGGAGGTCAGAGAGGCGCGGACGCGCTCCCGGGCCTCCCCCACTGCCTTGTCAGGCAGGCCAACAATCAGAAATGCCGGGAGGCCGGACGAAATCTGGACTTCCACCCAGACAGGCCGCGCCTCTATCCCGGCGAAGGCAAAACTACGGATGCGGGAATTGATCATTCCCGCCCCCGGACCGCCATCAGATCAATGACCCTGATAGATCAGACGGGCACGAATGGTGCCCTCAAGGTCACGCAGAGCGTGCAGGATGGTGTCATCCGTATCCTTGTTTTTACCCGTATCAGCTTCCACAACCACGTAGCCGATCTCACCATCCGTCTGCAGGAACTGCGCTGTGACGTTGCAGGTCTGCTTCAGGAAGATTTCGTTCAGACGCATCATCATGCCCGGCACGTTGTGGTGCACGTGCATAAAACGGGTGCCGCGCGGGCTCTGCGGGAGCTGCACACCGGGAAAATTAACAGCGCCGAAGGTTGACCCCACATCGGAATATTCGACCAGCTTACGGGCCACTTCCACCCCAATGCGCTCCTGCGCTTCGGCCGTGGAACCGCCGATATGCGGTGTCAGAATGACGTTATCCAGCTCCTTGAGCGGCGTTTCCAGACGATCATTCGGACCTTTGGGTTCCTTGGGGAACACATCGATAGCCGCACCTAGCAGATGCTTGTCTTTCAGAGCCTCGGCCAGCGCATCAAGGTCGACAACATTCCCGCGGGCGTTATTGATCAGGAACGAGCCTTTTTTCATGGCGCGGATCTGTTCAGCGCCCATCATGTTTTTGGTTGTCGGGAGCTGCGGCACATGCAGGCTCACCACATCACTCTGGCTCAGCAGGTCTTCCAGCGTATCAACCGGCATGGCGTTCCCATGGCCGAGCTTATCCACCACATCATAGTAAATGACGCGCATGCCGAAAGCTTCTGCCAGAACGGACAGCTGTGAGCCAATGGACCCGTAGCCAACAATCCCGAGCGTCTTGCCGCGCACTTCCCAGCTATTGGCGGCGGATTTGTTCCACAGGCCCTGATGACAGCCAATGGAGCCGGGGAAAATGCGGCGCATAAGCATGACAATCTCGCCCATGACCAGTTCGGCCACAGAGCGGGTATTGCTGTAGGGCGCGTTGAAGACCGGAATCCCGTTCAGCCGGGCGGCTTCCAGATCCACCTGGTTAGTTCCAATGCAGAAGCAGCCAATGGCAATCAGACGGTCAGCGCCCTCAATTACCTCTTTGGTCAGCTGCGTGCGGGAACGGATCCCCACAACATGGACGCCTTCCAGAGCTTTTTTCAGGGCATCGCCTTCCAGCGCTCCCTTGTGGCGGACCACGTTCTCGTAGCCGCTGGCTTTCAGCAGCGCGACAGCGCTATCGTGAACGCCTTCAAGCAGCAGAATGCGGATCTTATCCTTGGGGAGGGACAGTTGCGTGCTCATGAGGAATGACCATACCTGTTGTGCTGAAGCGCAGGCCTATCGCAAAATGCGGTAAATTCATAGGTCTGGCGCAGTGAATCGTTAAAATGAGCGAGCCTGTCAGCCATGCCCGACCAGAGTGCTTACGGCCTCGGCATGCAGAGCAGGGTCTCCCGCCGCCAGCACGGTCCGGTCTCCATCCGCTCTGAGCGGGCTGCCGTCCCATGCCGTGATTTTACCACCAGCTCCTTCAATAACCGGCACAAGCGCGGCCCAGTCCCATGGGTTCATGTCGCACTCTGCAATCAGATCAACCTGCCCGAGCGCCAGCAGGCCATAGGCGTAGCAATCACCGCCCCATGTCATGCGCTTGGCACGGGCTTTCAGCGTTTTCCAGCCTTCATGCGGCGCACTTTCCAGCATTTCAGGCGATGTGCAGGAGAGTTCCGCATCTGCCAGACGCGGACAGGGGCGCGTAACCGGCGCACCACCCAGCGGGGAACTGAAACGGGTCTGCTGCCCGGTCAGGCCAATCCAGCGCTCCTGCAGAACGGGCTGATCAATCACCCCCAGCACAGGCTGACCGTCCCGCAGGAGCGCGATCAGCGTTCCAAACAGTGGCCGGCCCGTCACAAAAGCCCGCGTCCCGTCCACCGGGTCCAGCAGCCACCGATACCGGGCGGCGTCATTCACAAGACCGAATTCCTCTCCAAACACCCCATGGTCAGGCAGACGCTCCGCGAGAATGGCACGCATCACACGCTCGGCTGTGCGGTCTGCAATGGTCACGGGGCTTTCATCCGCCTTGTCGGTAACGCTGATACCCCGCCGGAACCATGGCCGCACCACGCATCGGGCGGCCTCGGCCATCATGATGGCTACGTCCAGAAAGGGGTTCAGATCGTCATCGCTCATGGGTTCACCTTGGGATCGGAAGAAGGAGCGGGGGCTTCGGCATCCCCCAATGTGTGCAGATACGCGATAATATCCGCGCGCTGAGCCGGATCAGGCAGACCGACCAGAGACATGCGTGTGCCGGGCGCAAACCGGGCAGGGGACGTGAGCCAGTCCGACAAAGCCTGATCTGACCAGACATGCCCATGCTGGCTTTTAAGCGCCGTAGAATAAGAATAGTTGGAAAGCCCCGCAATTCGGCGACCTGCTACGCCGGAAAGATTAGGCCCAACGCCATCGGACGCACCCTCATTCACGGCATGGCAACTTGTGCAGACCTGATGGACAAGCGCATCGCCTTTTTCAGCATCCGCATGCGCCATGAAATGGGCAATAGGTTTATTGTCCAGACCGGGGAGAGAAAACGCAGGTTTTGCGGGGGCTGTCTGAGGCACAACGGCTGAGCCTACAGCGCTACACATCCATACGGACACGCCGGAAAGCAGAAAGGCCGCGCCCAGCCGGTTGAGAAACATGCTGTCCATACGAGAAGCCGGGTCCTCCGGTTGCGTTTGGCTCACGCCTTTTCTAGACTGCGCGCCGCTTCCTGTCATGCAGGGCGCTGTGCCAGTTTCGGCAGCGTTTTCACACTGTTTCCAAGGCTATATTCCGTGCCGTATTCCAGAGCAAGCTGATGATCTCCCCGCTTGTCATCATCCCAGCCCGGCTTGCCTCCACACGCCTGCCCGGCAAACCACTGGCCGATATTGCCGGACGCGCCATGATTCTGCGGGTGCTGGATGCGGCCATTGCTGCGGATGTCGGCCCCGTTGCTGTTGCCGCGGCGGATCAGGAAATTTGTGATGTGGTGACACAGGCTGGCGGTCGCGCCGTGCTGACAGACCCGGACCTTCCATCGGGCTCAGACAGAGTCTGGCAGGCAGCACAAGAGCTTGACCCTGAGGGCGAGCACGATGTGATCATCAATTTGCAGGGAGATCTGCCGACGTTTTCCCCGGATGATCTGCGTGCCGTAATGCGCGTGATGCCTAACCCGGCCTTCGATATTGGCACGCTGGTAGCTCCGGTCCTCTCTGAAGACGAAAAACTGGCTGCGTCCGTAGTTAAGGTTGCCTGCCATTTTGACGCAGATACACCCTGCGCTCCGGCCCTGTATTTCTCCCGCAACCCGATTCCGTGGGGCGAGGGGGGGCTGTGGCACCATGTCGGTGTTTACGGCTGGCGACGGGAAGCGCTGAAACGTTTTGTATCCTTGCCGGAATCGGGCCTTGAACGCCGCGAGAAACTGGAGCAGCTTCGCGCTCTGGAAGCCGGGATGCGTATTGGCTGCGCACGCATTGACGCAGCCCCCTTTGGTGTGGACACCCCGGCAGACCTGGACCGGGCCCGGCAGCATTTCAAGGCATGACACACGCAATGACTGATAAGATCATCGCCTTTCAGGGGGCCCTGGGCGCCTATTCCGACCTCGCATGTCGCACAGTTAAACCCGGCTGGCGCACGCTACCCTGCAAGACGTTTGCCGGGGCCATAGAGGCTGTTCATACCGGCCGCGCGGATCTGGCCATGCTGGCCTGCGAGAACAGTCTGGCAGGGCGCGTGCCGGATATTCACACACTGCTGCCGGCCTCGGGCCTGCATATTGTGGGTGAGCATTTTCAGCGCATTGAACACTGCCTGCTGGGCGTGCCCGGTGCCAGACTGGAAGATATCAAGCGCGTCCATACGCACCCCGTCGCCATGGGGCAGATCTGCAATCTGTTGCGAGAGCGTGGCCTGACGCCGGTTACGGAGTTTGATACGGCGGGTGCGGCAGAGCTGGTGGCGCTCTGGGGCAAAAAAGAGGAAGCCGCAGTTGCCTCCGAACTGGCAGCAGAGCTGAACGGTCTGGAAATTCTGCTCAAAAACGTGGAAGATGCGAAGCACAACACCACGCGCTTCTACATCGCCTCCCGCACGGCGGAGCGCCCCGCCTGCGGCACCCCGCATGTGATGACGACGTTGATTTTTAACGTCAAAAATATTCCCGGTGCGCTCTATAAGGTGCTGGGAGGTTTTGCCACCAACGGCCTGAACATGACGCGGCTGGAAAGCTACATGACAGGCGGAAGCTTTGCTGCAACACGCTTCCTGATGGACGTAGAAGGCCATCCGGAAGAAAACCGGCTGGGCAAAGCCTTGTCAGAACTTGAATTTTTTGCCGCGAACGCCGAAATTCTGGGCGTATACACGCAGTCGCCTTTCCGGCGACACATGACCGGCGCTCCCTCTGAAGACCAGACTTCAGGGCACGCAGACGCCATTTCGGGATAGACGACAGCTCATGTCAGACACACGCTTTACAGGCTCCATTACCGCTCTGATCACCCCGATGAACCGGGATGGCAGTCTGGATTTCACGTCCTTTGAACATCTGGTGAACTGGCAGATTGAAGAAGGCACGTCCGCCCTCTGCGCCATGGGGACCACGGGGGAAAGCCCGACCCTGTCGCATCAGGAGCATCACGAAGTTATCGAACGCGCCATCAAGGTTTCTGCTGGCCGCGCTCCCGTGATTGCAGGCGCAGGCTCCAACAGCACGAGTGAGGCGGTTGATCTGGCGCGCCACGCTGAAAAAGCCGGGGCTTCTGCGGTGCTGGTCGTCACGCCGTACTATAACAAGCCGACGCAGGAAGGCCTTTACCGGCACTTCATGGCCGTTGCGGATGCAATTTCCATTCCGGTCGTGCTGTATAACATTCCGGGCCGCTCGGTGATTGATATCAGCGTGGAAACGATGGCCCGACTGGCACGCCATACCAATATTATTGGCGTGAAAGATGCCACGGCCAATCTGCTGCGCCCGCTGCAGGTACGCCGCGCCATCAGCAAGCCTTTCAATCAGCTTTCTGGTGAGGATGGAACGGCAGTATCCTTCCTCGCAGCAGGAGGCGATGGCTGCATTAGCGTCACCTCAAATGTCGCTCCAGCTCTATGCGCCAAGGTTCAGGCCGAGTGGCAGGCTGGTCGTGTAGCAGACGCCATCGCCACACAAGATAAGCTCCTGCCGCTGCATGACGCTCTGTTCTGTGAAAGCAATCCGGCACCGGTTAAGTATGCAGCCAGCCTTCTGGGTCTGGCCGGGGAAACCTGCCGTCTGCCGCTGGCACCGCTCACCGAACCTTCACGCCGACTGGTCAAAGCGGCGCTGATTGATGTCGGGCTGCTGAACTAAGCCATGGCAAAGAAACCAGCAAAGGCGACCATGATTTCTCATGGTATTGCCGCACAAAACCGCAAGGCGCGCTTCAATTATACCATTACGGAAACCATTGAGGCAGGTCTGGTCCTGAAAGGGGCTGAGGTCAAAAGTCTGCGTATGGGCCGGGCCACGATTGCTGAAGCCTTTGCTGCGGAACGCGATGGGGAGTTGTGGCTGCTCAATAGCTATATCCCGGAATATCAAGGGGGCGTTCTGTCTCGCTTCGATACGCGCGCACCGCGCAAGCTGCTCCTGCACCGCAAGCAGATTGAGAAATTTCTTGGTGCTGTTGCGCGGGAAGGGGCGACGCTGGTTCCGCTGGATATTCACTTCAACGCCCGTGGCTGTGCAAAAGTGACACTCGGCTTGGGTGAAGGCAAAAAGAGCGTGGACAAGCGCCATGCGATTGCGGATCGGGACTGGCAGAGAGACAAGGCCAGACTGCTACGCAACAAAGGGCGCGGAGACTACTAAGCCCCGCGCCTCTCTCCCTGGGAGGCAGCAAGCTCCACCTACCCAAGAGGCAGGCATAAAAAAACCCCGCACAAGGCGGGGTTTTCTCGTTTTATACGGTTTGTATAAAACTTAGTCTGCGTCGATTGCAGCGGCTTCCGGGCCTTTCTGACCCTGAACAACCTTTACATTCGTGACCTGACCTTCGTTGAGGCTAGCCAGACCAGAGCGCTCCAGAGCTGAGGCGTGAACAAAGATGTCCTTGCCGCCGCCATCAGGCGTGATGAAGCCGAAGCCTTTGGTCGCATTGTACCATTTTACGGTACCGCGCACTTCTTCAGCAGAGGAAAGATCCGGGGCCGGACGCGGAGCGCGACCACCAAAACCACCAGCGCGCGGTGCACCACCAAAGCCACCGGGAGCACGCGGGCGTTCCGGCTGAGCTGTGCTTTCGTCAACGGAAATGACTTCTGCAACCTGACGGCCCTTCGGACCCTGACCGATGCGCACGGACAGAGTGGCACCGGGGCTTACGCCGTCGTGACCAGCCTGGGACAGGGCATTGGCATGCAGGAAGACATCGCCGGAACCATCAGACAGTTCAACAAAGCCGAAGCCTTTTTCGCTGTTGAACCATTTAACAGTCGCTCCGATTTCCGGACCGGAAGCGATAACCTGCGGGCCGCCACCTCCTGCGGGTCTGCGCGGAGCGTATCCGCCACGGTCACCACCGCCAAAAGCGGGGCGTTCGCCATAGGAAGGCGTTGACATAAAATCATCGTCAAATCCGCCGCGGCGCGGAGAACGAGAGCTGCGGTCGGTCCTGTTACTTCTCAACGGTCTTGATCCTGGAGCATGGAGAAGGCATTTGCTTCTCCAGATATTGAAAAATGGGCAGAGTGGTCTGCAACCACACCCAATCATGGCTTACCATACCGGGTGTGGCGTCGCTATAGAAAAGCATGAAATCGGGCCGGGTTTCATCTCTTTTCCAAGCTATAACATTTTTGTGACAATCAAAGCGTAAATAGAGGCTGACTGAACATCCTGCAAAGCGGATAGCTGGGAATCAGGGTTTCTTGTTGCAGCGTAATCAACTAAAGAAAATAAAACTGACTCTGCATTGGCAGAACGAGAGGAAAGCTATGTCCGCCGTCATGAAATTACCCCACGTGAGGTATATTGCTGCCGCAACCCTTATGCTGGCTGGTAGCGCTCTTGCTTCTCGCTCTGCGCATGCAACGCCCTTACAGGACAAGCAGGGCACATGGACTCTGCAGGGGGAAAATGATGCCGTTTCCACCCTGAAAGGCACGTCTGACCAGTACTATACCAGTGGCCTGCGGCTGAACTGGACGTCTGGCACCGATACGCTCCCCACACCCATTGCCGCCATCAACAAGGCAATCTGGGGCAATGGGGTGCAGCGCATCAGCATGGGCCTGCAGCAGATGATCTTCACCCCGCGTGATACGCAGTCCGGCAGCCCGTGGGCACCCGGGCAGCAGCAATCAAGCCTTCTGCGGGACCGTCCGTATTCCAGCCTTCTGCTGGGCACCATCAACCTGATTAATGATACAGACACCACACGCAGCGTGTTTGGCATCCAGGGCGGTGTGATGGGGCCAGCTGGCCTGGGGCGTCAGCTTCAGAATGGCTTCCATGGCGCCATTGGGGACACCAAAAATCAGGGCTGGAAGCATCAGCTCCAAAACCAGCCTATTTTTCAGGTGCAGGGTGGGCGAACCTGGCGTCTGCCGCTGGTCAACCTTGGCCCGGTCCAGTTTGATACGCTGCCCTCAGCCGCCGCCGCGATTGGTGATTACCAGATCTACGGCAAAATCAGCGACATGATCCGCTTCGGGCAGGGGCTTGATAGTGACTTTGGTGTGCCGACCATTCAGGCCGCCGGCACCGATGGTACAGATGCCTATAAGGCCACACGCCCTGTTGCCTGGTACTTCTTTGGCGGGGTGACCGGTGAGGCCGTGGCGTATGATGCGTCCCTCGAAGGCAACACCATGCGCGGCAATTCCCTGCACGTGAACAAGAAATGGGATGTGGGCGAAATTCACGCAGGCCTTGCGGTCATGTTCTATGGCCTCCGCGTGTCCTACAGCCAGGTCTGGCAGACTCAGCAGTTTGATGGCGCAAAATCAGGCCTCTTCAACTACGGGTCGCTCATGGTTTCCGCGAAATTCTAAGGAAGATGATCACAAAAAGAACAATTGCTTAAAAAATAGGCATTAATTTTCTGTAATTGTTCTTTTTTTGTGGTTTTTGCGCAACTTTATGAAGTTTCTGCCTCATTCTGAGGCGCAGATTCACGTTTTAGCTTGGCGTTAAGGAAACCGTCCTTTTACATTTGAATACAGAAAGACCCTCTGGTGTTCGATGGAAATGGAAATTCTGATGCCGCGTAAGAATGATGCCTCATCTGTCAGCAATGTTATCCCGTTCCAGATGGAAATCTTGTCGGGCCACCGGGAATACCTGTCCCGCTGGGTTCATGCCGGACACCCGATGGGCGTCTGTGATGCCGACATCTTTTCCGTCGAACAGCGGCAGGCTGGCGTATCTTCTGGCTACGTTCTGATCTGGGTGCGGGAAACCGCAGACCCTGCCTACAAAATCTACTCTCGCGGGAACAGCTGGGTGGTAATGGACGCCATTCGGGAAAATGTTCTGGGCCAGTTCCGGTCTTTTGCGGATGCCCTGCACATGGTGCGCCCGGTGCTGCCCCGCCCCGAGAAAATTGTGGCGGCATGACATAAAAAGTGGCCCTATACCGCCGCGCTTTCTCCTCAAACACGGTCTTTTTCTGTAACACTCTGATGCTCCCGCATCAGGGTGTTTTTTTATTGGCGTCTCTCCTTGTCGCAACGCGGCATCAGGGTGGCGCTGCGTGCCACAAGAAGGGCAGTAAAGCGATTTCAGGGATTGCGCATCCGCTCTTCTCCTGCTGCAAGGTCTCAGCAAGACCTGCAAGCCTGACCTTAAGGAAGATGATATGACGACGATAACTCTCGCCCACCCAGACTCAACAGTTCATGAGGCGACAGCGGCGGCTATCATCCGGGTTCTGGAAGCAAATGATGTAGAGCCTGAAATTGTCATCGGTCCGAAATCTGCTCTGGCTGAGATGCTGAAAAACGGGGAGGTCGATCTCTACGTTTCCGCATGGCTGCCGGATGATTCCGACCTGCTGGCACCGGGCGTCACCCCGCTCGGCAAGCTGTTCCAGCCCAGCGCATGCTGCTGCATCTCGCGCGAAGATGGACCTGTTGTCTCCCTGAGCGACGTGGCGCAGGCCGGGCCGGAGCTTTCCCGCACCATCATCACCCCGGCATCGCTGCAGAAGCACGTTGAGCAGATGCTTGCAGACTACGCACTTACAGACGCTGGGTTTACCCTCAAAGTTCTGCCTGACGAGGAAGCTCTGGCCTCCATCACAGCGGCGTTAAACAGCAAAGACTGCATTCTTATGCCGCTTGTTCAGCCTTGTTTCCTGTTCCATCAGGGCGGCTTTCGTATTCTGTCCGACCCCAAAGGCAGCATGGGCAAAGAGCAGGAAGCCCGCATGCTGATGCGTCCCGGTCTTGCTGACGACATGGATCAGGATTTGCAGGATGAGCTGGACGAACTGATGCTGAGTGTGAAAGTGATCAGTGCCATGGATTTCGCCATGCGCACAGAAGGCCTGACAGCGGATGAAGCTGCCGAGTCCTGGCAGCGAGGTAAACTGTTGCCGCGCTAAGGGAGAAACTGCGCATGACAGACCACACCAGCACCGACACGCGGGATACTGAACTGGCGGCGCAGTATGAAGCGTATCCTTACCCCGAGCGAAATCCCCAGGATGAGGCCAAACGGCTGCTGATTGGCAGCCCGAGCCATCTGCGGGAAATTGATTACTGGGTGTTCGGGGCGCAGCGCCCCCGCAGCCAGCCGCTCCGCGCCCTGATTGCCGGATGCGGCACGGGGGACGGCGCCATTATGCTAGCCACCCAGATGGCGCGGGCAGGCAGGCCGGGGGAAGTCATCTGCGTTGATCGTTCCCGCCACGCTCTGTCCATTGCGCAAGCCCGCGCCCAAGTGCGCGACCTGAACAATATCCGCTTTGTGGAAGGCTCTCTGACCGCATTGAACACGCTTGATCTCGGGCTGTTCGATTACATCGATTGCTGCGGTGTTCTGCATCATTTACCGGATCCAGATGCAGCCCTTGCCGGACTGGAAGCCGCCCTCGCGCCCGGTGGCGGCATGGGGCTAATGGTCTATGCCCCATATGGCCGCACCGGCGTTTATATGTTGCAGGATGCTCTGGAAGAGCTTGCTCCTTTTGATGAAAAACCAGCCACCCGGCTGGATATGGCCAAGCGCGTGATGCGTCACCTGCCGGCCACGGCATGGCTGCGACAAAATGGAAATTTTGGAGACCATCTGAGCGGTGGGGATGCTGGCCTGTATGACCTGCTCCTCAACCCCAGAGATCGCGCTTACACGGTCGGTGCCTTTCTGGATCTGCTGAACAGGGCAGGGCTGGAAGCCTCCTGCCTGATGGAACCAGCGCGCTATGATCCGGCTTTGTTTCTGCCGGACCCGAAAGTGCGGGCACGCATCGCGCAGCTCCCCGCACGGGAGCAGGCCATGGTTGCGGAATCTCTGACAGGGAACATGGCAACCCATGTGGCGTATGTTGTGCACAAAGGCACGAGCGTCACGCGAGCCGATGCATCCTCATTTGATGCGGTGCCGATCATGCGGGAAATTCCAGGCATTGAGCTGGCTAAACAGATGCGACCGGACCACACGCTGCCGTTCGCATTCGGGACGCTGGTTGTGCCCATTCCTTTGCCGCCGCAGGCGCGTGGCCTTCTGCCGCTTATTGATGGGGAGCGCACCGTGGGCGATTTGGCCGCCATTCTCGCAACACGCGGTGTGCCGGAAAACAAATTCCGCACAGTCTGGCAGGAAACCTTTCATACGCTGGAACGCCTGAACCGCGTGCTTCTGCTGCCGCCCGCATGATGCGTACGCCTGAAACATCGGCAAGCAAGACCCATGGATCGGCGATGACGCCAATTATCATTTTTGGAGCGGCACTGCGGGCTGACGGCACACCATCGCCAGCCCTGCAGCATCGGGTGCTGTCCGCTGTGCAGTTTGGCAAGTGCCAGAAGGTGCCGGTCTATCTCGTGACTGGTGGGGTGCCGCGCAACGGTTTGACGGAAGCCTCCGTCATGCGCAGATTGCTTCTGGAAGCAGGCGCTCCCCCTGAGGCTATCCTTGAAGACCATGCTGCAACGGATACATTTGACTCCGTTGTCAACTGCACAAAAATCCTGAAAAAACAGGTCTTTGCAGATCAAACTCTCGCATTGGCCACAAGCACATACCACATGCCACGCTGCCTTTTGCTGATGCGTCTGACTGGATGGTCCGTGCAGGCCGTGCCGTTTCCATTCCCTGTAACTGGGCGGAAGAGCGTGTTCCGAGCGGGCCTGCGCATGCGCATCGGGCATGAAGTTCTTGCCAGCCTGTGGGATGCTTTTCTGGTCTTGTGCTGGCGTATTGTGCGCTGAGCACGGGCGGCGTATCTTTCTCTCCTCTCCTTTCAAACAGCACTCCATGAACTGCGTTTGATCTGATTTCAGCCTGACAGGCTTGAAGAACCTCTTGAAACAGTAGGTATTATGGCTGTTTACGCTTTTATTTTTCCGGGGCAGGGTAGCCAGTCCGTTGGCATGGGGGCTGACCTCGCCGCTGCCTTTCCTTCAGCACGCGCCGTGTTTGAAGAAGTCGACGAAGCACTGGGCGAAAAGCTCTCCAAAACCATTTTTGAAGGGCCGATGGAGGCTCTGACCAGCACGGAAAATGCGCAACCGGCTCTGATGGCTGTTTCCATGGCTGTGCTGCGCGTTCTGGAAGAGCATGGCGGTCTGGATCTGGCCGGGAAAGTGACACTGCTGGCCGGGCATTCCCTTGGGGAGTATGCCGCTCTGGCCGCTGGCCGCGCCTTTGGTGTGACAGAAGCTGCTCGTTTACTGCGTACACGCGGTCTAGCCATGCAGAAAGCTGTGCCGGCAGGTGAGGGTGGCATGGCCGCGCTGATTGGCGCAACGCTCGCTCAGACGCAGGAAATCTGTGAAAAAGCCGCACAGGGCGGTGTTCTGGAAATTGCCAACGATAACGGTGGCGGCCAGATTGTTATTTCCGGCACCATGGCAGCAATCGACAACGCCATTGCGCTCGCCAAGGAAATGAAGATCAAGCGTGCCGTCAAACTGCCGGTGTCTGCTCCGTTCCATTCCTCACTGATGCGCCCGGCAGAAGATGTGATGGCCGAAGCGCTGGCCAACGCAGACATCGCGTCTCCGATCGTGCCGGTTATTGCCAACGTAACCGCTGAGAAGGTGAGCGACCCGGATGCGATTCGTCAGGCCCTGACAAAACAGGTGACAGGCCGTGTCCGCTGGCGCGAAAGCGTGGAAGCCATGACGAGCATGGGTGTCGATACGTTTGTGGAAATCGGTGCAGGTAAAGTGCTGTCAGGCCTCGTTCGTCGCATTGATCCCGAAGTTTCCACCAGCTCTGTTGGCACACCAGCAGATATCGAAACTCTCCTGAAATCTTTTTAAAACAACGGAATAAAAGACTATGTTCAGGCTTGATGGAAAAACGGCTCTGGTTACGGGTGCTTCCGGTGGTATTGGCCGGGCGATTGCTGCCACCCTACATGCTCAGGGTGCTACGGTCATCCTGTCCGGCACGCGGGAAGCCGTGCTGCAGGAGCAGGTCAAGGAACTGGGCGGCGAACGGGCATTTTATGTCACGGCCAACCTGTCCGAAGCAGCTGAAGCTGATGCGCTGGTCGGCAAGGCCGAAGAAGCTGCCGGGGCTCCGCTGGATATTCTGATCAACAATGCTGGCCTGACGCGTGACACGCTCGCCCTGCGCATGAAAGATCAGGACTGGGATCAGGTTTTGAATGTGGACCTCTCTTCCCCGTTCCGCCTGTGCCGCGCCGCCCTGAAAGGCATGCTGCGTCGCCGTGCTGGGCGCATTGTGAATATTGCTTCCGTCGTCGGCACAACCGGCAATGCCGGGCAGGCTAACTATTCCGCAGCCAAAGCGGGGATGGTGGGCATGAGCAAATCTCTGGCACAGGAAGCAGGCTCACGCGGCGTCACCGTCAACGTCGTGGCACCGGGCTTTATTGTCACGCCCATGACGGATGTGCTGCCGGATGCGCAGAAAGAAAAACTGACCAGCGCTATTCCGCTTGGCCGTCTTGGCAAACCGCAAGACGTGGCCTCTGCCGTGATGTATCTGTGCTCGGAAGAAGCCGGGTGGGTTACAGGCTCCACACTGCATGTTAATGGCGGTATGGCTATGGTATAAACACGTCCGGGAAGCTATTGCTTCAACAGGTCGTGCAAATTGTTTCCGGATGTGGCAGACAGGCTCCGTAAATGGTCTGGATGCACCTGTCCGGAACACAGTTAACCGGTTCATGTTGGCGTGAACCGGAAAAACGTGCTAAGCGCCCGCAACCCTGTTGCGTGGGAGAGGAAAGAGCGACATGCTCAGCCTTACCTGCAACAGGCAAACTGGCAGACTTAAGCGCCTAGATAACTTGCCCGCTTTTCCAGGGCACATAGGAAGCAGAGACAGATGAGCGAAATCGCTGACAAGGTTAAGAAAATTGTGGTCGAGCATCTCGGCGTCGAGGAAAGCAAGGTCACGCCGGAAGCGTCGTTCATCGACGACCTGGGCGCAGACAGCCTTGATACCGTTGAACTCGTGATGGCTTTCGAAGAAGCTTTCAACGTCGAGATTCCGGAAGACGCTGCTGAGAAGATCGCCACGGTTAAAGACGCGATTGACTACATCGAGAAGCAGAAAGCTGCCTAATTTAGGCCGTCTTCTTTTTGCAGACTAATATAAGGTCCCTCACTCCTTGAGGGGCCAGACAGATTCAAGCGGGGAGCGGGCTGGTTTGTTGCAGTCGGCCGGAGCAAATTCGGGCCGGAGACGCGTCGTCGTCACCGGTATGGGCATGGTGGGTCCTCTGGGCCTCGGTGTCGAAAACGTATGGTCACGTCTGATCGCAGGGGAAAGCGGGATTGAAAGAATCACGCATTTTGACCCCAGCGATCTGCCGGCGCAGGTTGCCGGACAGGTGCCGGAAGGACCGACTTCTGAAGGAAAGCTGACGCTTTCTGACTGGATCTCGGTCAAAGACCAGCGCAAGATGGACCGTTTCATTCACATGGGACTGGTCGCAGCGACTGAAGCTGTGGAGGATTCCGGCTGGAAGCCTCAGACTGAAGAAGATAAATGCGCCACAGGCGTGATGATTGGCTCAGGCATTGGTGGTCTTCAGACCATCTATGACGCCTCCATCACGGTGCATGAAGGCCGCGCCAAGCGTCTTTCTCCCTTCTTCATTCCATCAGCCCTCATCAACCTTGTCTCAGGACATGTGTCCATCAAATACGGGTTCCAGGGGCCAAACCACTCTGTGGTGACAGCCTGTGCAACCGGTGTGCATGCCATTGGTGACGCCGCACGGCTCATCATGTTTGGCGATGCCGATGTGATGGTCGCAGGTGGTGCAGAAGCAACGGTCTGCCCGCTGGGCATTGCCGGGTTCTGCTCAGCAAGAGCGCTTTCTACCGGGTTTAATGAAACGCCGCAGAAAGCCTCCCGCCCGTGGGATAAAGACCGTGACGGTTTTGTAATGGGTGAAGGCTCGGGTGTGGTTGTGCTGGAAGAGTACGAACACGCCAAGGCTCGAGGCGCTAAGATCTACGCAGAAATTGTAGGCTATGGCATGTCCGGGGACGCCTATCACATTACGGCACCATCAGAAGGGCATTATGGGGCTTTCCGCGCCATGCGCTCGGCTCTGAAGAGTGCAGGCGTTACACCCGCTGATGTTGGCTACGTCAACGCACACGGCACCTCCACTATGGCGGATGACCTTGAGCTTGAAGCGGTCGAACGTCTGTTCGGGGATGATGCCCGCACGCTGGCCATGTCTTCTACCAAATCCTCCACCGGGCATCTGCTTGGTGCGGCGGGTGCGATTGAAGCCATCTTCTGCATCCTGGCGATGCGCGATAACGTGGCCCCTCCCACGCTTAACCTTGATAACCCGTCACGCGAGAGCGTGATTGACCGGGTCGCGCATACGGCGCAGCAGAGGCAGATTAATGTTGCTCTGTCCAACAGCTTCGGCTTTGGCGGCACAAACGCCAGTCTGGTTGTCCGCCGCGTCTGATAAAGGACGATATGCGCAGGTTATTATCGGTTTTGTTCCTTCTGCTCCTCATAGGGGCAGGGGGAACAGCCTTTAAAGCATGGCTCGATTATAAAAATCCGGGACCATTAGCTCACGAAACTGACGTTGTCATCCCGCATGGCGACTATCTAAGCACAATCCATACATTGCAGCAGGCTGGCGTTCTTCAGTCCGGATACTGGACAGAACGGCTTTGTCTAACCGCTGTTCTGCTCACGCGGAAAGACGGACAGCTTCACGCGGCTGAATTGCATTTTCCGGCCTTTGTCTCCATGCAGGAGGCATTGCATATCATCCGACACGCCCATCCGGTTCTGCACAAGCTGACCATTCCGGAAGGCCTCACAGCGCATCAGATTCAGGCGCTGCTTCAGTCAGCTCCCTTTCTGGAAGACGACGCACCTTTGCCCGCCGAAGGCAGCGTCATGCCCGAAACCTACGGGTATTTGCGCAATACCAGCCGCAAAATACTGCTGGAACGCACCCAAACAGCCATGAACAAAGCGGTCCAGACCGTCTGGAACAAACGCACGCCGGTGGCGGAAATTCCCGATGAGCAGACTTTGGTGACTTTGGCGTCTCTGGTGGAAAAGGAAACTGCTCTTCCTGCCGAGCGCCCTCTTGTGGCACGCGTCTTCATCAACCGGCTGCAACAGGGCATGAAGCTGCAAACGGACCCGACCGTAATTTACGCCCTGACCAATGGCACACCTCCTCTGGGCAGAGCGTTGACGCATACGGATCTTCAGGTCAGCAGCCCATACAATACCTATATGGTCGCAGGCCTGCCTCCGGGGCCAATCTGCTCGCCGGGCTTATCGTCTCTGGAAGCCGTAGCGCATCCGGCAACAGGAAATATGCTGTATTTTGTGGCAAACGGGCAGGGGGGCCACAGCTTTGCGGCCAGCCTGATGGAGCACAATAAAAATGTGCAGATTTTTCGGCAGAAGAAACAAGCGGATCATACCTCTACAGCACAGCAATAGAGGCATGGAGTGATAAAGGCGCGGTTTTACCCGCGCCTTGTGATTATTTTACCGGGGCCAGATTTTCATGCTGGATGCTCCCCACACTCCCAGATCCCGTCGTGCTGATAGCATCACTCCCGAGCGTATCGGCACCGGTTGTTGCAGCATGCTGAGCTGCGCCCGCCGTCTTGCTTGTCGGTGTGGTAGTCGCCGGAGCCATTTTTCCGTAGCGGGTCAGCACGCTCCGCAGCGGATCAGCACCCGGGTTGTTCACGCGCATAGAAACAACAATGTCTTCAGGCCCAACGCTCTGACTGTAATAGGCGCGGTTGGCGTCGCTGTTGACGGTGAGTTTGGTCCCACCAAGAGCCGCACCGGCGAAGAGGCCCTGAGACTTCTGCGCAACAAGAATGTCCGTATTTCTGGCCCCGGCATTGCCGCGCTCGGCATTACTGCTGAGGGTCGCAAAGGACACACCGGCATTGGCCCCAAACTGGAACTGGCTATCCAGCAGTGCCTGTAGCCCCCGGTCCGTCATGACAAAGAACATCGCCTGAGAATTCTGCACACCCAGCTGAATCCCAAAGGATGCCGTGCTGAGCGTATAGAAAGCCGGGTCTGACCATGATCCGCGAGCGTCTCGGGCCAGCAGCAGACAGCCGCCTCCAGCCCCACCAAAGGCAATGGACATACGGAAAATGGAAGGACACACCATGACGGCGCGGGCCTTCCCCAGGTTAACGGCCACGGTGCTTTGCGCCGTAGCTCCCACAAAAATGTCCTGCACCGTCAGCGCAGCTTTATCGACAAGCGTCTGCCCGCTGTCAGCCGCGCGTGCCTGCAGCGGGGCATAGCTCAGAGCGGTTGCCATTCCCAGAGCAAGAGAAAAGGAGGAAAAACGGTAAACTGACCGCATTCTGGTGGTCTCCATTATGGGCCTAAATTACTGGCCTAGCCTTACGTCTCGTTTGTGGCGGCAGAATGGCCCGAAGGCCAGACCCCACCGCTTTTAATCCAGAGAAATTCCTACGGCAGAGGACAGAGCCTGCGCAATATGCGGGTTTGCCGCTAAAATTGTCGCAGGCCCTGTCAGGCCGCCTTCCTTCAGGAAAGGCGAGACACAGGCCCCGGCTTCTGCCAGCAGAGGAAGAGCCGCGGCCACATCCCACAGATTGATGACAATTTCGATATAGCCGTCCAGCCGCCCGCATGCGACGTCCGCCAGCGCCAGTGCGCCCGACCCACCGGAGCGAGGCATAGCCCCCAAATCCATGATGGCGTCGATTTTTTCCATAAATACCGGCTTAGGGACCCGGTTGCTCCAGCCCATCTCAATCATGGCGCTGGCCGGGTCTTTGACCGGCGAGGCCTGAATGCGTTTGCCGTTGAGGAACGCGCCCTGCCCACGCAGAGCCGTGTAAACCTCGCCCAGAGCAGGCGCCTCGATCACCCCGGCCATCGGCTCATCCCCATCCAGAAGGCCAAGAGACACACACCAGCGGTTCCGGCCGCGGGCATAGTTGGACGTGCCGTCAATCGGGTCCACCACCCAGCGCAAGCTGCCTGCACGGGCAACGCCGCCTTCTTCACCCTGAAAGCCATCATCCGGGAACAGAGCCTGCATCCGCTGGGCAATAAAGCTTTCCACGGCACCATCGGCTTCAGTCAGCCAGTCCTGCGCCGACTTCTGCTTGCCTTCCGGGCCGCCGGGAGCGGGACGCATGGACATGGCAAGACGAGCAGCATCCTGCACCACTGCCCGAGCGGCTTCCAGACGATAGGCGAGGGCGGGGCTGGGTGAAGACATGGGCAACAGGCTCCAGATTAAGAAATATTATAAAATAATATCATAGCCCGAAGTCCGTGCAGAAGCGACTGCCTTTCTCCCCGCCGAATGTGCAGCATGTCCGACGCAGGAAACAAACACCACCTGCTCCAGATCGGTTATTTTTTCTTTTTGTAGAGGTCTTTCGGCCAGCGACGATGCAGCCAGAGCCAGCTTTCCGGCTTGCGCCTGATCCAGCTTTCCAGCCGATCATTCACTGCCTGCACCAATAGGCTCAGGTCCTGCTTCTTATCGCCCGTATCCGGCAGTTCCATCGGGGGTTCGACCACAATCCGCAAGCGAGCCGGACCAAGCCGCTCCACATAGCCGGGGATGACCGGGCAGCGATAGCGCAAGGCCATGGCCGCCAGTGCCGGTGCTGTCATGGCGGGGCGACCAAAAAATGTGCCTTCAACACCGTCATTCATTTTCTGGTCTACCAGCATACCCAGACGGCCACCTTTGGAGACATAAGCCAGAGCCTCCCGCGCCCCACGCGCGCCCTTGGCAAACAGAGGCATGGGGGTAGGGGCCATGGCGGTATCCCGCAAGTTGCGGATCATGGCATCAATGAGGGGGTTACCTGCTGCCCGATAAAAGGACGCAAAGGGCGTACCATGCCGGGCGACGCCGGGCGGCAGCATTTCCCAGTTGCCGATATGGCCGGACACAAACAGAACCGCGCCGCCGCGCCGGGCCTGTTCTTCCAGATACTCAGCCCCCTGCACCTCAAAGCCCGGCCCGCTGGCGGTGTTTTCCTGCAAGCAAGATAAATGTGGAAGTTCGCCCACCGTGCGGCCTAGATTTTCCCACACGCCGCGCACAATCCGGGCGCGCTCCGGGGCGTTCAGCTCCGGTATGGCCAGTTGCAGATTTTTGTCTGCTATTTTGGAAACCGGCAGCAATGGTCCGATGAACCGACAGAACCGTCCCGCAAAATTGGACGCCCGCGCAGGCCCCATCCGTAAAAACAGGTTCAGCAATGCCTGAGCAATCCGCGCCTCCAGACGCATCAGGCGCGTTATGCGCACGGCGCTCATGCGGGCCTCTGGCTTAAAAGCTGGTCCAGCAAGGCCTCGGGCGCAGCCTCATTCTGCCAGACAAGTCCGACCCCCACGGTTCGGAGTTGTTTTCTGAACGAGAGAGGAAATCGCACCGTATCCTTGGGGGTGGTCACAAGTTGTGCGTCTGCCTGCCGGGCCAGTGTAGCAAGATGGTTCATATCCCCATCTTTATAAAAATAATGATCTGGAAAAGCGAGACACTCCACCGGGTTCACCCCAGCCTGCCGCAGCCCATCAAAAAACTTGGAGGGACGACCCAGTCCGGCAAAAGCAATGCACCGCGCCCCTTTGAGCACCTGCGCTTCCGATGCGGTTTGCAAATCAGCCCGCATAACATCTGGCAATAAGTCCGCATACTGCGCCAGAAAACCGGTTTTATCCGGCCCAATCAGCAGAACTACCGAGGCCCGCACAAACGCACACGCCGGGGTCTCACGCAATGGTCCAGAAGGCAGAACATGCCCGTTGCCAAGCCCGACCACACCATCCACCACCAGAAGAGACACATCCTTGTGCAGGCCAGGATTTTGAAAGCCATCATCCATAATAAGGCAGGTAGCTCCTGCCTCTACGGCCGCTTGAGCCGATGCAGCGCGGTCTCCGCCGACCCATGTGGGGCACTGCTGGGCCAGCAACAGGGCTTCATCCCCGACATCTCGGGCTGAATGGCGAGCAAGGTCAACCTGCGTAGCCGTTTTGATACGCCCACCATAACCGCGTGTGAGAGCATGCACAGCAATCTTCCGCTTTTTCAGCCGGGCCACGAGATCCAGCACCACGGTTGTTTTCCCTGTGCCACCAGTGGTGAGGTTGCCACAGCACAAGACCGGCACAGGAGCTTTCCAGCCGGCTTTCTTCTGCCTCTTCACCGCACAGGCCGCCACCAACGCCGAGAGGGGCGAAAGCAGCCATGGGAACACTCTGGCCTGCGGATCTGACCAGAAACGGGGAGGGCGGATCATGATGACAGAAGCGCCAGAATTTTATCCGCCAACTGCTCTGGCAGAGCCATATTGGCGGTCGCTACGGCCTGCGCCTGTTCCGCACAGACCTGACGACGCCCCGGATCGTTCAGCATAGCGCCCACCCACTCAGCCAGTTCCGCCGCAGTTTGAACAATCGCAACACTCTGCCCCAGAACGGCAAAGGCCTCCTGAAAATTCTGAACACGCGGGCCGGTCGCGAGCGCACAGTCCAGACGAGCAGGTTCAAACGGATTATGGCCGCCGCCACCTGTTCGCACCTCCGGCAGACTGTTGCCGATAAAGACAATGCCAGCCAGCCGATAAAACAGCCCCAGTTCGCCCAATGTATCGCACACCCATACGGTATCGGTCGGCGCAGGAACTTGCCCCAAGGCCCTTCGCGGCGCTCCGCCAAAAAGAGCGCTAACGGCAGCACCGCGTTCCGGATGGCGCGGCACGATAATGGTGAGAAGGAACGGAAAACGTGCCCGCAAGGTTTGGACCGTCTGCCGGAGTGCATCTTCTTCTCCATCATGCGTGGACGCTGCCAAAAACACCGGCCGCCCGGCAAGCTGCTGCTGAACGGCAAGCAACTCAGCCTGATCCACCGGCAACGGTGGAGCCGCTGTCTTGAGATCGCCTGCTTTCGTCAGGGACCGTGCGCCAAGCTGACGGAACCGCTCGGCATCCTCTTCGGAGCGGGCTGCAATCCACGCAAACCGTTCCAGCATCCGCCGGGCAACAGGACGTAATTTACCCCAGTTTTTGAAAGAGCGTTCCGACATCCGCCCATTGACGAGGGCCACAGGCACATTCTGCCGGTGGCACAAGCCAATCAGGTTTGGCCAGAGTTCACTTTCTGTAAAAACCACAGCCTGTGGCCGCCAATACGCCAGAAAACGCTGCCCCCAGCGCGGCACATCCAGCGGCACAAACTGATGGATCAGCCGGGGATGCGTCAGGCGTTGCTGCAAAAGGCGCGCCGCCGTGACGGTTCCGGTTGTGACCAGTACTGTCAGAGCCTGCTTTTTCTCCAGACAGAGCTGCACGAGCGGCAAAATGGATACCAGTTCACCCACGCTGGCTGCATGGCACCAGACCAGTGACCCTGCCGGGCGCTCGTGCGAGGCAAAGCCCATCTTCTCCCGCACCCGGTCCGGCAGTTCCTTCCCGCGTGTCTGCCGCCAGCGCAGCAGGAAAGGCAGTGCAGGAGCAAGCCCCGTAGCTACCCAGCCCCAAACCCGTGACGGCTGAAGAGATAACGGTGCAAGCCAGACTTTTTCCTTCTGGCGGCCCGGATGGTCCACCCATGGCCGCTCAGCTTCCAGCGTGACCTGCGTAATCGCCTCGGCCAGCAGCCGGTCTGCACTATGTTCGGCCTGCGCCTCTTTCTCACGCGGGAGAATAAGCGGAGCGCCGCACACAAAATGACCGCGCCCAAAAGGCAGCGGCAAAATCATTTTATCCCAGGAGTTCACGCGGATGCCCCTGCACGTTGCACCAACGGGCACAATCGGCTTTCTGACAAGGGCAGCCAGCGCCGTGGCCCCTTGCTGAGCCTGCCTGCGTGGGCCTCTTGGCCCATCCGGCGTAATGGCAACAATGCCGCCATGCCGCAATCTGGCTCGCATGCGGCGCAGGGCGGCGGCACCGCCTTTGTTTTTACCCCGTGTGTCGGAAGAGCCCGCAATGGACCAGATGCGCCATTTTCCAACAATATCGGCAATCAGGCGCCCATCCCGATTACGGCTGATAAGCACGTGCAGTCGCATGGCAGGGTTTTGCGGTTCCGCCCACCACCACAAGGCAGGGGTGAGCGGCAGCACCTCATGCCAGAAAGCCACAACTGCCGTGCGGCCATCCTGACAGGTGAGAACCTCGCGGGCCTCCGGGTCGATACTAAATGTCCAGCGCGTAGTGCGCAGGGTCAGCCCCAGATAGCCCCGGATTGTGCTGACAAGAATTTTTCGAACGAAGGATCCGGCGGAATGCGGAAGACGCGCCACAGTGCCAGATCTCCCGCGCTAGGCCAGCCTCCGCCTAAAGGCAAATCCCTCTGCCTGTTCCTTCAGAATGGAAGGCTGATAGGCCACCGTGAAGGCTTCATGCGCCCGCTGCCAGACAGCGGGATCAGAGCTTTCAGGTAAATCTATTGCCGTGACCCCGCACCGGAGCAGAAATTCATACTGGTCCGGCAGGACATGCCCGCCAGCCCGAATTTCACCCTTGAAGTGCAGATGTTCACGCAAGGCCCGCGCCTGCGTAAACGGGCGGCCATCCCGGAACACCGGGAAGGTCAGCGCCACAACATCCAGCCGGGGCAGGGCGTCCCGCAGGGTCTCGACTTCGTCAGCAGAGCTCAGCACCACACCAAGCCGCCCATCGCTATTCCGGCCCAGCCCTTCAGAAAGGCGAGCCCGCGGCACCAGCACATCGCCTGCAGGAAGAGAGACTCCCTCAACGGCAATCTGCCATGTGTCCTGAATAATCTGGCCGTTCTCAAGCAGTGGCATATGCGGCGTCCTTGAATGGTGCTGTGCCTAAACGGCGGCACGTTTCAATAAACCGCTCCCCCGCCGTTCGTCTGGAAAGATACGTATCAATGATCCGGGCGATTGCATCAACCGTTTCATCTTCCGACATGGCAGAGCCGAGAATTTGTCCGATGGAGGCATCGCCATCTCCAGCGGAGCCACCCAGCGTAATCTGGAAGGCTTCCTCGCCGCGTTTATCAACACCCAGAATGCCAATATGCCCGGCATGATGATGCCCGCAGGCGTTGATGCAGCCGGAAATATTCAGTCGCAGCGGTCCGATTTCCCGCTGGAGATCAGCATTGGCAAAACGGGAGCTCAGCTTCTGGGCGATGGGGATGGAGCGGGCGTTGGCCAGCGCGCAGTAATCAAGACCGGGACAGGCGACGATATCAGTGATGAAACCGATGTTCGCTTCCCCAAGCCCGTTTTTCTCCAGCGCCTGCCAGACATCATACAGCGCATCCTGCCGCACATGGCCCAACACTACATTTTGCAGGTGCGTGATGCGGAGCTCCCCAAAGCTGTAGCGTTCCGCCAGATCAGCCAGAAGGTCCATCTGCGCCGAGGTCACATCCCCCGGGATACCGCCAGCCGGTTTGCAGGAGATCGTAATCGAGCAATAGCCAGACTGCTTGTGCGGATGAGTGTTGGTATGGACCCATGCATCAAACGCCCGGTCGGCCTTGCGCTGGGCGGCCAGTTTTTCCGCCGCATTGCCTGCCGGGGCAAAATCCGGCGCGCCAAACCGTGCGCGGATTGCCTCAACGGTCGCTTCGGGTATCCGGTAGCGAGCCCGGTCCATGGCAGCAAATTCTGCATTCACCTGATTAAGGAATTCTTCCGTGCCCAGGGCCTGAACCAGAATCTTGATGCGCGCCTTATAGATATTGTCGCGCCGGCCATGCGCGTTATAGACGCGCAGAACGGCTTCCAGATACGCAATCAGATCTTCTTCCGGCAGGTCATCCCGCAGTCTGACGCCAATAATTGGCGTACGGCCCAGACCGCCGCCGACAAAGACTTCAAACACCGGGCGACCATTTTCGCCCTCACGCGCAATCAGGCCAATATCATGGAAGCGCGCGGCAACACGGTCCTGCTGGCTGCCGGAAATAGCAATTTTGAATTTACGGGGCAGGAACGTAAATTCCGGATGCAGCGTAGACCACTGCCGCAGAATTTCCGCATAGACACGCGGGTCCAGCACTTCATCCGCAGCAGCGCCGGCAAACTGATCTGCCGTCACGTTGCGGATGCAGTTCCCGCTGGTCTGAATGGCGTGCATGTCCGTATCGGCCAGCACGTTCAGAATTTCCGGCGTGTCTTCCAGCCGGATCCAGTTGAACTGAATATTCTGGCGGGTGGTGAAATGCCCGTAATCACGGTCATACGTGCGGGCAATATGCGCGAGCGTGCGCATCTGCTTCGCATCCAGCACCCCGTACGGAATGGCTACCCGCAGCATGTAGGCATGCAGCTGAAGATAAAGGCCGTTCATCAGCCGGAGCGGCTTGAATTCTTCTTCCGTCAGAGCACCGGACAGACGCCGTTCAACCTGATCTTTAAACTGAGCAACGCGTTGCTTCAGAAACGTGCGGTCAACGTCATCGTAAGCATAATGCCCGACGGGCAGTGCGGCAGATGGAGAATGAGACATGGAAAAAGCCAATCTTGATCGTCTGTTCAGGCGTACGGAGCAGGGTGAGGCGCGTGCCAGTCTGGCGTAAAATTGGGATGCACGCTGGGGCCCGCAGCGCGGATGCGCTCACGACTGGTAACAGGGAGCGGGCCAGACGCCGTCTCGGTAACCTGAACGCCATAAATCCCCACCAGAGCCTCTTCCTGCGCGCGGGCATTGCAGGCTTTCAAAGCCTCCTCAACCGCACTGTTGGGGTAGAGTTTTGCGTCCTGAATCAGCGTCGTCCACTGGCCATCGGCAGCCAGCCAGACGATGCGGCCATCCAGAAGACGATTGGCGGTGATGACGCTGGTGCCTTCAGCATCCCGGCGACTGTTTCTGCGATCCACAGCATATCCCTTTCCGGAACGATCCTTGGGAAAAGAAATTACATCATGCGTGATATATTATCAATATACCACGCGCCGTTTTGAGTGATCATAGATGAAGCACGTCGCTTCGTGATAAAATAACGTAACGGCTCAGAGGGACCCGTTTATCCGCAGCGTTCTCCATCCCGAAACAGTCGGGCCCGGCTGATATCAAGCAAGCCAGAGGCCTGAATTTCCACAGTATTTTCTGTGCAATCAGGAATGCTGAACGGTACAGAACGCTCAGCCAGCTGCGCTCTATAATGCCGATAACCGTTCCGCGCTCCCTCCGCGATGAGGGAGAGAGCAGGCTCTTGCGCTGAACGCTCGTCAGGGCTGCATACCTGAATTTCATAAGGTCGCAGCATGGCCGTTATCGGTCCGGGAGCAACAGACGCATCGACCGCAAAGGGAAGAAGGCCCGCTTCATCCGGCACCATCAGACCATCCTGCACGACGCCGTTAAAAGATGGCGCTTCCCCGAGGAACTCCATAACAAACGCTGTCTGCGGGTTACGGTTCAGGTCTTCCGGCGTGGCATCCTGCACAATCTGTCCATGCTGCATCACGACAATGCGGTCTGCTATTTCTACGGCTTCATCCTGATCATGCGTGACCAGAATGGTGGTCAGCCCCAGACGCTCATGCAGGGCTTTCAGCCATGTGCGGATGGAGCGCCGTACAATAGGGTCGAGCGCCCCGAAGGGCTCATCCAGCAACAGAAGTTTAGGCCCCGTTGCCAATGCACGGGCAAGCGCCACACGCTGCCGCTGCCCGCCGGAAAGCCGCGCCGGGTAGGATGCTCCGGCATCCGGGATCTGCATAAGGTCCAGCAGCTCCTGCACGCGCGCCGCAATAGCGGAGCGGGAAGGGCGCTCGGAACGGGGCAGCACATCCAGCCCGAAAGCGATGTTTTTTGCTACCGTCATATGGGGGAACAAGGCGTAATTCTGAAAAACGAAGCCAATCTTGCGGGCACGGTCCCGCATGGTCCCCATCGTCTGCCCATCCAGCAGCAAGGTGCCCTGCTCAAACGTATCCAGCCCGGCAATAGCCCGGAGCAGGGTTGTTTTCCCGGCACCTGAGGGGCCAACCAGCGCCACAAACGCCCCTGTTGGTACATCCAGAGAGACATCATTCAGCAGACGCCGCGTGCTGCCCGGTGCATAGCGCACCAGATGCTCAACCTGCACACTCATGCCTGCTTCTCCCTCCAGCGGGCCAGCCACTCCGGCGCGGAGCGGAGCAAGACGGCCATCATCGCCATGCCAGCCAGCAGCGCAGCCATGCTAAAGGCCGCAACGGTCTGGTATCCATTATAAAGACTTTCAATATGCAGCGGCATGGTCTCGGTCATGCCCGGAATATGGCCGGACACGACGGAAACCGCACCAAACTCACCCATAGCCCGCGCCGTTGTGAGCAAAATGCCGGAAAACAGGGCAACCCGCGCACCGGGCAGCGTGACCCGCCAGAGAATATTCCAGAACCCGGCCCCGGCCAGCATGGCGGCCTCTTCCGCATCGCGCCCCTGCTGCTCCATCAGCGGCACAAGGGTGCGGACCACATAAGGCAAGGTGACAAAGATGGTGGCCAGCATGATACCGGGCACGGCAAAGGCAATATGAATACCCGCCTGCTCCAACGCGGGTCCCCACCAACCCTGAGCGCCAAACAGCAGGAGCCAGACAAGGCCCGACACAACCGGGGAAATGCTCAGCGGCAATTCAACCAGCACCAGCAGAGCAGACCGGCCGGGGAAGCGATATTTTGTCAGCACCCAGGCGGCCATCACCCCAAAAACGGTATTTGCCAGCACGGAGACGACCGTAACCTCCAGCGTCAGCCAGATGGCCGACAGACCGTCCGGGTCAGACAAAGAAGCGAGCGCCGGAGCCAGACCATTCTTGAGAGCCTCCGCCACCACCACCGCAGGAGGCATAAGCAGCACCAGAACAATCAATCCCCATGTGAGAACCCAGAGAGAATATTTTCTCATCTCTGCTCCCCCCACACAGACAACCGCCTGCGCACCAGACTGACCAGAACCAGCGCGAGCAGGGAAGTGAGCAACAGGATCAGCGCTATAGCCGTGGCTCCCGCGTAATCAAATTCCTGAAGACGGACGACAATCAGCAGAGGGGCAATTTCACTCTTGAAGGGTTGATTGCCTGCAATGAAGATCACAGAGCCGTATTCCCCAACGCCCCGCGCAAAGGCCAGACCAAAGCCTGTCACCAAAGCTGGAAGCAGAGGGGCAATGACGACGCGCGTGACCACCTGCCAGGGTCTGGCCCCCAGCAGAACGGCGGCTTCTTCCATGTCGCGCGGCAGGTTTTTTAGCACAGGCTCAACCGTGCGCACCACAAAGGGGAGGCCGACAAACATCAGAGCCAGCACAATGCCGGTCCGACTATAAGCCAGCACCAGACCAAGCTTTGCGAGGGGTGCGCCAAGCCAGCCCTGCGGGCCGTAAAGCGTGGCGAGTGTAATGCCGGATACGGCGGTCGGCAGGGCAAGAGGCAGATCAATCAGCGCATCCGCAATCTTGCGACCCGGCAAATCCCCGCGCACAAGCGCCCACGCCAGCAGCAACCCAAGGGGCGCATTCAGTAAGGCTGCCAGAAAAGCGCTGGAAAAACTGGTCCACAGAGCGGCAAACATACGGGTGTCATGCGTTGCCGCGACCATAGCGCCCACACCATCCTGCCAGGGGCGGATGATTAGCGCGCACAAGGGAAGGACGATAAAAAAGCCCGTCCAGAGAAGGGTTACCCCTAGCGCCAGTCGATAACCGGGCAAGGCGGACCCGCCACCCCGCAAAAAGGACAAAACAGCCTGCTTCATGCTGCGTTAAAAGCCTGACCGGAACTCATCTTCATCCTTCTCCTGCCGCCATCCTCAGGCACAGCCCTGAAAGCGCACGAGCCAGAACACAGGTTACGCACGGCAACACTCTATTCTGACCCGTGCTTCGCCCTGATTAAGAGCGGGCTTTCAGCGCACCTGACAATCTGACGGTGTCTTTGATGAAGGATGCAAGTGTTTTCGTTTCGGATTCAACACTTCCTGCGCTGGTTTTCAGGTGCAGGGCAGGGCTGACCGGCGCTTCGTAAGGCGCATCAATGCCCGTAAAGCCGCTGATCTTGCCAGACCGTGCCGCAGCATACAGCCCTTTGGGGTCACGCTGCTCACAGGTTGCAAGGTCTGCATCCACAAAGACTTCAGCAAACTCTTCCCCGAGAATCTGACGAGCCAAAGCGCGGTCAGAGAGCAGGGGGGAGATCAGTGCGACCAGCACAACCTGACCGGCATCGCGCAGAATTCGGGCGACTTCCGCTGCCCGACGGACATTTTCAGTCCGGTCAGCTTCAGAGAAACCCAGATCCTTGCACAGGCCGGCACGCAAAGTGTCGCCGTCCAGAACGGTAACGTCCACACCATCAGCAAAAAGGGCTGCTTCCGTTGCGCGTGCCAGAGTGCTTTTGCCAGAGCCAGAAAGCCCTGTCAGCCAGAACACGCCGCCACGATGGCCCTTCGCCCGTGTGCGGTCCTGCGTCGTGACGGTACTTCCTGTGGGGTGAATAACCTTTTCACCATCAGCGATAGCAGCAGGCCCCAGAAGCGGCGCACCACCAACAATACGCTGCTGACGGTCCACCAGAACGCCGCGCCCGTCTGCCGTGCCCGGAACAAAGGGGTCACACAGAATGGTTTCTGCAGCAGAAAGCGTGATTTCTGCAAAGCCTTCTGCCGGGACTTCCTCGCCCGCATATTTCTGCAGGTCGTCCAGATTCACGACGGAATCAATGGACGTCACCGTCACGGCATGTTCCGCTGTCGCCAGACGCAGATGGAAGCTTTCCCCCACATGCAGCGGCTCCTGACGCAGCCAGAACAGGCGCGTACGGATGCGGGAGGCCGCAACCGGCGGAGTTTCTGATTTGTGGAGCAGATCCCCACGGTCCGGGATCACATCCGGCTCTAGCGTAACAGCGACGGACTGACCCGCAGCAGCAGAAATCTGCGGCGCAGTGTGCCAGCTTGCGATGGAAGAAATCTTCGCAGGGGTTTTCTGCGTGCCGATAATCACTGTATCGCCCACGCGCACCCGGCCACGCTCAATGCGACCGGCCACATAGCGTTTGTCGTCAAAGCGGTAGACATCCTGCACCGGCAGGCGCAGCGGCAGTTCCGCGCGAGACGCAGGCGAGGGGACCTGTGCCAGAGCTTCCGTCAGGGTCGGGCCGCTATACCAGGGCATCCGGTCGGAACGGCTGGCAATGTTATCACCATCACGCGCAGAGGCCGGAATAAAGAGAGCGGCTTCCAGATCCAGCTTTGTGAGGAGTTCGGAGACGGATTTTTCTGCAGCTTCAATCTTCGTCTGATCGAAGTCCAGCAGATCAACCTTGTTCAGCAGAACAATCACATGCCGGATGCCGATAAGGTGCAGCAGCATGGCATGGCGACGGGTCTGTTCCCGAGCACCTTCAGCCGCATCCACCACCAGCACAGCGGCTTCCGCATCCGCAGCGCCGGTGATCATGTTACGCAGGAACTGGCGATGACCCGGCGCATCCACAATCACAAACTCCCGCTTATTCAGCAGGAAGGGGATGCGGGTGGAATCAACCGTCACACCCTGATCGCGCTCGATCTGAAGGGAGTCGAGCAGGAAACTCCACTCAACTTTCAGCCCGCGCTTTTTGGAAGACGCAATAATCTGGGCGACCTTGCCGTCCTGCAGATTATCCGTGTCATGCAGCAGGCGGCCAATCAGGGTTGATTTACCGTGGTCGACGTGACCGACGATAACGATCGGCGTCGCGGGCTCCTGAGACTGAGCCACAGAGGGGGAAAGCGTATTCGTCATAATTCTATTCCAGTCCGCTAAGGCTCAGAGATAACCGGCGACGCGCAGCCGCTCGAAGGCATCTTCGGATTCGTGATCCATGGCCCGGCCAGACCGTTCGGACGTACGGGTGGTTTCCAGTTCAGCAATAACCTCAGCCAGCGTGCTGGCATTGCTTTCAACCGGGTTGGTAATGTCCTGATCGCCCAGAGAGCGATACCGCTTGCCGTTCTTGGCAAAATACAGGTCCACCAGCGGGATGCCTTCACGCTCGATGTAGCGCCAGATATCAATCTCCCGCCATGACAGCAGAGGATGCACACGGATGTGCATGCCTTCCTCATGCGGGGTGGCATACTGGTCCCAGAATTCTGGCGGCTGGTTGCGGATATCCCACTTGTGGCTGGCACCACGCGGGCTGAAAACGCGTTCCTTGGCCCGTGTGCCCTGTTCATCCCGACGGATACCGGCAATCACGCCCTGCAGCTTGTGCTTTTCAATCATCGCGGCCAGACCTGCCGTCTTGCGCGCAGCGGAACGCGCGGCTGGCGGCAGGGACGGGTCCATCTCTTCAACTGGCGGACAGGTGCCCAGCAGCAGGTCCAGATCCCATTTTTTGGCATATTCATCCCGGAATTTATACATTTCCGGGAATTTTTTGCCGGTATCTACATGCATGACGGGGAAGGGCACGCGGCCCAGAAAAGCCTTTTTGGCCAGCCAGACCATGACGTTGGAATCTTTCCCCAAAGACCACAACATGGCGAGAGGCTTAAGCTTGCGATAGGCTTCCCGAAGGATGAAGACACTCTGTGCCTCGAGCTGATCAAGATGGTCCATTTGTCTGGTCAAACCTGTTTTGAGAAGAGAGATTAAGGTGTCCTGAACGTTCAGGAAGCCGTGTGAATGCCGCACTCTGTCTTGGCCAGTCCGGCCCAGCGCCCGGCGCGCGGGTCTGCAGTCTGACCAACAGGGCGCGTGCAGGGTGCACAGCCGATAGAGAGGTAGCCTTCCGCCACCAGCGGATGCGGGGGCAGGCCGCGGCGGGCCATTTCCCGCGTAATGTCTTCAGCCTCCCAGAGCGCCAGCGGGTTCAGGCGGATTGCGCCATCCTCCTTTTCTTCCACCACTGGCAGAGCGGCACGGGTGGAAGCCTGAGAGCGCTTGCGACCGGTTATGAGTGCCTCATAAGGCAACGTTGCCAGATCCAGCGGTTCAACTTTCCGCAGACGGCAGCAGGCATCCGGGTCAAACGCCCAGAGTTCGCCGGTTGGGTCACGTTCCTGCACCTCGGCCGGTGCGGGCCGAATATCAATCACGTTTTTCAGGCCAAGGAAGCGCGCCAGTTCCGTCCGATAAGCCAGCGTTTCTGGAAAATGCTTACCCGTTTCCAGAAACAGCACAGGCATATCCGGATCTACTTCCGCCACAAAAGCCAGCAAAAGGGCTGATTCCGCGCCAAAGGAGGACAGCACGCCCACCTTTTTACCAAGCTGAGCAGATGCTGTGCTGAGAAGTCTGACAGGATCCTGGGCCTGGGAGCGCAAGACTGTCAGAACTGACCGGGCAACAGACATTCGGGAATTCCAATAACAACTACGTGAAATAGTATTTAAAGGATATTGCACGTAAATAGATGCCGCTTCAAGCCCATTCTCCACGAAAGAATTTCGTATTTTGCAGGTAAGGTATTCCACATACACAGATGATGTTTTCTAGCCTGAAAAGCACGCTATGTCTTTTGCCGAAATGTTATTTGTCATTTTTGAAACAATCTGATCGGCATAAGTCACTGAAAAAACAAGCGGATCGAATGTCGGAGCCAGCTTTGTCTCGTGGGATGGTACGGAACTGCGCGTTCATGCAGAAGGCGGAAGAGGCGCACACACGACGGCGAGCAGGAGAGTCCCGTCAAAGAGGCCCACAGAGCCAAACAACGTCACCGAGACTATTCATCGCGGAAAACACTTCAGAGCACTCTCTGACGCTTTATACGCGCCTCACATGCATCTGAATCTGCTTTGATCCAGAAAAATTATTCCAAAACAATGCACTAGGATACTTTCCACGCAGCCGGTCTGCAAAACTCCTCAGACATCTACAGAAGCCGGCAGGCCCAGCAATCCCGTTGTGTGGCGGTCGACAGATCCGGCATAACCCGCCACCATATCCACCCTCGGATATCATTTAGTTGGCATAATATATCTTATGCGATTTATGTCCTAGCGGGTCAGGCATCAAAAATCCCGCCAGATCCATTCCCCTCAACTGTCATGATCTGCTGTGGGCTTTCTGTATGGTGATGCATGTGCTCCACGCCAGTAATTAGAAGCTGAAGGTCCCACGGTTCTCAGTCTGATCAGCTCCGATGATCCTATTGGATTGGCGCACCAGACGTATCACAGGATCAGTTGTTCATCACTTGGTCTGCGCACAGCGAGTGTTTCTAATGAGGCCGCAGCGCCCTAGGACGCGCCTGAACTACCGACACTCGCAAAACCACGATCTCTTATGCGCCTTTGTTCACCGGATCTGTCGACCATCATCTCAGGCTTATTGCACTGAACGGATCTCCAGAATCAGCTCCACGCTAAGAAACCATTCAAAGCAAAAGCCCTGATACAGGCCCTGCCCTTAATTTTTCAATAAATCACAGCATCAACACCCGCCAGACAACCAGTCCTGCCGTGGCAGACCGATCAGACCTGGCGGACGTTCTCTGCACTCCGCTGTTATTTTGTCGGCTTGGGATTATCCCGGCGGAACAGTTCCCATTCGTCCATCACTGTGCCGTCCGGCAGATGGCAGTAGCCAACCTGTCCTTTGGTCGCATCCTGCTGCATGCTCAGCGTGCCACCTTTTTTGGTACAATAAAGCGCTGCCGGATTGGGAATACGGAGCGGCCGAACGCTGTTGCGGCTCTGGTCTTGCGTATTATGCTCACACCCTGCCAGCATCCCTGCGGCACAAACCGCCAGTGCGGCTCGGGTCAGACGAGAAAACGTAAGGGTCATGGCAGTGCGTCCTGTTTTGATTATCTGAAAGACAGTCTCTCGTATGGGTCGGGATTTGTCACGCCCTGCACAGCCCTCTGCGCACCTTTTCCACGTTTTTCACGCAGATCGCCCCTCACCTGCATCATGCAGACATGGCTCCAGCAACGCGCACAGCCAGTCCGCAAAGACCTGCAAGCGATGAGAAAAATGTCGACGGTGCTGGTAGAGTAACGTCATCGGCATAGGCTCTGCCCGCCACGCAGGCAGGACTTCCGCCAGCTCCCCTGCCTTCAAGTGGTGCTGCACATCATAGGCTGGCACCTGAATCAGTCCCAACCCGGCCAGACAGCAGGCTATCAGGGCTTCCGCACTGTTGACGGTCACACGGCTAGCCATGGCACAGGTGTGTAGCTGCCCGCCTTCCTGCCACTCCCATTCTTCTACGCGCCCACTGAAGGCAGACGCATAGCCGATAGCAAGATGCTTCGGCAGATCCTGGGGAGTGCCGGGCATGCCGTAACGAGCGAGATAGGCAGGGCTTGCAACGTTAATCAACGCCAGTTCGCCAACCTTGCGGGCAATCAGCCCGGAATCCTGCAAAGGCCCGATGCGCAGCACGCAATCAATCCCGTCTTCCACCAGATTGACAGGCCTGTCCGTTACCCCCAGTTCAATATCAATCTCAGGATAGCGCTCCAGAAAATCCGGCAACGCCGGAGCTACAATCAACCGCCCGATCCGCCCCGGCATATCCACGCGCAAAACGCCACGCGGCGAAGCTTTATCTCGGCGGAACAGGCCTTCTGCCTCTTCCACATCCGCCACCAGTCGCAGACAGACATCATAAAATGCCCGACCATCCGCCGTGGTGGAAACGGTGCGTGTTGTGCGGGATAGTAAGCGCGCCCCTACCCGGCTTTCCAGCGCCTGAATAGCTGTAGAAACGGAAGACCGGGGCATGTTGAGTGTATCCGCAGCCCTTGAGAAACTGCCAGAATCCACCACACGCAGGAAAATACGAAAAAGATCAATCCGATCCACAACACCCTCGGGTAGCACGCTCAATTGTTCGGATTATACGACAAGTGTTGTCTAAAGACACCTATTTATTAAGAAAAATGAAATGATACTGTTTCCCTCATGAAAGTCCGCATCCTGCGGTGTCTTTCAAGGAAAGGACAACCGGATATGGCAGACCACAGTCTCAAAGGAAAAACCGCTCTGATTACAGGCGGCGCCAAGAACCTTGGCGGCCTGATTGCCCGCGATCTCGCTGCGCATGGCGTCAAAGCCATTGCCATTCACTATAATAGTGACGCGAGCCGCCCCGAGGCCGAAAAAACTCTGGCCGACCTGAAAGCCGCCGGTGTGCAGGCCGTTGCCCTGCAGGCAGACCTGACGACCGCAGCCGCTAACAGCAAACTGTTTGCGGACACCATTGCCGCCATCGGTAAGCCCGATATTGCCATCAATACCGTCGGCAAAGTGCTGAAAAAGCCGATTGTGGAAACCTCGGAAGCCGAGTTTGACGAGATGTTCGCCATCAATTCCAAGGCGGCCTATTTCTTCATCAAGGAAGCCGGGCTGCACCTGAATGACAACGGCAAACTACTGACCCTCGTCACGTCCCTGCTGGGGGCTTACACCCCATTCTATTCCACCTACGCAGGTGCCAAGGCTCCGGTTGAACATTTCACGCGGGCAGCCTCCAAGGAGTTTGGTGCACGCGGCATTTCGGTGAACGCCATTGGTCCGGGACCGATGGACACGCCGTTCTTTTACGGTCAGGAAGCACCGGAGGCCGTGGCGTATCATAAAACCGCCGCCGCCCTGTCTGCCTTCAGCAAAACGGGTCTGACGGACATTGAAGATATTGCACCGTTCGTCCGTTTTCTGGTCTCGGAAGGCTGGTGGATGACGGGCCAGACCATTCTGGTCAATGGCGGTTACACCACCAAATAACCCGGCCTTTTGGGGAAGGAGCGCACGCACCGCTCCTTCCCCACGCCTTTCCAACAAATTGTTGTGTTTTTTCATCGAATATTTATGAGTAGGGTCAGAAGCATCAAGAGTCAGGCCGACGCCTGACACCAACCTGCGTCCGTGCAAGGTGGTGCCTTCCCTGCCTTGCAGTGAAGGGATGTGGCCAGAAGACCGGCAATAACGGACCCATGCCACGCGCGTCGTCGCTTTGTCTTTTGATCTCGTACCGTTTTGAAGAGATCAAACATGACACAGATTACCCAACAGTTTGCCAGCGATAACTATGCCGGAATCTGCCCCGAGGCTCTTGCCGCCATGCAGGAGGCCAATCAGGGCTACGTGCCAGCCTATGGCGAGGATATCTGGACCACCCGCGCGGCGGACGCCTTCCGCACCCTCTTTGAAAAAGACTGTGATGTCTTTTTTGCCTTCAATGGCACGGCAGCCAACGCACTGGCCCTCGCTTCGCTGTGTCAGTCCTATAACAGTGTGATCTGCTCCGCTCTGGCCCATGTGGAAACTGACGAATGCGGCGCACCAGAGTTCTTCTCCAACGGCTCTAAGCTGCTGCCTGCCCCCACAGAGGGCGGCAAGCTGACGCCTGACGCCATTCGCACGCTGGCAACAGAACGAACGGACATTCACTTCCCCAAACCCCGCGCCGTTACCATTACTCAACCGACCGAAACCGGGCAGGTTTATACGCTGGCTGAAATTCAGGCCATTTCCGCTGTCTGCCGTGATCTGGGCCTGCGTTTGCATATGGACGGTGCCCGTTTTGCCAATGCCTGTGCTGCCCTTGGATGCTCGCCCGCGGAGATGACATGGCAATCCGGCGTGGATGTCCTGTGCTTCGGGGGCACAAAAAACGGCATGGCCGTTGGGGAAGCCATTCTGTTTTTTGACCGCGATCTGGCGGAAGGGTTCGATTACCGCTGCAAACAGGCCGGACAACTCGCGTCCAAAATGCGCTTTCTGGCTGCCCCGTGGGTTGGCGTTCTGGAAAGCGGGGCATGGCTCCGCAATGCTATAAGCGCCAACGCTGCGGCTGCGCATCTGGCCAAACAGATTACCCCGCTTGACGGGCTGGAACTGATGTTCCCCCCAGAAGCCAATGCTGTCTTCCTGAAAGCCCCGGCAACTCTGCTGGAGGGCCTGCGAGAGAAAGGCTGGCGCTTTTACACCTTTATTGGCGGTGGCGCGCGCTTCATGTTCGCGTGGGATGCGGATCTTACTCAGGTCGATGCGCTGGCAGCGGATATTAAAAGCCTGCATGCAACACTCTAGCCGGATATTTCTTTTCCCTATGGCCCGAAATGAAATCTCAATCCGGGCCATCCCCGACGTTCTGCAGGCTGGTCTTGCCGGGGTAAACCGGATATATTCAGTCCTGCTTTCCACTTAAAATCTGGTTCTTTGCGCATGCCTGACGGTTCTTCTCCTGTAACGCGTTCTCCCTCAGCCCCTTTGCCGGAAGTCCGTCATGACTGGACGGTGCCGGAAATTCAGGCTCTGCTGGACCTTCCGTTTCCGGAGCTGATGTTCCGTGCTCAGGCAACACATAGGGCGCATTTTGACCCCACGGAAATGCAGATTTCCACGCTGCTCTCCATCAAAACCGGTGGCTGCCCGGAAGATTGCGCCTATTGCCCGCAGAGCGCGCTGCACGAAAAAAGCGTTAAGGCCGAGCGTCTGATGGCCGTCGATGCCGTGCTG
Organism: Acetobacter sp. P5B1; assembly: GCF_018811985.1. Lineage (NCBI taxonomy): Bacteria > Pseudomonadati > Pseudomonadota > Alphaproteobacteria > Acetobacterales > Acetobacteraceae > Acetobacter > Acetobacter sp. P5B1. The sequence continues at coordinate 176,872 of NZ_JACRVS010000002.1, read as the reverse complement.
ACAGAAGCCCGCAAGGCGAAGGAAGCCGGGGCCAGCCGCTTCTGCATGGGGGCCGCATGGCGCTCCCCCAAGGAGCATGATCTGGAAACCGTTTGCGCCATGATTGAAGGCGTCAAAGACCTTGGTCTGGAAACCTGCGTGACACTGGGCATGCTGGATGCCGGACAGGCTGGCAAGCTGCGGGATGCCGGGCTGGATTACTACAACCACAACCTGGATACCTCGCCGGACTATTATGGCGACATCATCACCACCCGCACCTATCAGGACCGGCTGGATACCCTGTCCAACGTGCGGGATGCGGGCATTAATGTCTGCTGTGGCGGCATTGTCGGCATGGGTGAAAATGAGACAGACCGCGCCGGTCTGATTGCCGCCCTCGCCTCTCTGCCCGCGCACCCGGAAAGCGTTCCGATCAACCTGCTGGTGCGCGTAAAGGGCACACCGCTGGGTGAGTCTGAAGAAGTCGATCCGCTGGATTTTGTCCGTATGATTGCTGCGGCCCGTATCAGCATGCCCAAAAGCCGGGTCCGTCTGGCCGCTGGTCGTGAAGATATGAGCGATGAAACACAGACCCTGTGCTTCCTTGCCGGTGCAAATTCCATTTTCTACGGTGAGCGCCTGCTGACCACGCCAAACCCGCAGGCTTCGCGGGATCGCAAGCTGCTGGATAAGCTGGGCATGCATACAACTGGCATTTCTGTCTAAAATGTCTCTTGCATTCCTTGCCTGATCTGCGTCAGGAGCTGTCGCATGTCTTATATGGTCAAGGAAATGTTTCTCACCCTGCAGGGTGAGGGTGGACAGGCTGGGCGACCGGCCGTCTTCTGTCGTTTTGCAGGATGTAACCTGTGGTCTGGTCGGGAATCTGACCGGGCCGAGGCCATCTGTCAGTTCTGTGATACCGATTTTGTCGGCACGGATGGTGATGGCGGCGGCAAGTTTGAAACTGCCGAGAAGCTGGCCGAGACCATTGCCGGCCTCTGGCCCGTGTCTGGCAACGCCATGACGGTGCCGGGGCTGGTGGTTTTTACCGGTGGTGAACCGCTACTTCAGCTGGATGCGGCTCTGATTGACGCCATGCATGCCCGCAATTTCACCATTGCGGTGGAAAGCAATGGCACGCTGCACGCACCGGAGGGCATCGACTGGCTATGCATCAGCCCCAAAGAGGGCGCGGCACTGGCACAGACGAGCGGCACAGAACTCAAGCTGGTCTATCCGCAGCCGGGGCTTGATCCGGCCACACTGGAACATCTTGATTTCAAGCATTTCTGGCTCCAACCCATGGACGGGCCGAACCAGAACGACAATATACAGGCTGCCATCCGTTATTGTCTGGCCCACCCCAAATGGGGCCTTTCTTTACAGACCCACAAGCTGACCGGTATTCCCTGACCCATGTCTACTCCCGCACGCGCCTCTGAAGAAGCTGCTCTGGTCCTGTTTTCCGGCGGCCAGGATTCCGCAACCTGTCTGGCATGGGCCCTCGCCCGCTTTGGGCGGGTGGAAACGCTGGGGTTTGATTACGGGCAGCGCCATGCGGTGGAACTGGAATGCCGCGAGACCCTGCGGGATGGCCTGCGCGCCCAAAATCCGCTCTGGAAAGAGCGGCTGGGCATGGACCACACCCTTGCTCTGGGAGCACTGGGCAATATTTCTGAAACGGCGCTGACCCGCAATGCAGAAATCGCCATGGAAAAAGATGGCCTGCCCAATACCTTCGTGCCCGGTCGCAACATCATTTTCCTGACCTTTGCCGCAGCCCTCGCCGCCCGCCGCGGTATTCGCCACATTGTCACCGGCGTGTGCGAGACAGATTATTCCGGCTATCCCGACTGCCGGGATGACACCATTAAAGCCGTGCAGGTCGCCCTGAACCTTGGCATGGACTCACGCTACGTGCTGCACACACCGCTGATGTGGATTGATAAAGCCGAAACCTGGAAACTGGCTGAAGACCTGGGCGGGGCTCCGCTTGTGTCCCTGATCAATGAGGCAAGCCACACCTGTTATCTGGGAGACCGCGGCACCCTGCACCCGTGGGGGCATGGCTGTGGAGAATGTCCCGCCTGCGCCCTGCGCCGCGCCGGGTGGGAAGAGTATGTGGCGGAGAAGACCAATGCCTGATCTGGTTTTTACCCGTCGCTTTTCCATGGGCCACCGGCTGATCCACGGAGCTAGTGAATCCTGTGCCCTGCCCCACGGGCACAATGAATTTGTAATTGTACGCCTCAGCCCCACGACCCGCACGCGGCTGGATGGGAAAGGTAATATGCCGGTCTCGTTCCAGCGGGCAAAAAGCACATGGCATCGCTTTGTAGATGAAAAACTGGATCACGCCTTGCAACTGGCGGAAGATGATCCCTTGCTGGCATGGTTCCAGACCAACGAGCCTGCCCGGGCGCAGCGCATTGTCATCACACCGGGTGACCCGACAACGGAACTGATGGTCTGCCTGATGATGGCGAAACTCAGCGCCTTTTTGCGTGCAGATGGCGACGTGCTCCGTTGCACGGAAGTCTCGCTGCAGGAAACGCCGACCAATACCGTGACCTTCAGCGGCAACCCGGATGACATGATCCCGGCCGTTCGCCCGCCTGAGGCCTGCTGGTGGCACCGTGCGGATATGTCGATTTCCGACTGACGACTGAGCCGCCGTGCCGGATGGTTTTCTAACCAGTATCGGCACATCCAAACCCTTCCCACAAATTGAAGTCATCCACGGCGTAGGCCGGACGGATGAACACATTTTCTTGACCCTTACCTTTCTTCCTTCAATTCCAAAGAAATTGCATGAATAATTAAGAAAACCCATAAAAACAAAATAAATAGGCTGATTTTTGGAAAAACTCGCATACTCCTTCTGGAGTTTTCTTCATAAAATCCCGTTTTTCGATGTGATCTGGTCTCAACACGTCAAAAAATGGGCTTCAGCCCTTACGCTTTTTTTCATCTTTTTCTTCTCGTTCCTCTTTATGACCCCAGCCTATGCCCAGACAGATGATCAGGAACTGAGGAATGAACCCGCTATCCGGGTTGATACGCCTTTGCCGGATAAAGGCTCTCCCCCCTCAACCGTACCTCCCTTTGCCCGGCCAGAAGCCGTATTCGCAGACCCCGGCGGTCTGACAAGCTGGCTGAGACGGCGCGGCATTGCCTTTCTGTTCGCCAACACTAATGAATTTGCAGGAGCCATCACCAAACCGGCCCGCGGCGAGAAATTTCGCACTTACCGGCAAGGGGCCAGTAATGCCGGGCAATATGCAGCCTCCCTGAATATCGACTGGGAAATGCTGGCCGGCCTGAAAGGGCTGGCCACGCATATGATTACGACCGGGCGTTATGGCACCACGGCAAACCGCATGTTTGGAGACTGGCTCAACCATAGCTCAGAAGATTATGGCGGGGCTGGGAACGTGGCCGTGCATCTCGTCATGCTCTATGCGGAAGAAAACCTGTTTGGTAACCGCCTTGCCATAGCGGGCGGCCGCATGGCCGAGCTTTCAGATTTTGCCGCCAGTGAGCTGTTCTGCAACTTCATGAACGGTAGCATCTGCGGACGCCCCAAGGGAATTTCAGACAGTTCTTACTATCCAGGCTATCCCGCAGCCACGTGGGCCTTCCGCGTACGCGGGAGACCGACGCGTGATGTTTACGTGCAAACGGGCGTCTATTTTGCGGAAGACGGCATTTATCAGGTGGCGCAGCATCGCACAGGCTTCAAGTTCAACGGAGCCAATATCGTCGGCCATGTTGTGCCGGTTGAAGTCGGGTGGGAACCAAGAGCAGGACGGAGCCATAGCCTGCCCGGCCACTATAAAATTGGTGCTGCCTTGCAGGATGTATCGGTTGCGGACACCTACCGGGACACGAGAGGAAAACCCTATGTGTTGACGGGTGCCCAACCGGCACGACGCCAATATAGCTGGTCAAGCTGGCTCATGCTGGACCAGCAGCTTCTGCGCTATCGTAAAAGCCAGAAAAACTCAGGGATCACGGCTCTTGGTGGGCTGATCTATAATGACCCGCACACAGCCCTGCGAGATTATGAAATTTACGGCGCGCTGATTAACCGGGGTTTCTGGCGCAACCGCCCTTATGACACCATCGGGATTGCGTTCAGCTACACGCATATTGCCAAAAATGTGCAGAAAACCGAGGCACTTTTACAGAGCCAAAATCAGACCATGATCAACCACGCCACCGGCATCCAGCGGCATACCAGCGTTCTGGAAGTGAATTACGCCATCCATGTCATGCGCGGCGTCATCTTCCAGCCGGTTTTTGAATATTATTTCCGGCCCAATGGACAAGGCAATTTGCCTGATGCTGCCATGCTTGGCTTTAAAAGCCATATCGAAATTTTCTGAAGCCCTCTGCTGCGGGCCAGTGTTCCATGGCCCGCAGCGAAGGATTACAAAACCTCAGACGTCTGCCAGTTCCAGAACCTTCGTGGTTTTATCCCGCAACTCAGCGCACAGATCCGGGTTATTCGCCAGTGTCTGACCATAAGACGGGATCATGGCTTTCAGTTTTGCATCCCATTCCGGCAGCTTCTCAGCAAAGCATTTTTTCAGCACGGTCAGCATGATGGGTGCTGCCGTGGAAGCGCCTGGAGACGCCCCAAGCAGAGCAGCGATTGAACCATCCTGACTGGAAATCACTTCCGTCCCAAATTGCAGAACCCCGCCCTTCTGAGCGTCTTTCTTGATAATCTGCACGCGCTGGCCAGCCACCACCAGTTCCCAGTCCTTGGACCGCGCGGTGGGGACAAAGTCCCGCAGGGCATTCATCCGTTCACTATTGGACTGCATGACCTGCTCAATCAGATATTTGGTCAGCGGCCAGTTATCCCGCGCAACGGACAGGATAGCCTTGATGTTATCAGGCCGGATGGAGCGGGGCAGATCCATCAGAGACCCATGTTTGAGGAAACGGGTTGAGAAGCCCGCATACGGCCCAAACAGCAACGCGGGCTTGCCGTCAATCATGCGAGTGTCCAGATGCGGCACGGACATGGGCGGCGCACCAACAGAAGCCTTCCCGTACACCTTGGCCCGATGCTGCGCCACAATCTCCGGGTTCGTGCAGCGCAGGAACTGGCCACTGACCGGGAACCCGCCGACCCCTTTGGCTTCCGGGATACCCGTTTTCTGAAGCAGAGACAGCGCACCGCCCCCCGCCCCAATAAAGACAAAGCGAGCATTGACCGTACGCTGCGTATTGAGGCGAAGATCCTGCACCAGAATCTGCCACCGCCCATCCGGTCCGCGCTTGATATTCAGCACATCATGTTTGGTATGCAGGGTGCAGCCGCCGGTTTCTGTCAGATAGCTGAACAGCAGGCGCGTCAGCGCGCCATAGTTCACATCTGTCCCGTTCAGGCTCCGCGTTACAGCCAGAGGCTGCCCCGGCGGCCGCGCCTGCATAACAAGCGGCATCCACTGCGCCATCTGGGCGGGATCTTCAGAATATTCCATGCCAGAAAACAGCGGGTGGGCGTTCAGGGCCTCATGGCGCTTACGCAGGAAGGCAACATTCGCTTCCCCCCAGACAAAGCTCATGTGCGGCACAGGCGTAATAAAATCACGGGGAGAAGCAATAATATCGTTCTCAACCAGATGGGACCAGAACTGGCGGGAGATCTGGAACGCCTCATTCACCGCAACAGCTTTGCTGATATCCACGCTGCCATCGGCTTTCTGCGGCGTATAATTCAGCTCACACAGCGCTGAATGGCCGGTACCGGCATTATTCCACGCATCCGAACTTTCTTCCGCCACACTATCCAGACGCTCAAAAATGCTGATGCGCCAGTCCGGCTGTAACTGCCGGAGAAACACCCCAAGGGTGGCGCTCATCACGCCCCCACCAATCAGGGCGACATCAACGGATGAAGAAGGATCGGTCGTGGTGGAACTCATCATGGTCTCCGCATTATCAGCCCATTTCTTCCCATCGGAAGCAGGAGACGGGCAGAAGGTCTTTCCCGCATGCCGTGGTTCCCGCTCCGGTGCAAGAGCGGGCGTGAGGTAACCCGTGTGGTTATGCGCATATCCTATGCCACATTTTCAGTCCGCCACGGTTCTCATCTCTGCGAGAGCGGAGCAGCATTGCGTGAACTTAACGGCTGAGGCCGCGTTCTGTGCACTCTCCGCCCGACGAAGAAAAGGATGATATCATGGCTATCAAAAAACATGGCTTTGCCCACTGGGAAGGCACCATCAAAGAAGGGCGCGGCACTATTTCCACGGAAAGCCATGCCCTTGAAAACCAGCCTTACGGTTTTAATACGCGCTTTGAGGGTAAGCCGGGCACCAACCCGGAAGAGCTACTGGGTGCTGCGCACGCAGCCTGTTTTTCCATGGCGCTCTCCCTCATTCTGGGAGATGCCGGTCTGACAGCAAAATCTATCGACACCACAGCCGAAGTAAGCCTGAACAAGGCCGCTGATGGATTTGAGATTGATGCGGTAGCCCTCAAGCTGGAAGCCGAAGTGCCGGGCGCAACACCCGAACAGTTTCAGGAACTGGCGAACAAAGCCAAGACTGGCTGCCCGGTTTCCAAACTCTTCAAAGCCAACATTACGCTGGACGCCAAACTGGTTGGCTAAGCTTTAGCCAACCTGCCCGCGATGCCGCAAAAGATGGTCTGCCAACACGCAGGCCATCATGGCTTCCCCCACGGGCACGGCACGTATCCCAACGCACGGATCATGCCGCCCTTTGGTAATGACGTCTTTATTCTGACCATCACGCGTCACAGACGGCACCGGTGCGAGCATTGAACTGGTCGGCTTGACCGCAAACCGCGCCACAACCGGCTGACCACTGGAAATACCACCCAGAATGCCGCCAGCATGGTTCGCACCAAAAGCAATCTGGCCATCCTGCATGGACAGCGGATCGGCATTCTCAAGGCCGGTCAGAGCGGCAGACGCAAACCCATCCCCAATTTCCACGCCTTTGACGGCATTGATGCTCATCAGCGCAGCAGCCAGATCAGAATCCAGCTTGCCGTAAACCGGCGCGCCAAGACCGGGCGGAACGCCTTCCGCCACAACTTCAATCACCGCACCGATGGACAGCCCCGCCTTACGGATACCAGCCAGATACTCTTCCCATTCCGGCACGCAGGCCGCGTCCGGGCAGAAGAACGGATTACGGGTCACCTCATCCCAGTCCCAGCGGGACCGATCAATCTTGTGCGGACCAAGCTGCACCAGAGCACCGCGAATACGCACGCCCTGCCCCAGCACCTGCCGCGCCACAGCACCTGCCGCCACCCGGCACGCCGTCTCACGCGCGGAAGAGCGTCCGCCGCCCCGATAGTCACGGATGCCGTATTTCAGGTCATACGTCAGATCTGCATGGCCGGGGCGATAGGTCTGAGCAATATCGCCGTAGTCACGGGACCGCTGGTCCGTGTTTTCAATCAGCAGGGAAATGGGGGTGCCTGTTGTCTGCCCTTCAAACACGCCGGAGAGGATGCGCACGGCATCCGGCTCCTTACGCTGGGTGGTAAAGGCAGACTGACCGGGCCGGCGCTGATCCAGAAACGGCTGAATATCAGCCTCTGTCAGAGGCAGGCGGGGCGGACAACCATCCACTACACAGCCAATGGCCGGTCCATGGCTTTCACCCCAGGTGGTGACGCGAAAAAGATGGCCAAAGCTGTTGTAGGACACAGTAAACCTCAGTCGCCTGCTACAGAGATATCCGGAGCCGTGGGGTTTTTCATGCCCACAATGTTATAGCCGCAATCCACGTGATGAATTTCACCCGTCACGCCGGAAGACAGGTCAGAGAGCATATAAAGCCCTGCCCCGCCCACTTCTTCCAGAGCCACGTTGCGTTCCAGCGGTGCATTATACTGGTTCCACTTCAGAATGTAGCGGAAATCGCCAATGCCGCTGGCAGCCAGCGTCTTGATGGGGCCGGCAGAAATACCGTTGACGCGAATACCATCACGTCCCAGATCTGCCGCCATGTAACGAACAGATGCTTCCAGAGCAGCCTTGGCAACACCCATCACATTGTAATGCGGCATTACGCGTTCAGCGCCCAGATAGGTCAGGGTCAGCAGAGAACCACCATCCTTCATCAGGGCAGAAGCGCGCTGGGCCACTGCGGTAAAGGAGAAGCAGGAAATATCCATGGCTGTCAGGAAAGCCTCACGCGGGGTATCGACATAGCGCCCACGCAGGAACTGCTTATCGGCCCAGCCAATAGCATGCACCACAAAGTCCAGCTTGCCCCACTTTTTCTCCAGCGTGGCAAACAGCTCATCCAGAGCGGCCTCATCCGTCACGTCACACGGCAGAACCAGAGAGGCCCCAATGCTTTCAGCCAGCGGCTTGACGCGCTTGCCCAGCGCTTCACCCTGATAGGTGAACGCCATCTCACCACCCTGAGCCGCAACCGCCTGTGCAATCCCCCAGGCAATGGAACGATCATTGGCAACACCCATTACCAGACCTTTTTTGCCCTGCATCAATGTTCCCTGGGCGGGCAATGTGGTGTTGTTGGAAGACATGCTGTGACCTCGACCTGTCTGTTGAGTGTGCTCTAAAAACTGTAGCGGTTGGTCGCATACCACAGCCTGCTAAACAAGACCAAAGCGCTTGCGTAACGCTTCAAACCATTCTTGCCTTTCGATACAAAGCGTGAAGAGCGGCTTTATTCGATGCTGAAAGAACAGGGTATGACTGAATCGACCTCCACTCCCTCCCCGGCCTCCTCGCCAGCGTTGATTGACCTTGCGGCCGATCCGTTCACTCTGTTTTCCGAATGGATGCAGGAGGCTGAAAAAACCGAACCCTCAGATCCAAACGCCATGGTCGTTGCCACCAGCACGCCGAATGGCCACCCTTCTGCCCGGATTGTGCTGCTGAAGGGCATGGATCGTCGTGGGTTTGTTTTCTACACCAATCACGACAGCCGCAAGGGGAATGAACTGGCGGAAAATCCGCATGTCGCCTTGCTGTTTCACTGGAAGAGCCTGCGCCGGCAGATCCGGATTGAAGGCACGGTAACCCCGGTTACCGCAGAAGAAGCCGATGCCTATTTTGCGAGTCGGAGCCGTATCTCCCGCATGGGGGCTGTTGCGTCTGATCAGTCCCGCCCGCTGGCGGACCGCGCGATTTTTGAGCAGCGCCTGAAGGATGTGGAAGCCCGTTACGAAGGGCAGGATCTCATTCCGCGTCCGGAAAACTGGTCTGGCTACCGGGTGACACCGACCTGTTTTGAGTTCTGGCAGGAAAGACCCTACCGCCTGCATGATCGCGCAACATGGACGCGGGACGGAAACCACTGGAATGTCACGCGTTTATATCCATAACTCTTACGGAACAGGTCAACCGGTCGGCCAGCCCGATTCTTATCAACGCGGAGAACAAGAACAATGAAAGACGTCCGTAAAATCCTGCTCCCCATGGTCAGCACCTCCAATGGGGAAGCCGCGCTGATTCGGGGCTACAATTTTGCCCGCCGCTTTGGCGCGCATCTGGCTGTGTTGCATGTCCGCCCGGACGGCCGAGACATTGCGCCGCTGGCCGGTGAAGGCCTGTCCGGCGCGATGGTAGAAGATCTGATGCGCACCGCCGAGCATGAAAGCTCACGCCATGCGCATGAAGTGCGTGCGCTGTTTGAACGCTTTGTGGCGGCGCACCCGGATATTGAAGTGATTTCTCCTCACTCGGTTTTCCCGTGGGACAAGCCGAGCATCAGCTTCAACATCATCAATGGTGCGGAAAGTGAGATTGTCCCCTCTCACGCCCGTCTGTCGGACTTCACACTGGTGCCGCATCCGGATTCAGGCGCGGAAGTCTCGTCTTCCGAAACGCTGCATGCGGTTCTGTTTGATAGTGGCCGCCCTGTTGTCATCGCGCCCCGCACGCCCCCCAAAGGCATGATTAAGCGCGTCTGCATTGGCTGGAACGGCACGGCTGAATCCTCTTCAGCCCTGCGTGGCGCTCTGGCATGGGCTCAGACGGCAGAAGCGGTGCGGGTTCTGCATTGTGAGGATTATCAGCGTCGCGGCCCCAAGGCGCGCGATGTGATCGACTATCTTTCTTTCCACGGTATTAAAGCCGACTCTGTCGATTTCCCGCCGGTAGACCGGGATGTCGGCAAGGGCCTGCTGGCCGCCTGCCACGATTTTGATGCGGATATGCTGGCCATGGGGGCTTATTCTCACTCCCGCCTGCGTCAGCTCATTCTGGGCGGCGTGACGCGTTATATTTTGGAACATGCCGATCTGACGGTGCTGATGAGCCGATAAAATCGGCATTTCAGCAGGCTTCACAGCGACCAGTAGATAAAAAAATATCCCCCGGACTGCATAAGAGTCCGGGGGATATTTTTATTCAGCGTTGCCATTTTATAGCAGCCAGCCCTCTTACAAAACGCCGACCGCAAACGGTCCTCAGGCTTTTTCCGGGTCAGGCAGCGTAAAGCTCAGCCCGTCGCAGGCAGCCTCTACCCCGTCCGGCAGATTGGCCTGCATCCACGCCCAGTCCATATCCGGCCCCAGATGGGTCAGAATCAGGCGGCGCGGCTGGATACGATCTTTCCATTCCAGCACCCGGTCCAGCCAGGCGTGAGCGCTATGCGGCTCCTTCTGGAAGCAATCGACAATCCACGTATCGACCCCGGCCAGCACCTCGAATGAGGCTTCGGGCAGTTCCACAACATCTGTGCTGTAAGCAAAATCCCCACAACGCAGACCCGATGACGGGATACGCCCGTGGCTCTGCTCAAACAGCGAGACCTTGTAGCCCCCCATCACCACATCCCCATGTAACGGCACCGGATGCGCTTCAACCACGGCACGAAAGAAATGGGGCGGGGTCCAGGGCTGGAACACATAGTTAAAGCGCGTCTGGATTTCCTCCAGCACGGAGGGCGTGGCGTAAGCCGTAATCGGCTGCTTCACCACGCGGTTAATCCCCCGTACCTCATCTAACCCCGCAATATGGTCGGCATGAGCGTGGGTGTAGAAAATGGATTTGAAGGCGCTAATCCCGTGCGTCAGCAACTGGGCACGGATATCCGGCCCGGTATCCACCAGAATTCCTTCCCCATCTTCCATCTGAATGAAAATCGAAGCGCGGGTACGGATATTCCGGGGTTCCTTCGGGTCACACTGTCCCCAGATGCCGTGGCCGTCTTCACCGCCAAGCATGGGCACACCGGCGGAGCCGCCGCACCCCAGAATTATCACCTTCATACCGTCTGTCTTTCTGCTCAGACCGCCTTACGGAAGAGACGGAAAAAATTATCGGTCGTCATCTGTGTGAAATCGGCCAGATCCTGCCCACGCTCCTGCGCAAGGCAGGCTGCCGTATAGGCCACATAGGCCGGTTCATTCCGCTTTCCACGGCGTGGCACAGGAGCCAGATAGGGGGAGTCGGTTTCTACCAGAATACGGTCCGCCGGCAGGTCCCGCGCAACCTCGCGGTATTCACCGCATTTCGGGAAGGTCGCAATCCCGGAAAAGCTGACATAGCCGCCCAGCTCCACCACACACCGGGCCAGATCGACACTGGAGGCAAAGCAGTGCAGCAGGATGGGAAAGGCGCCTTTGGCTGATTCGTCCCGCAGAATCTGCGCCACATCCTCATCGGCCTGCCGGGCGTGGATAATAATGGGCACATTCAGCGCACGGGCGGCGCCAATATGCTGCCGGAAGCTCTCCTGCTGAAGCGGCCTGACTTCTTCCGCTCCGTGGAAATAATCCAGACCACTTTCGCCAATCCCAACGACATTCGGCGCATCAGCGATTGCGACAATCTCTTCCACTGCCGGCACCGGCACTTCTTCAACATGGTCCGGATGCGTGCCGACCGTGCACCACACCCGGACATCCGGCGTATTGAACGTCGTCAGGCGTTTCTGCTCATCGGCCCGAGCCAGACGGGTGCCGATGGTTACCATCCCGGCAACGCCGGCCTCTTTGGCCGCCGTCAGCAGAGCGGGCAGTTCTTCATCCGTGTAGTGATCCAGATGACAATGGGAGTCGATTAGTCCAGTCATACTCGTCTCATTCACGCAGGGTCAGCGGCTTCAACATAACGTGGGAAAATTCCCTGCGGCGCTGGCAACTGACGGCCACCCGGCAACGGCGTTTCCAGAGCCGCGAATGTGCGTTCCTCTTCCGTCACACCAAGCTGGGTCAGCATCCGGTCCATGCTCTGCGGCATGTAAGGCTGAAGTACGGTGGCAATTCCGCGCAGGGCATCCACCAGCACGCGCAGCACATCGCTCATCCGTTCCGGGTCGGTCTTCTTGAGCGCCCACGGGGCCTGATGGTCGATATAGGCATTACAGGCACGGATGACTTTCCACACATCTTCCAGCGCGTCCGTCAGGGCACACCGGTCCATCTGGCTGGCCATCAGTTCCGGCAGCACCGCCACGTGGTTCAGAAGCTGCGTGTCCTCTTCTGTCAGCGTGCGGCGTTCCGGCAGAACGCCCCCACAGTTGCGGGCCACCAGAGACAGCGTGCGCTGGGCCAGATTACCCAGATCATTCGCCAGCTCGATATTATTCCGCATAATCAGAGACTTGTGAGAGAGATCGCTATCACCACCAAAGGGCACTTCCCGCAGCAGGAAGAAGCGCACGGCATCCAGCCCGAACTCTTTCACCAGATCACGCGGATCGACCACATTACCCAGAGATTTGCTCATCTTCTGGCCTTCAACAGTCCACCAGCCGTTTGCAAAAATCTTCTTGGGCAGTTCAATGCCAGCCGCCATCAGGAAAGCCGGCCAGTAAATAGCATGGAAGCGCGCGATATCTTTCCCCACCAGATGCTGGCTGGCAGGCCAGAAACGGGCTCGCGGGGCTGATGTATCAGGATAGTCCAGTGCGCTAAGATAGTTCGCCAGCGCGTCGAACCACACATACATCACATGCTTGTCGTCACCCGGCACCGGGATGCCCCAGTTAAAGCTGGTGCGGCTGATAGACAGATCCCGCAGCCCCTGCTTCACAAAGCTGACGATCTCCCGCTTCATGCCATGCGGGCCCAGGAAGTCCGGGTTCGCCTCATAATAGGCCAGCAGGCGATCCTGAAAATCAGACAGGCGGAAGAAGTAAGACGGCTCCTTCACCCATTCGACAGGCGCACCGGTCGGGGCGACTTTCTGGCCATTCGGCCCGTCAATCAGCTCATCTTCGCCATAGAAGCATTCATCGCGCAGGGCATACCAGCCCTCATACGCGCCCAGATAAATGGCATCATTTTCCGCCACTTTCTGCCATAGCGCCTGCGCACCCTTGATGTGGCGCGGCTCGGTGGTGCGGATATAGTCATCGTAGGAGATCGCCATGGCGTCGGCCATACTGCGGAAGTCATCAGACACCCGGTCTGCAAACGCCTTCGGCTCCACGCCTGCAGCCTGCGCCGCCTGTTCCACTTTCTGGCCATGCTCATCGGTGCCGGTCAGAAAAAACACATCATCTCCGGCCAGACGATGGAACCGTGCGAGCACATCCGCCGCAACGGAGGTGTAGGCATGGCCGATGTGCGGCGCGCCGTTCACATAATAAATCGGGGTCGTGACGTAGAAAGGGCGGGTCATGCAATGCTCGCAATAGTCATGGCTTCGAGAAGTGTTTCCTGTTTATCGAGATTAAAGCGTTCCGTCTCGCTTTGAAGACGCATGATCGCTTCCCATGCGTCTGCCAGCGCAACGCAGGCGGCATTCCCCTGCCGGGCAGCCTGACGCGCACGTTCCTGAAGAAAATCTGATAACAGACTGAAAAATAAATTAAAACCGCCATCCTTACGGAGAACGATTTCAGCAATTTCATAGCCTCGGGCAGCCGAAATCCCATTCAGGGTTTCTTCTACCAGACTGGCAATCTGACCATTCTGATCAGCCAGAAAGGCAGCAGCGCGTCCGGGAGCACCGTGCGCAGCCGCCTGCACGCGGCTGATTTCCTCAGCAGAGGCCTCGGGCTGGATCTCCCGCAACACGGCCATCATGTCCATGCTGTCCAGCGGCTCCAGTTCCAGCCTGCGGCACCGGCTCCGGATGGTCGGCAGCAGACGCCCCGGTGCGGAGCATGTCAGCAGCAGCACAGCCGCTGGAGGCGGTTCTTCCAGAATTTTCAGCAGCGCGTTGGCGGCACTCCGGTTGAGCCATTCTGCGCCATCCACAATCACAACGCGCCAGCCCCCTTCAGCCGCCGTACGGCGGAGAAAGGCATTGATAGGCCGAACCTCGTCCGCGACGATCTCACCGCGATAGCGCTGCTTTTTTTCATCAAAACTGCGACTAACAACCAGAAGGTCCGCATGCGTGGCAGCGGAAACCCGCCGCCCTGCCGGACTTTCCGGCTCTTCTCCGCCCAGAATCATCCGGGCAAGACGGAAAGCAAAGGTCGCCTTGCCAATCCCCGGCGGCCCGGTAATCAGCCAGGCATGCGGCAGACGCCCGCTCTCAAAAATCTTGCGAAACGCCTGCAGGGGCTCTGCATGTCCATACAGATGCAGGGAAGCCTGACGCGGGTCACCCTGCACCGGCTCAAGCCTGCGCGATATGAGAAAGAATATCTTTCACAATCAAACTGTTAATCTCTTCAGCTGAATGTGCATCCGTCTGCAGCCGGCGGATCCGCCCGGTATTCTGCCGGGCAATTTCCCGGAACCCGGCGCTGACCCGTGCATGAAACGCCTCGTCAGACTGCTCATACCGGTCAACCGGGGCACCACGTGCAGCCAGCCGCAACCGGGCTACGTCCCGCGGTGCTTCCAGAAGAAAGGTCACATCCGGATCACGCCCCAGCTGGCTTTGCAGGCGGGAGATCATATCAAGCACATCCGGCTCGCCTTCCGCCCGCCCATAGCCCTGATAGGCCATGGTGGAATCCGTAAACCGGTCACAGATCACAATCTGCCCTTCGGCCAGCGCCGGCGTGATCATCTGATCCAGATGGTCAGCACGGGCAGCAAAATGCGTCAGGATCTCGGCCCGCAGGGAAAGCGGATTTTTACCAAACAGCAAAAGCTGCCGCAAATCTTCTGCCCCCGGAGAGCCTCCCGGCTCCCGCGTGGTCAGAACATCATGCCCCAGAGAGGCCAGAGCAGAGTGCAGCAGCCGGAGCTGGGTAGATTTCCCCACCCCCTCGCTGCCTTCCAGTGTAACAAACAGACCCTTTGCCATGGCTCAGAGGTGCAGACGGCGCGCTGCACGCCCCAGAACACCAAGAGCCGGCACACTCTGCCCGGCCACCACCGGCACCAGCGCCTGTCGGCCACCCGGCAGCATAACAGTCAGCTGCCCGACAGGCTGCCCCTGCTGAATGGGAGCTGCCAGTGGTCCCTGATAATCCAGAGACAGGCGGGTCCCATTCCGCCAGCCGTGCGGCAGCATCATGGTGAAGTCCTGCGCGGCTACCAGCGGCACGGTCTGGCTTGTGCCCATCCAGACGGGAGCCTGCTCCAGAACATCGCCTTTGGACACGATGGTCGCAGATTCGAAATTCGCAAAGGCCCAGCCCATCAGGCGTTCACCCTCACGCGCACGGGCCCCATCCGTCGGCAGGCCGTTAATGGCCATGATAACCCGGCGGCCTTCACGTTCAGACGATGCACACAGGCCAAACCCACCAGCATCCGTGTGGCCGGTCTTCAGGCCGTCAGCCAGACCTTTAACAACCAGCGCGTTGCGGTTTGCCTGATGGATCTTGTTGAAGAAGAACTCTTTTTCCGAGAAATAATGGTAGTATTCCGGGAAATCATGGATCAGCCGCAGCGCCAGATAGGCGACATCACGGGCCGTCATGTAGTGGTTTTCTGCAGGCCAGCCCGTGGCGTTCATGAAGTGGGAATTGGTTAGCCCCAGCTTGCCCGCCATGTCGTTCATCAGCGTGACAAACTGTTCTTCAGACCCGGAAATCCCTTCCGCCAGCACGATACAGGCATCGTTGCCGGACTGAATGACCATGCCCTGAATAAGGTCCTGCACCGGAATGCTCTGCCCCAACGGCACGAACATGCGGGAACCCTGCATCCGCCAGGCGCGTTCGCTCACCGGCAGAGCCTGATCCAGCCGCAGGCGGCCAGCCTTGAGCATGCTGAACGTGACATAA
The DNA here is from genome assembly GCF_018811985.1 of Acetobacter sp. P5B1. Taxonomy (NCBI): domain Bacteria; kingdom Pseudomonadati; phylum Pseudomonadota; class Alphaproteobacteria; order Acetobacterales; family Acetobacteraceae; genus Acetobacter; species Acetobacter sp. P5B1. The sequence goes on along the minus strand of NZ_JACRVS010000002.1, from coordinate 160,766 downwards.
GCCGTCATCATCTTAGTCAGAGAAGACGGAGGCATGCGTTCGTCCGCTGCTTTTTCAAGCAGGGTTGCGCCACTCTTATAGTCAATAATACACGCCCAGCGCGCCAGTGTATCCAGCGGGCCGACAGGCGTGGTCGCAGGTGTTTGCGCTACTCCATCAGGCTGAGGCGCCGCAGCGGCAGGAGCAGCCGCATGCGGGTGCGCTCCCTTTGGCTTACGGGCAAAAGCAGTCAGAGAATAACTACCTGAGAGGAGGGCTGCGCCCCCTGCGAGAAGAAACCGTCGAGTTTGCACGTTCTTTCCTATTCGACGACGATATGAGATCCGGTCAAGCCATCAGCGAGTGCACGCTTCAAGGCCGCATCCGCGTCGCTTATAGTCGTAAAAGGTCCTTGTCGGACAGCCCACATCTTGCCTTGTGGTGTGAAAGAAGGCCAGACCGAGCCTCCATCCTGCGCGGCCAGCCTTGCTGCTGCCCCGCGCGCTGTAAAATCTGCCGTCTCAACCCAGAGCTGCGTCGCCTCAGGCTGCCCTTGCCGCCATTGCGCGGGAAGCTCCGGCAACTGGACGGCTGCTGGGGTCGTCATCTGTCCTGCGGGTGCAGTCTGCGGCTCTGCCTGAGCGGACACACCTGCATTTTGAAGGGTCGCAGCCGAACCATTAAGGTCCGTCTGCTTCACGGCTTCCCGCGGGGCGGTGTTAATCTGCAACATCGGGCCACCCGGCAGCACTTCCGCCAGCCGGCGACTGGTGACTTCATCCTCCACCACCCGGACCCGGGCAGGCTCTGCCCCCACCCCAAGCAGATCAGCCGCTTTGGGTGAAAGCCCCAGAACGCGACCGGCTTCCGCAGGACCACGATCATTCACGCGGATGGTAATTTCCCGCCCATTGTCCAGATTGATGACCGTCACAACTGCAGGCAGTTGCAGAGTAGGATGGCTTCCCGTCATGGAAAGCAGATTCCGCACTTCTCCATCCGTTGTCAGCGGCTGGTTGGATGCCACCTGACGCACGGCCAGCCCCTTAGCCTGATAGGAAAAGTCCTCTCGGGGATACACCCATGCGCCTCCAGCCTGCCAGGCAGGGCCGACCACATAATGCACATCAGGCTTTACCGCTGGCTGCTGCGGTCTGGAACAGGCCGCCATACCAACGCAACAGAGAAGAACGGCTTTTTTCACGCCACGGCACTACCCAGAAGACCAACACCAAGAGCATAAAAATCAGACGGATTATACCGCCGGATGACATTGAAATTGTGGTACACCATATAGGCTTCACCCCCAACGCCATCAGGCCGGATAATGGCGCCGCTCAGCCCCATATGGGTAAAGTCACCGCCCGCTTGCGGCCGCACACCCTGCGTTGCCCAGTAGGAAACCGGGCGCACGATTGTCCGCCCGATCTGCCCCTGATCAATGGAATCCGGCACATCGACAGCCTCACCCCATGGCTGACCGGCAATCCAGTGGCATTTGGCCAGATAGTTGGCAATAGAGGCAAACACATCGCCCTCATTAGTCCAGATATCGCGCCGGCCACCGGCGGGGAAGCTGGCAGCATACTGCTCATACGCACTGGGCATGAACTGCGGCTGCCCCATAGCCCCGGCGTAGCTCCCCAGCATGCCCGCTGGCGTGATGTCGCCCTGCCCCAGAATAGTCAGGGCCTTGAACAGCTCCGTGCGGAAAAAGGCGGCCCGGCGTCCGTCATACGCCAGAGTCGCAAGCGCATCGACCACATGGAACGTGCCCATTTTGGTGCCGTAAGCAGATTCGAGCCCCCAGATGCCGGCAATCACACCGCGATCCACGCCATAAAGCTGGCTCACCTTACCCAGCAGCGCCTCGCGCTTGTTAACTGCCGCCTGCCCGTCTGAAATCTTTTTATCGGTAATCACCCGCGCCTTGTATTGCGCCCATGTCAGGGTGAATTCCGGCTGATGCCGGTCTGCCTTCAAAACCTTCGCGTTGGGTTCGGACGTTAACGCCAGCGCGTCGTCCACCACAGAAGCGGACAGGCCTTTGCTAATGGCTTCCCGCCGCACACCGGCAAGAAACGCGGCATAGCTCCCCTGCTCAGCGGCAGAAGATGAGGCGTGCGTCACTTTGCTTTTTGCAAAAGCCGGGGTCGCCACAGCGGCGGACACAGCCCCCCCCACAAGAAATCGTCTTCTCAGCATTCCGTATCAGCCCTGTTGTTACACGCATAAACCAGCGGGACAGGACGTCACTTTATCCTCCCACATCTTGTCTGTCTCTCAGATACACCCATACGGCACGTTTCGCACTCCGTGCGCCTTTGTATCTGCTGTATTGCTTGACATTCGGGCGTGTGGAGACTCCTTCTCTCCCCGCATCCTGTGACACTCCCGCACTCCGACCTGTGGACCCTTTTTCTGTATGCCCGGATCTCTGGACCATTTTCTTGAGTTGACAACAACACAGCCGCTTTTTCAGGTTCTCATTGTCATCATCGCTACTTTTATTCTTGAAGATGCTGCCACAGTTCTTACCGCCATACAGGTCAAGCTCCATACACTGGCGCCGGGCACAGCTTTAATCGCGCTTTATGTCGGAATTGTTGCAGGAGATGTCGGACTATACGGGCTGGGCTATCTGGCCGCGCGCTGGCCCCCTGCCCGCAGATGGATTGAAACCCCGGAGCGGGACGTGCAGCGGCAGTGGCTGACCCAAAAACTGTTCAAGGTGGTGTTTATCAGTCGCTTTGTGCCGGGCACCCGTCTGCCGCTCTATACGGCCTGCGGGTTTTTCAATGCAGGTCTGCGCACCTTCACTCTGGCCACCATTCTCGCCACCATGATCTGGACATCTGCCCTTTTTGCGCTATCGCTGCGCATCGGTGGGTTTCTGCTGGCCCATCTCGGAACCTGGCGCTGGGTCGGTATCTTCGGCTTTGTGCTGGTCATTATCATTATGGGTCGCATTGCCGCCCGCATTCAGAAGCAGGGAAAATGACCCAGCTGTCCACATCGTCTCAGCCTCATCGGGCTTCCACTCCATCAGGACAGGCCCGGAGCAAACCCAGCTCTCCACTGTCCAGCTTTGAGTTCTGGCCGGGCTGGGCGTTCTATACGCCCGTTGTCATTTACTGGATCCTGCTGGGTATCCGTTACGGAGACTTCAGCACCCCGACGGCCGCCAACCCGCGGATTGAAACCGGCGGCCTGTGTGGTGAGAGCAAAAGCGGCATTCTGGATATGGCGGGTAGCGTCGCCTCCCAGTGGATTGCGCCCTACACCACACTCATCACCGGCACGGACGACACAAAGCGTGCTTTGGCTGCTTTAGCGGATAAAGGTCTGAGCGTTCCTGTGGTGGTCAAGCCGGACGTTGGCTGCAACGGCACCGGCGTGAAGCTGGCCCGCACGGAAGCCGAACTGACGGCGGCTCTGGCAGCCTTCCCGCGCCGTATCAAACTCGTCCTCCAGCGTCTTATCCCTTACCGGCACGAAGCTGGCCTCTTCTACATCCGCCATCCGGATAGCCCGCGCGGTGAGATTTCTTCCCTTACCTACAAAGATATTCCAGCGCTGGTGGGAGACGGCCGTTCCACGGTATTAGACCTGCTCAAGCAAGACCCACGCACCAGCCTGTTGCTGCATATCTACACCCCTCGCCTGCAAGCCCGCCTGAATGACGTGCTGGAGCAAGGGGAAACGCTCGACCTCGTTTTTGCTGGCAACCACTGTAAAGGCGCCATTTTCCATAATGGCGCTGCGGATATCACCCCGGCTCTGGTCAATCGGCTGGATGAGATTATGCAGGACATTCCCGATTTCCATTTTGGTCGGGTAGATGTGAAATTCGAGTCTGTTGAGGCGCTCAAACAGGGCGAAAAATTCGAGATTATCGAGATCAACGGTGTCGGCTCGGAAGCAACCCATATCTGGGATTCCAGCACGACCCTGTGGGAAGCCTATGCGGCACAGTTCCACCATTACCGTGAAACATTCCGTATCGGCGCCAAGAAGAAAAAGGAAGGCTGGAAATCCAGCGGCCTGTGGCACGGGGTGCGCCTGTGGCGGCGGCAGAAGCGCCTGCTGGCTTCCTACCCCATGAACGACTAAGAGGCTGCCTTAACCAGCCTCTCCACACTTTCAATCGGCCAGTTCCCGCCCAAGCCGGGAATGTTTACGACCATAAAACCGGTAACTGGCCCAGCCGATCCCGCAATAAACCGCCAGCAGAGTGGCAGGCACCGGGTCCCCGGAAAACAGCGCAAAAATCATGTCGACAAACAGGGGCGCTGCCATGACCAGGCAGAACAGGATGCCCAGCAGCGGGGCATACCCAATCCAGATCCCTTTCACGGTAAAGCCGCCTCCCGGCACACTGAACGTGCGCGGGAAGTCCGGAGCCGTATTGCGGATCCAGATCACCGTAAAACAGACAATCCCAAAGGCTGTGGCTGTGCCCAGACTGACAAGATCGCCAATGATATCAATCGGCAGCGTCGCGGTCGCAATAGCCACCACCACACCCAGCAGAATGGTACCGATCCACGGCGTGCAGTACCGCGGGTGCAGCTTGCAGAAAAGCGGCATCAGTAAGCCGTCTTCTGCCATGGCAAAAAAGATGCGGCTCTGCGCATACAAAAGCCCGAACAGCACGGAGCACAGGCCAATCACCGCGCCGATTTTTACAAAAAACGCCAGCCAGGGCTGATGCATGGCATTCACTGCCACCGCCAGAGGGTCCGCTACGTCCAGCAGCTTCCAGGGCACGACCCCAATCAGCACAGCCGCTACAATCATGTAGACCGCTGTGCAGATCAGCAGCGAGAGGATAATCCCGACCGGAATATCCCGCCGGGGATTCCGCGCTTCGGAAGAGGCTGTTGAAACCGCCTCAAACCCCACATAGGCAAAAAAGATAATAGACGCTGCCCGGAAGATCCCCGGAATACCGTAGCGGAAGCCGCCTTCATGCGGCGGGATAAAGGGTGTCCAGTAAGCGGGATGAATTTGCCAGAGGCCAACCCCTACAAAGACCGCCAGTACCCCAACCTTCAGGAAGACAATGGCAGTATTGATCCGCAGAGATTCCTTAACCCCCAGAATCAACAGGCCTGTCACCACAAGAATGGAAAAGGCTCCCACCAGATCCAGCTGACCGCCGCCGGAAATATGCCGCCCTGCACTATCGAAAATCACCTGTAGACTGGTGGTCGTCAACGCATGCGGGATCTGGATACCAAAATCCTGAAGCAGACTGACGGCATAGCCGGAAAAGCCCGCTGCAACGCCAGCGCAGGAAATACCGTATTCCAGCAGCAGCAGCCACCCGACACCCCATGCGCAGGCCTCGCCCATGGACATGTAAGCATAGGTGTAAGCTGAGCCTGAAACCGGCATGGCCGATGCCAGCTCACCGTAAGACAGGGCGGTAAACAGACACGCCAGCCCTGCCACAATAAAGGAGAGCAGAATGGAAGGTCCGGCATAGTTGGCAGCCGCCGTACCGGTCATGACATAAATGCCAGCCCCAATGGTCGAACCAACCCCGAGCATGGTGAGCTGCACAGGTCCCAGCGTTCTCTTCAGCCGTTGAGCACCGTTTTCCTGCTCAATTCTCTCAAGTGATTTGCGACGAGACCGCCCTGTGTCCGGGCAGGATGAAAACCCCATGAGAGCCTGTGTAACCTCCAACCAAAAACCGGGCCTGATCATCCAGCCCGGCTTGCCACTACAGTATTATCCTACGCCCGGCACAGCGTAGGTTATTCGTTCACGAAGAGAAATGAAAAATCACGGTCGCAATCGCGCCAGCCGCCATACAATAATAGGCAAACGGGGACAGCGCCCACCGATCATGGTCACGGAAATACCGCATCAGGAAAGCCGTGCTGGCCAGCGCAGTGATGCCGGACACGACAGCGGCGATCATCGCCAGATGCATCTGGGCCGGATCAAACGGCTCGGAGCGCAGCTTGAAAGCCTCACGCACCGTCGCAGCGATAATGACGGGCTCGGCCATCAGAAAGGAAAAGCGGGCTGCTGTATCATGCCGCAGGCCACGCAGCAGGCCACCGCAGATTGTCGCCCCTGAGCGGGAGAAACCGGGGAAGAATGCAATGCACTGAAACAGGCCAATAATCACCGCATCTTTATAGGTCATATCCGACACGGTGCGCACGTCTGTCCGCCCGGAAATACCGCGCAGTCTTTCCGCCAGAAGCAGCATGAAACCATTCAGGAACAGGAAAATTGCGGCGGCAGAGGCTGAGCCAAAAAGGCTGCGCAACATATGCTCAAACAGGCCGCCGATAATCACTGCCGGAATGGTCGCAACCACGAGAAGGCTCAGGATATGCAGGCTCTGCATCTGCAGGCTTTGCCCCGCCTGCCCCAGCGCCCCTTTGACCAGAGCAGCCCAGTCTTTCCAGAAAAAGATCAGCAATGCGACGGAGGTACCGAGATGCAGCATGACCAGAAATGGCAGGAATGCCGGAGCATGCTGGTCAAAAGACCAGTGCAGCAGCGCAGGCAGAATGACGGCATGCCCCAGACTACTGACTGGAAAAAGCTCCGTCGCCCCTTGCAGGAGCGCTATGATCATCGCCTGAATGAAAGACATCCGTAACAAACCCTGATTTGGCCGTATCAAAGAAGGAAGGTTGTCCTTGCACCATGTGCGTACGTGCTGCAAGCATTGATGGGCTCAGGCGCACCACGCCACGGCAGGATAAATGGAGAGATTACACTCATGATTGGACGTGGCCGCGCAGGCGCGAGCATTTTTAGCGGCGCAGTATTGGCTGGCACTCTGGCGTTTGCGCTCTATGCCCGCGCCACCCAGACAGCACCGGGGCAGGATCGGTATGACCTCTCCGCCCGCTTTGTCTCCGCCAATGGCCTGAACCGTGGTGCGGATGTGGCTCTCGCCGGTGTAAATGTTGGCCGCGTTTCTTCCGTCGCGCTGGACCCGGTCTCCCAGATGGCCATTGTGCGCTTCCGCCTGAATTCGGAACTAAAACTGCCGGAAGACAGCACGCTGACAATCGGCAGCAGCACGCTCTCATCCGATAATGCTCTGATTATCGAACCAGGCAAATCTCACACCCCCGTCGCCTCCGGCACCATGATGACCCACACGATCGAGCCATCCAGCCTGGAGCAGCAGGTCAGCAATTATATCTTCGGCGGTGGAAATCTCGGCCAGTAAGACGAGGCTGCACATTTTTTGTAACAAATTCAGACTTCACGTCTTGACGGCCTCCCCCTCACGATAGTAGATCACCTCCACCGAACGATGGCGGCGTAGCTCAGCGGTAGAGCAGGGGAATCATAATCCCTTGGTCGGCGGTTCAAATCCGTCCGCCGCTACCATCTTTCCTTAAAAATCAGGCGTTTAGGCGCAGTAAGTTTTAGACTTACCCGCGATATGCCGGACTGATTTTAAAGGGTTCGGTCTTTTCTTTTTTAAAAATAGCTGAGCTGGCAACTACTGCACATTGCGCGCAGTCGCTACAGCAATGCTGTTTCCACGCCGCAAAAACAGCATGGAACACATCACGCCCTGCCCTTCAGCCCATCATCAAAGCGGGCTGAAGCACATGGTCTTTTTTTCTCAGTGCTCAGAAAATTCCGGCTGAGGCTCGGCTTCGCCGTGTGGCGGCTGAGCGTCATCACCATCCTGACGGCTGTCGTTAGTCTCGTCGCCTGCATTCATCTGCGGGCGGCTCTGACGCGCTGCCTGACGTTCCGCACGCTCCTGCTGGCTCTGCTGAGCAGCCTGCGCCATGGCGTTCATGATACGGAAATAATGTTCGGCATGCTGAAAATAGGCTTCAGCGGCAACACGGTCACCCGCGCCTGTCGCGTCGCGACCATGCTGAAGATATTTTTCAAAAAGCTGCTGGGCTGTCCCACGCACACGGACATCCGGTCCATGGCTATCAAAAACATGGTTCCGGTTCATCGGGATCTGACCATTCAGATGCCGGGAAGTACCACCACTCCCACCGCTGGAGCGATGATTTCTGGTTCGCATCCGTTTTACATTCATGAGCTATCGCAGCACTTTCCTGTTCATGGCGTTCTGCATGAAGAAACAGTCCAAGACTATTGTGTTAAGACGCGTTTCCTGACTGAAGGCCGAATTGTCTTTCGGAACGGGCTTAGTCCAGCGCAGAGAAAACCGCTGCTGAGTAAAAAAGCCCCATGGCTTGTCCGGGTAGCGGCTAAAAGAAGACCATCGCTACCAAAAGGATAAGCTTTCAGCATATTATCAATCAGCAGCCATAAAGCCAACCTGTTTTTTATGCGCTCATTTCACGACAGACCCGCAAAACTGCGGCTCTGGGCACATCTCCAAAGTCGGAACGAATTTCCAGCACCTCAAGCCCTGCCTCAGCCGCCACAGCCCGCAGGCTCTCCCCCTGCCCGATCCCGATTTCAAAAATCGCTACCCCATCCTGCGCCAGCACATGCGGCATACGGGCACAGAGCACCCGATAGGCTTCCATCCCGTCATCTCCGCCATCCAGCGCGGCCAGAGGCTCATGCAGCCGCACTTCCGGCATCAGTTCCGCCAGATCGGTTGTAGGGATATAGGGCGGGTTGCTCAGCACCACGTCAAAGCGCTGCCCCTGTAGAGCATTGTCCCACACCCCGGCCATGAAGAGCGCCCTGTCCGCCAGACCGCAGCGCCGGGCATTCCCCTGCGCCAGCACGGCCGCATCCGGGTTGATATCCACCCCAATTCCCCAGGAGTGCGGATATTCCGCCAGTGCGGCCAGCAACAGGCAACCAGTGCCCGTTCCCAGATCCAGCATGGCTTTCGGGCTTTGTGCCTCCGGGCAATAATCCAGCAGGCAGGACAGCAGCGTTTCACTATCGCCACGCGGCACCAGAGTGGCGGGGGAAACCGCCAGATCCAGCGTCCAGAAGCCTTTGCTGCCGGTAATAAAGGCCATAGGCTCCCGCGCCGCCCGTCGTGCCAGATACGCAAGAAAGGGCTGTTCCGGCACCAGATCACGCAGGGAACGAGAAAGCATTTGTTCCGGCGTGAGCCCCAGAGCATAGGTCAGCAACAGTCGGGCTTCACGCCGGGGCGACTCAATTCCGGCTTCGGCCAGCTGCTGCGTGCCCAGAGCGAGCAGTTGCTCCAGAGTCTGGCCGGTCTGGTTGTTTTCTGCTCTAGTCACAAGAGTACTTTCCTGTCAGCGGTTCGGGTTCCATGACGCGTTTTTTCAGCATTCTCCCCATCTCCCGCACGGCCTTAGCGGTTTGTGCTGCTCTTGTCACAGCGCCACTTGCCGCAGTCCCCGCGCTGGCTGGCGAATTTACCGTGACGGACGGCAAGGCCAGTGCTGAAATCTCGGAAGTCTCCCGCATTTATATTGATGGCACACTCGCAGCCACCATCCGGCTAAATGACCAGATCCCGGAAAAAACCATTCGGGTAACCACGCCCGCAGGCCGCCTTGAGCACACCTATACCCTGTGTGGAGAGATTACGATCCGCACGCCGGAAGGCAGGGTTGAAACGCATGAGGTGAATAGCGACGGCACCCTGCACAACCCCGATCATCATCATTTCTATGCTTTGGGGTCCGATAACTTTACCGAGTTTTTCCTGCAGGACCCGGATGATCTGGACGCAGCGGAACACCACCCAGGCCAGTCCAACGTCTGCGCAACCCCGGTTAGCTGAAAGACCGGGACGCTTACAGCCCTTCGGCCGCCAGCAGAGCCGCCTGCTCTTCCTGCGTCAGCGCATCCACAAAGTCATCAATCTCACCCAGCATGATGCGGTCAATCTTGTAGAGGGTGAGGTTCACCCGATGGTCCGTCACCCGCCCCTGTGGGAAATTGTAAGTGCGAATACGCTCTGATCGGTCGCCCGTACCAACCTGAGAGCGCCTGTCTGCCGCACGAGATTCATGCGCCTGCGCACGCTCCCGCTCATACAGCCGCGCCCGCAGGATCTTCATGGCCTTGGCCTTGTTCTTATGCTGGCTTTTTTCTTCCTGCATGGCCACCACAATGCCGCTGGGCATATGGGTGATGCGCACCGCACTTTCCGTTTTATTCACATGCTGCCCACCAGCACCCGAGGCGCGATAGACATCAATGCGCAAATCGGTTTCATCAATGGTGACATCCACCTCTTCCGCTTCCGGCAGCACGGCCACCGTCACGGTTGAGGTATGGATGCGACCCTGACTTTCCGTGGCAGGCACACGCTGCACCCGATGCACGCCGGATTCATATTTCAGGCGGGCGAACACGCCTTTGCCGGTAATTTCTGCAATGCCACAGCGCAGGCCGCCAAGCTCGCTTTCATCATAATCCATGACGGAAAAGCGCCAGCCCCGAAGGTCCGCATACCGGCGATAGAGATCGAACAGTTCTGAGGCAAACAAAGCGGCCTCATCCCCCCCCGCCGCAGGACGGACTTCCAGAATGGCGCTGCGCTCATCCGCCGCATCACGCGGCAGCATGGCCAGACGGACATCCTGCCGCAGTTGCGGGAGCGTTTCATGCAGTTCGGAGAGCTCGGCTTCAGCCAGTTCCTTCATTTCAGGATCAGCGAGGAGAGCTTCCGCCTGCAGGGCTTCCTGCTCCGCCGCCCGCAGGGCGTTAATGCGGGAGACGACGGGTTCTATTTCCCCGTACTCCCGTGAGGCCTGTGTAAAGGCCTCACCGCTCACACCGCTTGCCAGCAGGGCTTCAAGCTCCAGCGCCCGGCCAACAATTCTGTCCAGCCGTTCGTCTAAAGTCATTGCGCGGCAGACTCACCTGCTTTGGCAAACACGCTGGCAGCGTTGGAAAACAGCGTGTCACGCGAGACTTCTGCTTCTTCGCCCGTTTCCATGTTTTTCACACGGAAGCTGCCCCGCGCCAGCTCGTCATCACCCAGGAACAGCACATGGCTGGCGTTCTGCTTGCCAGCCCGCTCCATCCGCTTGCGCAGGGAACCACGATAGCCAATTTCCACCCGGACGCCTTGCTGACGCAGCGTTTGCAGGATGCTCAGCACAGCCCCTTCATCCGGCGATCCAACCGGTACAATCACCACAGAACGCGGTGCAGCAGGCGCTTCCTCAAGCAGCATAGCAAGGCGCTCCACCCCGGCAGCCCACCCGATAGACGGCACTTCCGGGCCACCCATCTGCTGCACAAGCCCGTCATAACGCCCACCAGCCAGCACCGTGCCCTGAGAGCCAAGGCGACGCGTGACGAACTCAAACGTCGTGTGGTTATAGTAATCCAGCCCGCGCACGATGCTCGGGTTAACCTTGTAGGCGATCCCGAACCCATCCAGCGTGCGCCGCAGGCCATCCCAGAATGCACGCGCTTCCGGTGTCAGGAATTCTTCCATCATCGGCGCATCGGCTACCAGAACGCGATCCCCGGCGTCCTTGCTGTCCAGAATACGCAGCGGGTTCTTTTCCAGACGGTTCAGGCTGTCTTCGGAAAGCTTGTCTTTATGGCCGGAGAAATACGCCACCAGCGCCGCCCGCCAGGCGTCACGGCTGGCTGTATCGCCGAGTGTGTTCAGTTCCAGCGTCACATCATCTGCAACGCCAAGTGCCGTCAGGAGCTGGTGCGCCAGAGCAATGGCTTCTGCATCGGCCAGCGGCTCCCCTGCGCCAAGAAGCTCCGCACCAATCTGGTGGAACTGGCGATACCGGCCTTTCTGCGGGCGCTCATACCGGAACATCGGCCCGGCATAAAAAACCTTCTGCGGCAGAGACTGGGTCAGGCCATTGGTCACCAGTGCGCGGCAGATCGCTGCCGTCCCTTCCGGCCGCAGGGTCAGGCTTTCCCCGTCGCGGTCATTGAAGGAATACATTTCCTTGGAAACCACGTCCGACGTATCGCCCAGCGAGCGGGAGAAGACGCGGGTTTCCTCAAAGATCGGGGTCGCCCATTCATCAAACCCGTAAAGGCCAGCAATATGGCGGGCGACAGACACCACATGGGCGTGTCGGCGCTGCTGCTCCCCAATAAGGTCGTGCGTTCCTCTAACGGGCTGAATGCTGCTCACGAATGACTCCCGACCTGACATCCGCACGGTTCAGACCGCCGGAGATCGTGTCCTGATCTGTAATAAAAAAGGAAAAATCTCTCGGGGGCGTGGCAGGCAGAAAGCCCGCGCACGCACCTGTCCGAGACCTTATTTGGCGGAAGACATTTCCGGCAGTTCCGGCACTACGCCTTCAGCCTTTTCCTTAGCTTCTTCTGCCTGAATGGCCGCCACGCGGGCTTCCACCAGTTCCACAACATGCTCAATCATGTCGCCACCCGGCACGGTATGGTCCTGCTTGCCAGCGGAATAGACCATGTGGCGGCCAGAGCCACCGCCGGTCACGCCCAGATCGGTCATCAGCGCTTCACCCGGCCCATTCACCACGCAGCCGATGATGGAAAGGGTCAGCGGGGTTTTGATGTGGGCCAGACGATCTTCCAGCGTCTGCACCGTCTCAACCACGTTGAAGCCCTGACGCGCACAGGACGGGCAGGAAATGATTTTCACGCCACGATGACGCAGACCGAGGGATTTCAGAATATCCCAGCCTACCAGCACTTCTTCTTCAGGCGCTGCGGAGAGGGAAACACGCATGGTGTCACCCACACCGGCCCACAGCAGATTACCCAGACCGATAGAGGATTTCACGGTACCCGCGCGCTTGCTGCCTGCTTCCGTAATACCGATATGCAGCGGATAGTCACAGGCATCAGCCAGCTGCTGATAGGCTGCAACGGCCATGAACACGTCAGAAGCCTTCACGCTGATCTTGAATTCACGGAAGTCATGATCTTCCAGAATTTTGGCGTGTTCCAGAGCGCTTTCCACCAGCGCTTCGGGGTTCGGCTCACCGTATTTTTCCAGCAGGTGCTTTTCCAGAGAGCCGGCATTCACACCAATACGGATGGAACAGCCATAGTCTTTGGCGGCCTGAACCACTTCACGCACGCGGTCGGGGCTGCCGATATTGCCGGGGTTAATGCGCAGGCAGGCAGCACCGGCTTTGGCGGCTTCAATCGCACGTTTGTAGTGGAAGTGAATATCGGCCACGATGGGCACATTCACTTCGCGCACGATTTCTTCCAGCGCCTTGGTGCTGTCTTCATCCGGGCAGGACACACGCACAATATCCACGCCTGCCAGTTCTGCACGGCGGATCTGTTCGATCGTGGCCTGCGCATCGCTGGTCAGGGTGTTGGTCATGGTCTGGACGGAAATCGGCGCATCCCCACCGACGGCAACTTTGCCGACATGGATTTTCCGTGATTTCCGACGCTCGATATGCTGGTAAGGCCGGTAGCCACTCATGTTACATCCTTTTGTCGCGACGACAGTTGTCAGGCAAACCGCGTTCCGTCACGCGCCTGCCCATTACGTTTGATGCCTTCCTGCCAAAATCAATGCGCGTTGGCTACATGAAAGCACGAAAAACAGTCCTTCAGTGCCCGCTTATCCCCTGAAGCTGACGAGCATTCAGATCATCCGCACTGGGTTCAGGCTTTTCTACAGGGCGATGCCGAGGCCGGGGTTTGGGCGGCTCTTGTGGCGGTGCATCCGCAACTGGCGGGGGTGACAGCGGCTGTCCATCCGCCCCGACAGTCGGTGCAGGACCCTCACCGCTCACTCCGGGAGGCCGCTTGCTCTCCGGCACGGCAGGCACACCGTTACCCGTTTGTGCCGCGGGGCTTACGCTCGGGCTCGGGCCAGACACACCGGCTGACGACGCAGCCTGTGCAGCGGCCAGAGAGCCGTCTTTTACAGCCTCAGGCGTCAGCACCAGTTTTCTGCGCACGGACCCGTTCCGCCCCAGCGGCTGCGTCGTCACCGTCCCTGAACTCAGCACAATACCGCCAGCATTGCCTACAGTGAGGCTATACGGACCGCCGTCTGCGGGCACGGTCCACTGGTCATCCACCTGCATGATGTGATCGTACGCAACCTTGCCGCTGGCGTCCTTCACCTGCACCCAACTGGGAGCAATGGCCTTGAGGACAACCTGATTATCCGGCAGAGCTGCGGGAGCAATGGTGCCCGGCTGATCTGACACAGGTTGCGTGCCCCCTGCCGCCCCACTGTTTCCGGTAGCAGTCTCTCCGGTTACGCCAGCAACCGCCCCGGCATCAGGCGTCGCTTCACCCTGCGTCGCAGGAAATGACGGCTTTGAGAAATCCGGATTGCCGTTCTGATCCAGAGACGGCTGGCTGCCAGTCTGCGCCTGAGGCGCACTGGCACTATTTACCCCGGAAGAAGCCTGATCCTCTGGCCTGCGAGAGGGCACGGCACCTGGCCCCGGCAGAATGGAGGCGACCTGCGGAGACGGCGCGTTATTGGTCTGTGCACCGGGAATAATGGTGGCAACCGGCGGTACATGCTCCGGCAAGGGCGGAGCATGCCCGATGAAGTGATACCACCCGATATAACTTGCAAGGATAACAGCAAGCCCCAGAGAAACGCTGACACCGGGCGGGATACGCCTGTCAGGCGGCGGTGCGGGGAAGGTCAGGTCAGGCTTTCGCCCCCCCCCTTTCCCTTCCCGCTTGTAACGCACGACCAGAGCTGAAGCATCAAACCCTAAAGCGGCCCCATAGGTACGTAAAAAGCCAAGCGCATAGGCTTCAGCTGGGAAAACGCCAGCCCGCCCGCTTTCCAGCGCTTCCAGATAAGATTCACGGATCCGCAGCCACGCTGCAACATCCGGCAAAGACCATCCAAGCTGTTCCCGCCGCGTACGCAACGCCGCCCCCACCCCGAGGCTTTCAACATCAGGCAATGGGGGAGAGAAAGCAGGAAGTTCCTGCTCTGGAACAGAACCGGATTCAGCCATTACAATCCATGCGCCGCTGCTGGCGGACGAGCGCCACAACAGCCTGCTCAACAAGGTCAGAGATAATTTCAGCCACAGGCTGAACGGCCTTTACCATACCCACAGACTGCCCAGCCATGACAGATCCGTTTTCAACATCACCATCAATCACAGCACGGCGCAACGCACCAGCCCAGAAATGTTCGATATCAAGCTGAGCTTCCTCGCGCGTCAGTTCACCGCTCTGGAAACGGTTGATGACGTCTGCCTGATGCGCAAGGAAGCGGCGGCTCCCTTCATTCACGAGGCCGCGCACCGGGATAACCGGAAAGCGCTCGTCCAGCTGCACAGACGTAATGGCGTCACGCGCATTGGAACGCACAAAGGCTTTCTTGAATTTCTCATGCGCAATGCTTTCTGCCGCAGCGGCAAAACGCGTGCCCAGCTGGCCACCGGATGCCCCCTGCTCCAGGTAAGACACCAGCGCATCTCCCCGGCCCAGACCGCCAGCCACAAACACCGGAACCTGGTCGATATGCGGCAGGATTTCCTGCGCCAGCACCGTCAGAGAAACAGGGCCAACATGGCCGCCTGCTTCTGCGCCTTCAATCACCAGCGCATCAACACCCATTTTAATCAGACGTTTGGCCAGAACCAGTGCCGGAGCAAAGGCCACAACCTTTGCACCACCTTCCTTCGCCGCCTTAATGGCTGCACCCGGCGGAATGCCACCGGCCAGAACAATATGGCCTACGCCAGCGTTCAGGCAGACCTGCACCAGCTCATCCAGCTGCGGATGCATGGTGATGAGGTTCACGCCAAACGGGCGATCCGTCATCGCACGGGTGGCGGCAATTTCTTCCGCCAGCCGTTCGGGCTGCATCGCACCGCAGGCAATCACGCCAAACCCGCCTGCGTTGGAAATGGCTGAAACCAGATTCCGCTCACTCACCCAGGACATCGCACCGCCAAGAATGGCGTAGTCCGTGCCGAGAAACTCCGTGCCGCGCCGACACAAATGGTCAAAGCGCTTCCGGGCGCGGGCTTTTTCAGCCTCGGTCGGCGGGGCATTCAGGTCGAGAGCGAGCATGTCAGACATTGTCCAGTCCATAGGCTGTGTGCAGGGCGCGCACGGCCAGCTCTGCATATTCAGCAGACAGCAGGACGGACACCTTGATCTCGCTGGTGGAGATCACCTGAATATTGATAGACCGTTCAGACAACGTACGGAACATGGTAGCAGCTACGCCGGCATGCGAGCGCATGCCTGTGCCGACAACGCTGATTTTCACCACATCATCGTCTGTTGCCAGCTCTTCATACTGCACGGCATCGCGCACAGATTCCAGCGTGCTGATAGCGCGCGGCAGGTCGGTCTTGCTGGTGGTGAATGTCATGTTCGTTGTGCCATCAGCACCCGTGCTCTGCACAATCATGTCCACATTCACGTTGGCTTCGCTCAGCGGGCCGAAAATGGCCGCGGCAATACCCGGACGATCAGGAATACGCCTGACCGACAGCTTTGCTTCATCACGGGAATACGCAATGCCGGTTACCAGTTTCTTTTCCACGATTTCGTCCTCATCCACCACAAGAGAGCCGGGCAGTTTACCTTCAACCATCGCCGGGCCATCCACAAAGCTTGAAAGCACCTGAACACGCACCTGCTCACGCATGGCAAGTCCCACGCTACGCGTCTGCAGAACTTTGGCCCCTACCGAGGCGAGTTCCAGCATTTCTTCATAGGTGATTTTTTCAAGCTTACGGGCTTTGGCCACAATGCGCGGGTCTGTTGTGTAAATCCCGTCCACATCGGTATAAATATCACATCGGTCCGCCTTGATGGCGGCAGCAAGAGCCACAGCGGACGTATCGGACCCACCGCGCCCCAGCGTCGTCACGCGCCCATCAGGCCCCACGCCCTGAAAGCCTGCGACAACCGGCACCATTCCTTCGGCCATGCAGCCCAGCAGGCGCTCACCGTCAATCGTGTCCAGACTGGCTTTGCCATGTGCCGAGTCGGTGCGGATAGGCACCTGCCAGCCAGCAAAAGAGCGTGAGGGCACGCCCAGCTTTTGCAGCGCAATGGCCAGCAGGCCGCTTGTCACCTGCTCACCCGTTGCCACAATGGAATCATATTCCCGGGCATCATGCAGGTCAGACAGGTTCTGACAGTAGCCGACAAGCTTGTTGGTTTCCCCGGCCATGGCCGAGACAACCACCAGCACATCACAGCCGGCTTCCTTTTGTTTTTTGACACGCTCGGCCACGGCCTTAATGCGTTCAAGATCCCCCACGGATGTTCCACCGAACTTCATGACGATCCGAGGGACGGAACCGGGCATAATTTTTTTCTCCACCAGACGGGCTGCAAATGGTTGCGAAGCTTCACAAGGCGCGTCACATACCCTTCCCGGCCCCCTCTCGTCCAGCGGGGGAGATCAGCAGGAAAGGAATTTTGTTCCATGCATCCCTCCAGCCGAGACGCTGCCTCTTCCGTTTCTCCTGAGGAAATCGCCCGCTTCAGCGCACTGGCCAGCCAGTGGTGGGACCCCACCGGCCCCATGCGGCCGCTGCACGCCATGAACACCCTGCGCATTAGCTGGGCCTGTCGCCACTTCCCCATGCGGGGCCGCACCACACGCCATGTGCGGGTGCTGGATATTGGTTGCGGCGCGGGTCTTGCCAGTGAGGCTCTGGCCAAAGCCGGCCACGATGTTCTGGGGCTGGATGCCTCGGCAGACGGTATCGCCGCCGCCCGTGCGCATCTGGAAGCCCACCCTCTGCCAGAAGGGTCTGGCACGCTGGACTACCGGGTTGGCAGTGCGGAAGAACTGGTGGAAGAAAAGGCGAAATTTGACGCCGTCGTCGCCTTAGAAATTATCGAGCATGTCACTGATCCTGAAGCATTTATGAAGATGCTGTCTGATCTGGTGGAGCCGGGTGGGATTGTGATTGTCTCCACCATGAACCGCACCCTGCGCTCTCTGGCGGTTGGCAAAATCGGAGCGGAATATGTGCTGCGTTTGCTGCCTATCGGCACGCATGAATGGCGCAAGTTTCTTACCCCGGCAGAGCTGGGGCGTTTTGGCCGGGAGGCCGACCTGCGCATTCAGGCTCTTGCCGGCATGTCCCCCTCTCTTTCCGGGTGGAAAGAGAGCCGGGACCTGAGCGTGAATTACATCGCAGCCTTCAGGAAGGGCTGACGTCCGTCGGGTCTGCTGCGATTGTCATAAACTCAAAACATGTGGGGCTTCCAACTGGTGTGAAGTCCCACGTGAAGCTGATCTTGCCGGTTGTCTTATCCACGCGGAATGATGTGATGGAATCACTCCTCTGGTTTGCAACATACAAATAGCTGCCAGACGGATCGAACATCAGAGACCGGCCATAATCGGCGTGGGTCCAGATTTCATCCACCAGAGTCAGGCTGCCATCTTTGGACACCTGAAAGACTGCCAGCGAATCCCCCAGACGATTTGAGACATACAAAAAGCGCTCATCCGGGGAGAGCAGAATACCCGCCGCCAGTGTGCTACCCCGGAAGTGGGCTGTGACAGAACTGACAGTTTGCTGCGGGGAAATTTTGCCCGTTTGCGGGTCAAAATCCGCTACCACCACCTTGGAGTCCTGCTCACACAGCAGATAAATCTTCTTCCCTTCAGAGCCAAAGACATAGTGGCGTGGTGCGGAACCGGGCGTCATGGTCGTAAAGGGAACGGCAGCGGGAGAAAGCTTGCCGGTCTCCAGATTGATGGTCCAGACGTACACACGGTCCAGCCCGGCATCCATAACCAGCACGAATTTGCCGCTCGGATCGGTCTTGATCATGTGCGGATGCGCGGAGGAATGGTCGCTCACCGCAAAGTTACCGGGCGGGTTATCTGCCGCGCGGTCGGGCATCCGGGGACCGGAGTTATGGATAAGGTCCGTCATGCGCCCCAGAGAGCCATCGGCCAGCACATGCAGAATGCCAATGGTGCCACCGGTGTAATTCGCCACCATGACAAACCGGCCTGAGGGATGAACACTCAGATGGGCAGGGTCAGCCCCACCAGAGGCAACCGTATTCAGCTTTTTCAGGCCGCCAGTCGCCTGATCAACCAGAAAAGCCGTTACGGACCCGCTGTGCGCGGTGTCAAAGTCATTAATCTCGCTCAGCGCATACAGAAAGCGCCGGTCGGGTGAGAGCGTGATGTAAGAAGGGCTGGCGATATCAGTAAAGGTTGTCAGGTTGGTCAGCGCGCCCGTTTTCTGATTCATCTCGAAAACGCTGATGCCTTCTCCATTCCCACCGGGCGGCCCGTGCTTCGTGTAGCCGCCAATGTAACAGATGGTCCGCCGGGTTGGTTTTTCGTCCTGCGAAGGCGCTTTTGCTGTATCATCCGCCGCCTTAGCAGGCAGGGCGACAGTCAAAGCACCCGCAAAACTACCCAGACCAAAAATACGTCGGGAAAAGGAGTGTGTCATACTGTTATCGCCTTATTATTTTTATTTCAGGGCATTTTGCAAACTGGCCCCAGTGTCCCCTCATACCGCGTCCAGGTCTGTGTTTCACCAAAAAGTGGCAGGCCTATATAGCCGCGCAACTTCAGAACATCTTTCTGAGGAGACCAGATCTGAGCCTGATAGACATGCCCGCTATCCGGATCGAGGATCTTGCCGTTCCAGCGCTTTTTATCGTCGGACGACTGACGAAAGTCCGTCAGCATCTGAAGGCCACATTCGGACTGCCCCTTATGGTCTTTGGGCACATCGTCACCCTGATAGCTCAGCCCGACGAGCTGGCCGCAGACGGTATCGCCACACATCCCAATTTTGAAAACACCGTCATGCCCCTGGCTGAGCCAGTAGCCCATAAAGACGCTTTCCGGCGCTTCAGCTGCCTGTGCATGAGCTGGCGCTATCACTGCGGCACAGAGCAGAAACGAGCTGAGAAACGCCGTCATCCACGCGTTTTTGAGAATCACGCTGCTCTTCTCCCTTTTCAGACACGCCAGCAGAAGGGCGGTACGGGCTGGAACCAGCTGGTGGTCATGCCACGTTACAGCCTGCCCTTCAATATTCAGCTATCAGCACGGCGCACCCATGGAATACTCAAAACATCCACGCCTTCTTCCGCCAGCATGGAACGATCCTCTTCCGAGGCCTGACCGTAGATCCCGCGCTCCGGGGCTTCCTTGTGGTGCATCCGCAAGGCTTCCTCAGCAAATCGATCTCCCACATTTTCACACCCGGTTTCCACGGCCTGCCGGATTTTCTGAAATGCCGCGACCATCTGGTCGGGCAAAACTGCACTGGCAGCCTTTTCCGTAGCACCTTCAACCGAGCTCTCAGGACTCTGGCGAGGGGCCGGGCTGTCTGAGCATTTTTTGGCAATGGCGGGGGCCATCAGTGCCTGCTGCACGTCCGCGTGGCCACACTCAGGGCAGGACAGAAAGCCACCAGCCTGTAACTGCGCAAAAGTTGCGCTGTCACGGTACCAGCCTTCAAATTCATGCCCGGCAGCACAGCGCAAACGGTAGCAGATCATCCCTCGCCTTCCCGGATCAGTCCGCCAGCCCAAGAGCGGCGTTCAGCTGCCCCTGCCGTTCCAGACGCATCAGATCATCACAGCCCCCCAGAGGCCGCCCATCCACAAATGTCTGGGGCACAGTGGAGCTTCCGCCTGAGCGCTCATATGCCTGTTCCCGTTCCGGCGTGCCTCGGGGAGCATTAATCTCCTTGAACGACACATTCTTGCTCTCAAGAAGCCGCACAGCGCGCACGCAATATGGGCAACCGGGCTGCGTATAAATTTCTATTGCTGGCATCGTGCCGTTTTCCTCATTTTTATAGGGCAGCCAAATCCGGCATGCCTACACTTCTCTTCACATAGTCGTTTCCATGACTGGAAAATCAAGATCAACTTCTTTTTGCGCAGGTACCCGCCCCGCCACCAGCAGGCTAACCGAGGCCGCACCGGCATCCAGCAAGACCTGCGTGCAGACCGTTGCGGTTGCCCCAGTCGTCAGCACATCATCCACTAACACTACGGATCGTCCTGCAAACTCTGAAATGCGTCCCCCATGCACGGCTATGGCATCCTCCATTTCAGCCTTGCGTTCCTGCGGCGAAAAGCTTGCCAGACGCGACGTTGCTTTTCTGCGCACCAGAGCATCTGGCACACAGCGCAATCCGGTTCTCCGCGCCAGAGCCCAGGCAAGAATCGCAGCCTGATTGTAACGCCGCCCGATCAGGCGCCAGCGATGCACCGGCACAGGCACCAGCACGGCGTCCGAGACCAAAAGATCCTGCCCGGCCTGCACCATACGGTTTGCCAGAAAGCGGGCATTTTCGAGCCGGTCCGCATATTTCAATTGCAGGATCAGGTCCCGACTTGCCTGATCATATAAAAATACCGCACGAGCATGCGCCCAGAGCGGATGATGGCGTTCACAGCCCGGACATAATCCATCCATCCCGATATAAGCCTGAGCAGTTTGTGGCGTGGCACACGCATCACAACAGGGGGCCACAACAGGATGCAGTCGCCCGAAACAGTCTGTGCAGACCAGTCCTGCCTGCGCGACATCCGCATTGCATAACAGGCACGTGGGCGGAAACAGCACGTCCAGCGCTGCCGTACCTATTTTCCGGGCATATTTCCCCACCATCACAAAGCCTCGTGCAGCATACGTTTTGGCCACGCCTCCCCTTGGCAAACCCACCTGAAACGCGCAGCGTCTCCCGTTATGGATGCCCCCGTCATTTTTGATCGCAAGGCGGTCAAAGCCCACAGAACCCGCTCAGCAAGACTGCATACCTCAGTCATGCCTATTCTGGATGCCGCTGCGGATATTCTGATGGACCGGCTTGATGATGTCACCCGGCATTTTACCTGTGCGCTTGATCTGGGCGGCCGCGGGATTATGGCGCAACGGCTGACGGCACGCGGCATTCCCGTCATCTCATCCGATCTTTCTCCCGCCATGGCGGCGTGCGCTCCCGAACACGCCATCTGCGCGGATGAAGAAACGCTCCCTTTTGCCCCGCACAGCTTTGATCTGGTCACTGCCAGCCTCTCCCTGCACTGGATTAATGACCTCCCCGGCACATTCAGCCAGATTTGCCGCATTTTGAAGCAAGACGGTCTGTTCCTCGCCAGCATGCCAATCCTGCCGACCCTGCGCCCGCTCAGGCAGGCTCTGGATGATGCCGAGCTGGCCTTATGTGACGGGATCTCGCCGCGTGTCTCGCCGCTGCCAACGCAGCAAAGCTGCGCACACCTGCTCCAGCGTGCAGGCTTTGCCCTGCCGGTTGTGGATACGGAAAAGCTGGATTTGCGCTACCGCTCTCTCATGGCGCTTTTGCGGGATTTACGCGCAGCAGGAGAGACAAACGCTCTGGCGCTGCGGAGCAGGACTGTGCCGCCGCGCCTCCTCTTCCCCGCCGCTGCGGCTGAACTGAATCCGGATGAAGCGGATACATTCGCCATGCCGCTGCATATGGCTATTCTGACAGCTTGGGCTCCCTCACCTACCCAGCAGCAGCCTTTAAAACCCGGTGCCTTTACACATACGCTGGAGAGTGTTCTTGACGCTGCTCAGCCTGAAGTACCCACCGATAGCAAGCGTTTTTAGCCGCCTGTTACACTCATGTGGCGCACAGGCCCGGAGACTTCTCCTGGCTTTGCTCCCAGCATGAAATCATGCCCCGTCGGCTTGCGATCAATCGCTGCCTGTATGCCGGCCAGAATAGCAGTGTCATCCCCGCCAGACCGCAGAATAGCCCTCAAATCTACGCCATCCTCATGCCCGAGGCAGGTATAAAGCTGTCCGGTGCACGACAGACGCACACGGTTGCAGGTCGCGCAGAAATTATGGCTCATCGGGGTGATAAACCCAATGCGCTGCCCGGTTTCCACAACACGCATATAGCGCGCGGGTCCACCTGAGCGATCCGCCAGCGGCTCCAGCGTCCAGCGTTTGGCAAGATCAGTCTTAACCTCTGATAACGGCAGATAGCGCGCTGTACGATCTTCCCCCGTATCCCCCATTGGCATGGTTTCAATCAGACAGAGATCTGCGCCAATTTCTCCACACCATGCGAGCATGGCGTCAAATTCATCATCATTCACACCAGCCATCGCCACGGCATTGACCCGCACCGCCAGACCGACATCTCGTGCAGCCTTGATGCCGTCCAGCGTGGCAGCCAGTTTTCCCCGCCGCGTTATGCTGGCAAAACGCTCTTCATCCAGCGTATCCAGACTGACATTGACCCGTCGCACCCCGGCGCGAAACAACGTCTCGGCATACAGCGCCAGTCTGCTACCATTGGTCGTCAGAGTTAATTCGTCGAGAGATCCCGCCTGTTCGGGATGGTGCAGCCATTGGCCCAGTGTTTCAAAAAACGGACCAATATCCCGCCGGACCAGAGGCTCGCCCCCGGTAATCCGCAACCGTTTGACGCCGTGCTTCACAAAAACCTGGCACAGCCGCAGCAACTCCTCAAAATCCAGAACATCCGCGCGCGGTAAAAACGTCATGCGTTCGGACATGCAGTACGTACACCGCATGTCACAGCGATCTGTGACCGAAACACGAAGATAGGAGATGCGGCGCCCTGCAGGGTCCACTAAACCGGACAACATAGGTCCTCTATATAGTCGGAAGGAAACGTTTTGTCGAAACCCAAAGTGGTCATGCCGGCCATAAACTTCAAGCCGGCAGGGTTTTCTTAATGCCCGGCGTTATTTCCGGAAAAATCTGGTGCGGACAAGCCAGACTGCGCCAGTTGCGCCACCACAGCCTGCTTCAGGCGCTCAAGAGCAGCCTCATCCGGCCCTTCTGCACGTACGACCAGAACAGCCTGTGTGTTGGATGCCCGTAGTAGCCACCAGCCATCAGGCGTATTGACGCGCACACCATCAATTTCGGAGACATCCGCGCCCTCATGCCGCAAGCGAGCCGCAACCTCCTCAATCACTTTGAACTTACGCGTATCATCGCAATCAAAGCGCACTTCAGGAGTTGAAACGGTGCGCGGCAGCGCTTCTCTGATAGCGGAAAGAGGCTTGTCCTGACGCGCCAGAATACCAAGCAGCCGCACAGCGGCATACAGGGCATCATCAAACCCGTACCATTTATCGGCAAAGAAAATATGGCCTGACATTTCACCGGCCAGCGGAGACCCTGTTTCTGCCATTTTGGTTTTGATAAGAGAATGTCCGGTTCGCCACATCAGCGGCTTGCCCCCGGCCTTACGGACTTCATCGAACAGAACCTGACTGGCTTTAACGTCAGCAATAATTGTCGCACCGGGATGCGTTTTCAGAACATCCCGCGCCAGCAGAATCAGGATCTGATCCCCCCACAGGATTTCCCCCTGATCATCCACCACGCCAACACGGTCTGCATCGCCATCAAAGGCCAGACCAACATCCGCCTTCTGCCTGCGGATTTCCGCAATCAACTGCTCAAGATTTTTCGCAACGGTGGGGTCTGGATGATGGGCTGGGAAATGACCGTCAATCGCGCCATTTAGCACGGTATGTTCACCGGGCAATCCGGCAACCAGCTTTTGCAGGACATCGCCTGCGGCACTGTTCCCGTTGTCCCAGACAACCTTAAGGGGTTTCTCGCCCCCATCCCAGTCTTTGAGCAAACGGCGCACGTAGTCGGTACGCAAATCAAGCCCGCGTATCGTCCCGTGTGCAGGGGGGACGACATCGCCGGTTTTAGCAAGAACGCCAAGCTCCTGAATCTGCGGCCCGAAAAAAGGCTTCCCGGCCAGCATCATCTTGAAGCCGTTATAATCTGCCGGGTTATGGCTCCCCGTTACCATTACTGCGCCATCAGCCTGCAAGGAGACAGACGCAAAATACAGCATTGGGGTCGGGCCACAGCGTACCCGCACAACATTCAACCCGCAGGCAACCAGCCCTTTAACCAGCGCATCTTCCAAATCCGGGGAAGACAGGCGGCCGTCATAACCGGTCACAACAGTTTTGCCGCCATGACGAACGACCACAGAGCCAAACGTCCGCCCGATTGCAAAGGCATCTTCAGACGTGAGGCTTTTCCCGACAATCCCGCGAATATCATATTCGCGGAGACTGGTCGGATTGAACGTGTGCGTAAACGTCATCAGATCTGAGACGTATATTTTTTCAGGAATGCTTTCACATCGTCAGCCAGGTCGGGACGTTCGAGAGAGAATGCAATCTGTGCTTCCAGGAAGCCGATCTTATTCCCGCAGTCAAAACGCTCACCTTCATAGCGCAGGCCATGGAACGGAACGTGACCAATGGTTTTTGCCATGGCGTCCGTCAGCTGCACTTCACCGCCCGCGCCTTTTTCCAGCTTGGACAGATGCGTCATCACATCCGGGGTCAGGACATAACGGCCAATGATGGACAGGTTGGACGGAGCATTTTCCGGCTTGGGCTTTTCAACAAGGCCCTTCACTTCCACCAGACGACCATCGTCCTTGCCGATGTCCAGAATACCGTAACGGTTGGTCTGTTCACGCGGCACCTCTGTTACCGCTACAACATTCCCGCCCGTCTGGTTATAGGCATCAACCAGCTGTTTCACGCAGGACGTGCCAGACTTCACAATATCATCCGGCAGCAGGATGGCGAACGGGTCATCCCCAATAAAGCTGCGGGCGCACCAGATAGCATGACCAAGACCCAGCGGTTCCTGCTGACGCACGGCGACCAGAGAGCCTGCTTCAATGCTGGTCGGTTCAAGCGCCTTCAGAGTGTCCAGTTTGTTGCGTTCACGCAGTGTCGCTTCGAGTTCATAGGCAATATCAAAGTAGTCGATCAGGGAATCTTTGCCACGACCCGTAATCAGACAGAATTCTTCAATCCCAGCTTCACGCGCTTCATCAATCGCGTACTGAATCAGAGGTCTGTCGACGACTGTCAGCATTTCCTTCGGCATGGCTTTGGTCGCCGGCAGGAAGCGTGTACCTAGCCCTGCAACCGGCAGGACTGCTTTACGTAAAGGCTTGGGCTTGGACACGAATACGACACCTTAAAAAAGTTACAACAAAAGTGAACTCTGTCGCTCGTAATCGCGGGGACGCCCGTTCGTCAAATCAATCCTGCCCACCGGCAAAACAACAGAGTGCTTTGCGCAAACACGCAGAAAAGTGTGACCCATACGGCAACACTAGCTCTATTTGCTTTTAAACCGGGAAAGCTGGGCCTGAATATGGCCAAATGAGCCAATTTGCAGCCATAAGCCGTTAAAAATTTAATATTTTGAGAAAAAGCAGCTCTCACAGAAACCAGAACAATTTTAAAACTGATTTTTGTGAGAGCTGAAAAAATGGTGCGGTCGAGAAGACTCGAACTTCCACGGGGTATTCCCCCACAAGCACCTCAAGCTTGCGCGTCTACCATTCCGCCACGACCGCACGTGACAACCAGCATCTGAAAGGCGATACCGTTTGGTGAGAAGCCCTATAACCGAACCGGGATCACGCGGCAATGACCAACGCACGTTTTTTATGGGAAATTAGCAAAAAGCCCGTTCCCTACCCTGCCGCACTGGCGCGCATGCAAACTTTGGCGCGGGAAATCCGGGCCAATGAGGCCACAGAGCGGGTCTGGCTGCTGGAACACCCACCTCTTTTTACCGCAGGCACATCCGCAAAAGCGGAAGATTTATTCAACCCCCACCATTACCCTACCTATGACGCAGGCCGTGGCGGACAATGGACCTATCACGGACCGGGGCAGAGAATCGCTTATGTGATGCTGGATCTGCACAATGCTCACGGCGAGGTCCGGGCGCGTGATGTGCGGTCTTACGTGCATGGGCTGGAAGAATGGGTGATTCGCACCCTCGCAACATTCGGACTGAAAGGAGAATGTCGCGAGGGACGTGTCGGCGTGTGGGTCATTGACCCCAGCACCGGTCAGGAAGAAAAAATTGCGGCCATCGGCGTTCGCGTCTCACGCTGGGTGAGCTGGCACGGGGTGTCCATCAATCTCAATCCCCGCCTGTCCGATTTTGAGGGCATTGTGCCCTGCGGCATTCGAGAATTTGGTGTCACCAGCCTTGAAAAGCTGGGGCTGAATGCCACTATGGCGCAGCTGGATGCCGCGCTAGCGGAAAGCTGGCAGGCTGTTTTTGGCAGCACACCCTCTGCGCTCACACCCCTCCCAGACGAATGAACAACGTGCGTTGCCGTTCATCCAGAATGCGGATTTCATAAAGGTCCAGAACACGCCCGCCATCCCGAAAAATCAGCGTCACCAGCCCCTGTGACGGATTTTCCGTACGGGCCAGAGAAATCTGCAGGATCCCCGGCGGTTTCTGAATGTCGGTCACTGTCACCGGTCCGGAGAGCGTAATGGGATTGCCCATCAGCACACCCAGCGGATTATGCGCGAGCCCCATCCGTGTTTCAGACCCGGTCTGGCTGTCCTTGAACACGGCATGCGTGCCAGAGGCCTCAAGGTCCATACTATGCGGCACGGTATAATTCAGGTGCAGATAGCCAGCGCGATAGGTCAGTACCCCGCCACCGGTGGATCCATTCGGCCATGTCTGGGTAAAGGGCACATTTTCCAGCTTTGCGGCCCGCAGCCAGCTTTCAACACGAACCGTATCACTGGCCTGCGGAGCCGTCTTATTACCCTGCCCGGTGGCGCAGGCTGCCAGAAAAACCGGTGCCAGCAGCATAACCTTACGGCGCATCATGCCAGAGCGCTTTCTTCTTCCGGCGTACGCAGTGTCAGAGCCAGTGCGTGCAAGCCGCTACCGAATTCATAGCTCAGCGCATCATGCACCATGCGGGAGCGATTCACCCGGTTCACACTCTCAAACAGAGAGCTGACCAGATAAACGCGAAAATGCGTTTCTGTCGCCCCGGCTTCCGGGCCGCGCGTCATGGCCACATGATGGGCATGACGGCTGCTTTCATCCAGAATTTCAAGCCGTGTCGGCTTGAAGGCAGCGGTCAGAGCATCTCTCACCCGACGGGCACGGATGCCGTCTGCCTCAGGCGTGGAAGCTGAATTGCGTTGCGTCATCCTACGTTCCCTCTTGCACAGAACACTCCAGCACGCACATAACCCTGATGATGAAGCGAAGGAATACCCGTCACCGGGCGTTCGATCCGGATCCGGATGCGCCCCAGCGCTGCTGTGACATGCCTGATTGTGAAAAGCCGGCAGGCTATCGTGCCCCCCGCTCACGCGAGACCCTTAACCAGTATTACTGGTTCTGTCTCGAGCATGTGCGGGAGTATAACGCACGCTGGGATTACTACAAAGGGATGTCACCCGGCCAGATTGAAGCGCATCTGCGTGCCGATATCGCATGGGATCGGCCATCCTGGGCGTTTGGCCAGAGTGCGAAGCCCGGCAAGCAGACGTTTCATGAAGAAGACGTGCTGGACCCGCTTGATATCCTTGGCCAGAACCGGCGCTCCCGTGCGGAACGCGCGAAAAGTCGAGCCAACCCCGGCGCACCGGAAGCCCTGCGTGAACCTCTGGCAACACTCGGCCTGCCGTGGCCTGTCACGCTGGACGATGCAAAAGCGCGTTACCGCTCGCTGGCCCGCAAGCATCACCCGGATGCCAACAATGGTGACCGGCGCTCGGAAGAGCGGCTGAAAAGCATCAATGTTGCGTTCACGGCTCTCAGGGCACATCTTATGGCAGAAGGCCTCGAAAAAGCCGGGTAACCATGCCATGCTGCCTGCATTATAAAGAGGCAGCCCTGACACCAGAGTGTGTCTGACTGTCTTTTCGGAATGCCCACCTACCAGACGGATAAAGAATGACTGATTCTGCCAGCCTGACCACCACAGGCGATCTTCCCCCGATTTCAGCTCTTTCTGCGCCTGATCTTCAGGTTTCTGTGCGCGAGGTGTTTGGTATCGATTCTGACCTGACGGTTCCGGCCTTCTCCATCCGCACCGAGCATGTGCCGGAGATCGACCCGGCCTATCTGTTTGACCACGATACCACGCTGGCCATTCTGGCAGGCTTTGCGTTCAACCGCCGCGTGATGGTGCAGGGCTTCCACGGCACCGGGAAATCTTCCCACATCGAGCAGATTTCTGCCCGCCTGAACTGGCCGTGCGTGCGCATCAATCTGGATAGCCACGTCTCCCGTATCGACCTGATCGGCAAGGACGCCATTGTGGTGCGGGACGGCCAGCAGATTACGGAATTTCAGGAAGGCCTCCTGCCCTGGTGCCTCCAGCACCCCTGCGCGCTGGTATTTGACGAATATGACGCAGGCCGCCCGGATGTGATGTTCGTCATCCAGCGCGTGCTGGAAGTGGAAGGCCAGTTGACCCTGCTGGATCAGAACCGCGTGATCAAACCGCACCCGTGGTTCCGCCTGTTCGCCACGGCCAACACCATTGGTCTGGGAGACACCACGGGCCTGTATCACGGCACGCAGCAGATCAATCAGGGCCAGATGGACCGCTGGAACATCGTAACCTCCCTGAACTATCTGCCGCATGCGCAGGAAGTGGGCATTGTGCTCTCCCGCATGGGCATCAGCCCGGATGACAGAGAAGCGCGCCGCACCATTGAGAGCATGGTCGCGCTGGCGGAACTCACCCGTGCCGGCTTTATGGCGGGCGACCTGTCCACCGTGATGTCCCCGCGCTCCGTGATCGCCTGGGCGGAAAACGAGAAGATTTTCAAGGATACGGCGTTCGCCTTCCGCGTGACCTTCCTCAACAAGTGTGATGAGGCCGAACGTGGCATGGTGGCCGAATATTATCAGCGCTGCTTCAACAAAAGCCCCCTGTCCAAATAAGGGCGCCTGAAGCACAAACGGAGAGCGGCTTTATCAATGGCTGACAGCAGGAAGGGAGCGCACGCTCCACCGTCTGGCCATAACCGGCCAGCCAGCGAGTCCGAGCAGACCAACCGGGTTGACGCCTTCAAGCAGGCCACCGCAGCCACATTGCGGGCCATCGGCGGCCAGCGGGAGGCAGAGGTTTCATTCCACACAGGCAACATGCCTGTGGGGCCAATCAGCCTTGCTGGAAAAATCCGCCTTCCCCAGCCTTCCCGCCATATGGATGAGGAAGAAATTGAGCGTATCCGTGGGGTCGCGGATGCTCAGGCGCTCCGGCTGAAACACCATGACTTTGACCTGCACCGTGCCCGCCAGCCCGACGATACCGTGGCACGGGACGTGTATGACGCTCTGGAACAGGCCCGCATTGAGGCCGTTGGAGCACGGCATATGCGTGGCGTGGCCGCTAACCTGCGTCACAGACTGGAAAAGGACTGTCAGGCTGCCGGGCTGGACCGGATGACTGATCCTGATGACCTTTCTCCAGCCGTCGCGCTGGAACTGCTGGCACGGGAACGCCTGACGGGCGAACCAGCCCCGGACTCTGCTCTGTCTATCTTGCGCAAATGGCAGGCTGCCCTGTCCCCGCAGGCGCAAACGGCTCTGGAAAATCTGGCTCTCAGTCAGGATGATCAGGCAGCCTATGCCAAAGCGACCCGGAAACTTCTGGCAGCGTGCTCTCTGACGGAAGATGACTCTCCATCTGACGAGATGGAAGCCGATGATAACGGCTCCGATTCTGCCGCCGACGAAGACGAAAGCAACGCCCCGCCACCGGAAGCGCAGGAAGAAGATGTTCCGCCTGAACCGGACTCGTCTTCCGACCCGGTCCCGCAGCCGGAACTGATGGGTGGCGGCGGTGAATCCTCCCCGGAAGCCATGGAAGAAGACCGCGAGGGCAGCGGTGCAGATGGTACGGGTGAAGCCGCAGGCCCCAGTGCTCCCCCTGAGCACGAACCGGGAGAAACCGCTGGCGGTTACCACGCCTACACCACCGCCTTTGATGAAGAAATCAAAGCGGAAGAACTGTGTGACCCGGAAGAACTAAACCGCCTGCGGCATCAGCTGGATCTGCAGCTAGCAACCTTGCAGGGGGTCGTCTCCCGTCTGGCCAACAAGCTGCAACGCCGCCTGATGGCACAGCAGACGCGCGCGTGGGAGTTTGACCTTGAAGAAGGCATTCTGGATGCCGGGCGTCTTTCCCGCATTGTGGTCAATCCCATGCTTTCCCTTTCCTACAAGCGTGAGCAGGAAACGGAATTCCGCGATACGGTTGTCACGCTGCTGATTGATAATTCCGGCTCCATGCGCGGCCGTCCCATTTCCGTGGCGGCATCCTGCGGGGATATTCTGGCCCGCACGCTGGAACGCTGTGGCGTGAAAGTGGAAATCCTCGGCTTTACCACCCGTGCGTGGAAAGGTGGCCAAAGCCGCGAGCAATGGGTCAAAGACGGCAAACCGGCAGAACCCGGACGCCTGAACGATCTGCGGCACATCATCTACAAAGCTGCCGATATGCCCTGGCGGCGCGCTCGCCCCAATCTCGGCCTGATGCTGCGTGAAGGGCTTTTAAAAGAAAACATCGACGGCGAAGCCCTGCTCTGGGCATGGAAACGCCTGAAGGGCCGGCCGGAATCCCGCAAAATCCTGATGGTGATTTCAGATGGCGCGCCGGTGGATGACAGCACGCTCTCCGTCAACCCGGCCTCCTATCTGGAAGACCATCTCCGCGCCGTTATTCATCAGATTGAAGAGCGCAGCCCGGTCGAACTGACCGCCATCGGGATTGGTCATGACGTGGGCCGGTATTACCAGCGCGCTGTGACCATTACCGATGCGGAAGAACTGGGCGGCACCATGCTGCAAGCCCTCTCTGGTCTGTTTGATGAAAAACAGAACAGGCCAGGTCGACGCGGCAAAGCCAGACGGCGGTAAAACCCCGCTTTTGAGCTCTCCAATTTCAGTGCAGGTGCCAGTTTTTGCTCTGGCCCTGCACTGAAGGATAAGGCTGGCTTTTCGACCTGTCTTGCAGACATCACTCAGGCTGTCTGACGCTCCAGCTTATGCCCAAGCCGTTTTTCCGCCAGATCCAGCAGGGTCTCCAGCATAAGGTCTGCATCGGCTTCCACCGTGCGGTGGTTGACGATCGCAGCCCGAATGGCCCGCTTGCCATGTATGAGTGTCGTTGAGGGCGCTGCCACGCCACTTTCCTGCAGGTCTTTCACCAGTTCGCCGTTCAGGCTGTCTTCATCCGTGTCTGATGCAATAACCCGGAAGCAGACGATGTTAAGTGTCACGGGTGCCAGCAGTTCGAGGCAGGGCGTTGCCTGAACCCGTTTGGCCAGATGCTGTGCCACCGCACAGCACTGCGACACCACACCGCCCAGCCGTTCGGTTCCGAACGAGGCCAGCGTGAACCAGACCTTCAGAGCCCGGAAACCACGGGACAAATCCGGCCCAAGATCACAAAACCACGGCGCTCCCGCAGCCAGCCCACGATCTTCCCGCGACAGATAAGCCAGAGACTGCGCAAAGGCCGCAGCCTGACGCCCCGGCTCGCGCACCAGAACGCATCCGGCGTCGTAAGGGGTCTGCGCCCATTTATGGAAATCGAACGCAATGCTGTTGGCCCGCTCCATGCCAGCCAGCGCCGGAGCGTAATCTGGGGACAGACGGGCCATAGCACCGAATGCCCCATCCACATGGAACCAGAGGTTCTCGGCCTCGGCAAAGTCCGCCAGAGCTGTCAGCGGATCAATCGAGCCAGTATCAACCGTCCCTGCCGTGCCCACCACCACAAACGGTTCCAGCCCGGCAGCCCGGTCTGCCGCCACCATCTGCCGCAGGGCCGCCATATCCATTCGGAAGTCTGCATCGACCGGCACCCGGCGCAGCGCCTGCGTGCCAAGGCCTGCCATATCAAAGGCGCGGGCAATGCAACCGTGGGCCGTTTGAGCCGCGTAGCCAACCAGCTTGCGGCCTGCCAGCCCCGCATTCCGCATCTCAAGGCCACCATTCACAGCGCGGCTTGCCGTAATCATGGCGATAAAATTGGCCATGGAAGAGCCCGTGACCAGCACACCCGTCGCGGTTTCCGGAAAGCCCAGCATGGTCGCGGCCCAGCGAATGACCATGCGCTCCACTTCAATCGGCGCATGGTCCCGGCCACCAAGGTTGGCGTTCAGACCAGCAGCCAGAAGCTCGGCCAGCATTCCCTGTGCCGTGCCGCCGCCATGCACCCACCCCATAAAGCGCGGATGGCGGTTGCCAGTCGCGTAGGGCGTCACAGACTGAGAAAACTGGTCGTAAAGTGCTGTCAGAGAGGTTTCCTGCGTGGGCAGCGCTGCATCCCGAAAGCCTTGCCGGACGGTATCTGGCATGGGCTGCCAGACCGGGCCGGAAGCCACGTTCTGCACGTTGTCCAGCATTTCATCCAGCATGCGGTGCCCCAGCGCCCGTAATGCGTCCCAGTTTTCCGGATCAAGCCCCGCCACGTTTTACTCCTTTTGCGGCCCTCCTGCCGCCTGCAGGCCTTCCGCGTTTTCCTGCGTCATGCGGGCAAATTTTCTGGCCAGCACCGCACAGACGAACAACTGGATCTGGTGATAGATCATCAGCGGCAGGACGATAAGCCCGACAGACGCTGCGGGAAACAGCACGTTGGCCATTGGCACGCCAGACGCCAGCGTTTTTTTGGAACCACAGAACACAATGGCAATCTCATCACGCAGCGGCACGCCTGCCAGACGGCTGCCATAAGCCGTAATTACCAGCACGCAGACCAGCAGCAGGAAATCCACCAGTGCGATCAGAGCAAGCTGGCTCAGCGGCAGGCGGTGCCACAAGCCCTGCATCACGGCCTCACTGAAGGCCGTGTAGACCACAATCAGGATAGACCCGCGATCCGTGAGGGAAAGCAGCTTCTTGTTCCGGTGCGCCCACTTGCCGATCCATGGCTGGAGCAGCTGCCCGAGAAGAAACGGCAGGAGCAGCTGGAAAACGATATTCATCACATTGCCAGAGGCCCCGCCATGCTTGCTGAGCACCAGTCCCACCAGAAATGGCGTGATAAAAATCCCTGCAATATTGGACGCCGTGGCTGCACAGACAGCCGCTGGCACATTGCCGCCGCCAATGGAGGTGAACGCAATGGAAGACTGCACAGTGGACGGCAGGCAGCACAGGAACAGCACCCCGAGCCAGACATCATTCTGCAAGAGGCCCGGCATCAAAGCATGTGCGGCCAGCCCCAGCAGCGGGAACAGGACAAATGTGCAGGCCAGAATAATCAGGTGCAGCCGCCAGGCCATCACCCCATCAACGACTGCCTTGCGGGACAGGCGCGCGCCTTGCAGGAAAAACATCAGGGCAATGACAAGAATGGCAAGCCACTGAAAAACCGGCACGGCTGCACCATGGCACGGCAAGACCGTCGCCAGAAAAATGGTGCAGAGCAGGCCAATGAGGAAAGGGTCCAGTCTGAACATCTGCTGCGCTCTTTTTAATGTGACACGCGCTTTTGGATCGGACGCGTGAAATCTGTATTATTTTTAAGATCCGGATTGCACCCGGAACCCGCATACGCCACCTTTACGATCAAATGAAACACAACACCATTCCTTCCCCCGCTGGTCTCATGCTTATGAGCCTTGGTCTTTGCGCCGCCGTTGTTCCGTTACGGGCAACACACGCCGCAGCTCCTCCCGCCGCCTGCGCCGTGATTACCCACGGCTCTGCACAGGACAGCGCGCATGGCGTGACGTATGAGAACGTGGTCGTGCGTACACCTGATGGCAGCAGCGGGCTGACCGCCGGGAAGATGACCTTCACCGGCAGCTCGGCCGATGCCGCACATGATCAGGCTGACGCGGCCTCTCTGCTGCTGATGTCTGCCATCACCGGCCGCCATAACGCCGCGTGTTCAGACTGGCTGGCCCAGCAGGGACAAACTGCCGCAGCAACCCTGAAAGCCGGCGGTGGGTATGACATCACATGGAACAATGCGGTTCTGACGCACGGCTCTAACCGCGTGTCCAGCAGCACCGCACATTTCAAAGTGGAAGGCAGCACCTCCGCCCATACCAGTGCCGCAACACTTGCACTGTCCGGCCTGAGCTATCAGGGGATTAGTAATGAAGCCCTGCTCCCCTCCGCTGCTGATGCCGCGTTCTCGCTGCCGGCATCCGAACTGCCGGCTCTGATGGCAGCCATCGGAGGGAAATCCACCGCCGCCCCCGCAGTCCATGTCACCATTTCCAGCTTTAATGCGACGCGCGATACCGTGCAGCTGAAAGGCAATGGCACAGCCACCCTCACCGGAAACGTCGATGCCACAACGGCCTCCGGTCATCTGGAAGTCAGCAATCTGGAAGCTCTGATTGAAAAGGCCCGGACCGCCAAACAGATGAAGCTGGCCGCAGGCCTCGTGCTGGCCCGGCTGGTCAGCCACAGCCAGAACGATGTGAATGTGTGGAATACCGTCTGGCAAGGGGGTGTGCTGACGGTGAACGGCTTTCCTCTCCCGCTTCACTAATTTCTTAAAATATACACCGAAAAAAAAGCGGGCTGCCTGAGCAGTCCGCTTTTTTGTATGGCCTGTTGGGCGTGGTGTCCTGTCCGAAACCACCATCCCGGACGCAGCGCAAGTACCCCTCCGCCTGAAAGGATCAGGCGACTTCTGCCGGGACCTTCTTTGTCATCTTAACCAGATCCCGCAGCACACGACGCGCCAGATCAATACGCTGAGCATTGGTCAACTCCCGCACCACCGCCATTTTGTGGTCGGGACGCAGACGGACAGCGCCATCTTTCCAGCGGCCCATCCACTGCACCAACCCAGCGGGATTTTTGAAGCTGTTATTGCGGAACTGGAGCACCATGCCTTTTGGTCCGGCTTCCAGACGTTCCACCCCTGCGGCACGGCACAGTCTTTTCAGATCGACAATATCCAGAAGATTTTTTACCTCCGGCGGCAGCGTGCCAAAGCGGTCCACCAGTTCGGCTTCCATCGCTTCCAGCTCGGCATCTGACGCCAGACCACTGATGCGACGATACAAACCAAGGCGCACAGGCAGATCCGGCACATAGGCATCCGGGATCAGCACAGGCAGACCGACAATGATATTCGGCGTCCAGTCCCGATCTTCCGCACGGCGACGGCTGGTTTCATTACGGAGGTCGGCCACCGCATCTTCCAGCATCTGCTGATAGAGTTCGATCCCCACTTCCCGCACGTGGCCGGATTGCTGATCCCCCAGCAGATTGCCTGCCCCACGCAGGTCCAGATCGTGCGAGGCCAGCGTAAAGCCTGCCCCCAGCGTATCCAGCGTCTGCATGACTTCCAGCCGCTTTTCAGCGGAGGTGGAGAGGGCATGCGTTTGCGGCCAGGTCAGATAAGCATAACCACGCTGCTTACCGCGCCCCACACGCCCACGCAGCTGATAGAGCTGCCCGAGACCAAACATATCGGCCCGGTGAATAATCAGCGTATTCACAGCAGGCATATCCAGCCCGCTTTCCACGATGTTGGTGGAGAGCAGGATGTCATATTTCCCGTCCGAGAACTCGGTCATCACCCGTTCAAGTTCCGTTGGCGTCAGGCGGCCATGCGCCTGCACCACCTTGGCGTCCGGCACGATGGAGCTCAGCCGCTCCGCCAGACGGTCCAGATCCTCAATACGCGGGGCCACGCAGAAAATCTGACCGCCACGGAAGCGTTCACGCTGAATAGCCTCCCGAATCACGACGCTATCAAACGGCATGATAAAGGTGCGCACCGCCAGACGGTCGGTCGGCGGTGTTGCAATCAGGCTCATCTCGCGCACGCCGGAGAGCGAGAGTTGCAGGGTGCGCGGCAGAGGTGTGGCGGACAGTGTGAGCACATGCACGTCTTCGCGCAGCGCTTTCAGCTTTTCCTTATGCCCCACACCAAAATGCTGTTCCTCATCAATAATCAGCAGATCAAGCGAGGCAAACTGCACCGTCTTGGCGAGCAGAGCGTGCGTGCCGATCACGATATTAACGGAGCCATCCGCAAGACCTTTGCGCACGGCGGTTGCTTCCTTACCCGTCACCATGCGGGACAACTGAGCAACCTTAATGGGGAAGCCTTCAAAGCGCGCGGCAAAGGTCCGGTAGTGCTGGCGCGCCAGCAGCGTGGTCGGCACCACAACCGCCACCTGTCCGCCGGACATGGCAGCAACAAAGGCCGCACGCAGCGCAACCTCCGTCTTGCCAAAGCCCACATCGCCACACACAAGCCGATCCATCGGGCGGCCTGACCCCATATCATCCAGCACATCAGCGATGGCGCGGGACTGGTCATCTGTTTCCACAAACGGGAAGCGGGCACAGAACTCGTCCCACATCCCCTCCGCCGGAGCGAGAACCGGCGCTTCCTTCAGGGCACGCGCGGCAGCGGTACGAATCAACTCTCCGGCCATATCCCGGATGCGCTGCTTCATTTTGGCCTTACGGCCCTGCCAGGCAACGCCGCCCAGCTTGTCCAGCGGCACACCAGCCTGATCCGAGCCAAAACGGCTCAGCAGTTCGATATTTTCAACCGGAAGATAGAGCTTCTCGCCGCCATCATAGAGCAGACGCAGGCAGTCATGCGGGGCCACGCCAACGCTGACCGTCTCCAACCCGTCATACCGGCCAATCCCGTAATCCTGATGAACCACCAGATCGCCAGCGGAAATTTCCCCGGCTTCGGCAATCAGTTCATCTGCCCGGCGGCGACGGCGTGGCGGGCGACCAATCCGTTCGCCCAGCAAATCCTGCTCAGACACAAACGCCAGATCATCCGCAACAAAGCCGCGTTCCAGCCCCAGTGTCAGCAGACCAACAGAACCCGGCTTGGCTTTGCGGGCGGCAGCCCAGTCATCATAGCTCTGGGTGGCCACGCCATGTTCACGCAGCAACGTGCCAATGCGCTCACGCGAGCCTTTGGTCCACGCGGTGACATACGTCTTGCGCTTAACCTGCCCCCAGTCCCGTACCTGCTCGCCCAACAGTGTGAAAACCTGCTCGCGCTGGGCACCGGGCACAATCTTGGCAAACATCTTGCCGGGTCGTCCGCCAACATCCATCCCCGCAGCACCATCAGGCTTGGCGTAGGGGCTGAAGGCGACCACAGGCAGACGGCTGAGAATCGCCTCCCAGCCTTTCGAATCCAGATACAGCAGATGTGGCGGCAGGGCGCGGTAGGGCGTTTCCCCTTCCCGCGCTGGCTGACGGCGGGCCTGATAATGATCAGCGATCATTTCCAGACGGTTTCTCAGCACGTCCTCGACCTGATAATCGAGCGAGACGGAGACATTCGGCAGATAGTCGAACAGCGTTTCCAGCCGCTCATGGAACAGCGGCAGCCAGTGCTCAATGCCCGGATAACGACGACCATCGGAAATATGCTCATAGAGCGGGTCAGAGGCCGCAGCGGGGCCAAAAACATCACGCCAGCCCGTGCGGAAGCGGGAGATACTGGCCGCATCCAACGAAAATTCAGAGACAGGCCGCAGCGTCAGCGCATCCTGTTTGGAAGTAGACCGCTGGGAGCCGGGATCAAAGGCACGGATATTCTCAACTTCATCGCCGAACAGATCCAGCCGGACAGGTTCAGCCGCCCCTGCGGGGAACAGGTCAAAAATGCCACCGCGCGAGGCAAACTCACCGGCCTCCATCACCGTATCGGTGCGGGTGTAGCCATTGGCAATCAGCAGTTCGATCAGAAAAGCCTGATCGAGGCTCTCCCCCTGCTTGACCGTAAGAGACTGGCCTTCAAACGTGGAACGCGGTGAGACACGCTGTATGGCAGCGGAAACAGTTGTCAGCACCAGACGTGGTCGACCGTCTGACGGTTCCAGAAGGCGCGTCAGGGTTGCAACGCGTTCCGCTACAATCGCAGGGTTGGGAGAAACGCGGTCATACGGCAGGCAGTCCCATGCCGGGAAACGCAGGGTTTCCACATCCTCCGCCACATAGGCCAGCATGTCTGCCAGCCGGGCTGTGGAGGCATCATCCCGCGCAATATGCAGGACAGGCCCTTTATGTTCTCTGGCCCTTTTGGCCAGCAAAAGCGCATCATACCCTTCAGGCACGCCCCAGATGGGCGCAATACGGCCCTCAGCGCTCGTCTCTTCCGTCATCCGGCTATCCCAACTCCTTTTGCGCGACACGCATCAACCATCCGACGTAACATGGGGGTCTCCCGCTCTGGCGGCAATGGCAGACGGCCAAACAGCCAGTCCGTCAGGTCCGGGTCCGGGATTTCCAGAATGGCTTCCATGTCCGTCAGCTCCGCCGCGTTCATGGTATCGACGTTCTCTTCCACAAAGCCGCCAATCAGGGCGTCCGTCTCAAACGTACCGCGATGCGAGGCGCGAAAACGCAGGCGACGACGCCGAGAGGCCAGAGCCTCTTCAGAATCCTGTTCGGGCGGAAGAGTGGTCGTTGAATTGTGTTGCATGGCGCTGGTGTCCTATAGCCTTGGCGTTCTCTTCTGTCAGCCTGCCAAACAGAGGCCTCTGTCGCGCCAGTGTCCAGCCCCCCGCCTATCACATCCGCTTCGGCACCCGGTCCGTTTGACCGCGCCAGCCTGTCCGCCATACTGGCGCCGCTGGAGACACTGCCGGGTGTCAGCACGGCGCGGGCAAAGCTGCTAAGCCGTATTGCGGGTGGCTCACGGGTTCTGGACCTCCTGTTCTGCCTGCCGGAAAGCATGGTGGACCGCCGCCTGCGCCCCACTCTGGCGCAACTCAGGCCAGACACAATCGCAACCATTTCCGGCACCGTGCAGGATATCCGCGCCCCTGCACCACGCACCCGTCAGCCATGGCGGGTGACACTGGCAGATGGCACCGGCCAGCTCGAACTCGCTTTTTTCTCCAAATGGCAGGCCGAAAAGGTCGTGTTGGGCGAATCCATTGCAGCCTCTGGCAAGGTCGAACGGTTTGGTGAGCGCCTGTGCATGACCTCACCGGACTATCTGCTCCCCGCGCGCTCGGCAGATCGCATTCCCGGTCTGGACCCCGTCTGGCCGCTCACGGCAGGGCTGTTTGCCGGCAATGTCCGTTCGGCCATGAGAGCTGCCCTCACCCGCCTGCCCGCCACGCTGCCGGAATGGCATGAGGCCGCCCTCATCAAAAAGAAAGGCTGGCCAGATTTCATCACCGCGCTGACATGGATGCATTTCCCTGACCGCATTCCCGGCAGCGAGGCCGGAGACGCATGGCGAGCCCAGCAGACGCGCGCTCAGGCGCGACTGGCCTGTGATGAATTACTGGCTGACCAGCTTGCTACCCGCATTGCCCTGCACGCCTCCCGTGCCCGCCCGGGCCGCAGCCTGCAGGGCGATGGGCACTTACAACGGCAGGCACTGGCAGCCTTTGGCCATACGCCGACCCCCGGCCAGAAAAAGGCTCTGGCTGAAATTGAAGCCGACATGGCTGCCCCTTACCGCATGAGTCGCTTGCTGCAAGGGGATGTGGGGGCAGGCAAAACGCTGGTCGCCTTGCTCGCCATGCTGCGTGCCGTAGAAGCTGGCACCCAAGGGGCGCTGATGGCCCCCACGGAAATTCTTGCCCGCCAGCATGCCGCCACCTTTGCGCGCCTCTCTCCTGTGCCCGTTGCGTTCCTCTCCAGTTCCGTCAAAGGCAAAGCCCGCAAGAAAGCTTTGCAGGAGATAGAAGACGGCACAGCACGGCTGGTGATCGGCACGCACGCATTAGTGCAGGAGACCGTGAAGTTTGCAGACCTCGGGCTGGCGGTGATTGATGAGCAGCATCGGTTTGGGGTGGAGCAGCGCCTGACGCTGGTGGAAAAAGGCCGGGCTACAGACATGCTGGTCATGACGGCGACCCCCATCCCCCGCACCCTGCTGATTACCCGCTTTGGGGATATGCAGATCAGCCGTCTGGACGGGAAACCTGCTGGCCGAAAGCCCGTGCGGACCTCTCTGCACACCATCAGCGTGATGGATGAGGTCATTGAAGGGCTGGCCCGCGCTCTGACTAAAGGCGCACAGATCTTCTGGGTTTGCCCGCTCGTCTCGGAAAGTGAGGCGCTGGATATTGCCGCAGCGGAAGCCCGGCAGGCGGCGCTGCTGGAACGGTTTGGCGAGGTGGTCGGACTGGCGCATGGGCGGCAGGACGCCAATGTGCGTGAGGAAGCCCTTCAGGAATTCGCTCAGGGCAAAACCCGCATACTGGTTGCCACCACCGTCATTGAGGTGGGCGTGGACGTCCCAACAGCGACCATCATGGTGATAGAACATGCCGAGCGCTTCGGACTGGCCCAGCTCCATCAGCTCCGCGGACGTGTGGGCCGAGGCTCGGCGGCGTCCTATTGCCTGATGCTGCATGATGAAGGGCTGGGCCTGACTGCCCGCCGCCGGCTGACCTGCCTGCGCGAGACGGAAGATGGCTTCCTGATTGCAGATGAAGATTTCCGCCTGCGTGGTGGGGGCGACATGACGGGCCGCCGTCAGTCCGGCCTGCCGGAATACCGGATGGCCCCGGAAATTCTGGTGGATATGCTGCTGGAAACCGCCCATGCGGAGGCAGAAAAACTCCTGCCCGACACCGCGCCTCTGACCGCCGCACCGCCCCTTCCGCTGGCAGCGAAAATTCTGCTGCTTTTGTTTAACAAAACTGACGCAGCCCGCATTTTTGCCGGGGGCTAAACGGCTGGGATTACGGCTGACCGCCTCCCACAACGGCAGCAAAACGACCGGGCGTCATACCCACCTGCGTTTTGAAGACCTCAATGAAGCTGCTCACCGTCTCATAGCCAAGGTCAAACGCAACGGTCGTCACGGGTTGCCCCTCCGTGAGCCATTCAATGGCCTGCAGCACACGAGCGCGTGCTTGCCAGACCCGGAAGGAAAATCCGGTTTGCGCTTTATACCACCGGCTGAACGTCCGTTCTGAAAGAGACACCTGCTCCGCATAGGCGCTCATGCTCTCGCGGGCTGAAGGATTTTTCAAAATAGCTTCCGCCACAGCCAGCAAGCGGGGATCAGACGGCATGGGCAGACAAAATTCTTCACGTGGGCTGTTGGCAATCTCATCAAGAATGACCTGCGCAACATGCGTCTGCAGCGCTGTCAAATGCTCTGCCACCGGCCAGAGAGCAGCCCGCAGAACAGCTTCCCGCAGTAATGGGGAAGTTGAGAGGAGTTGCGGTCTGTCCGGTAAAGCCCGACATGCGGACTGGGCAATATAGACGCTCCACCCGTGAAATGGCCCATAGGACCGAAACTCATGGGCCAGATATGGGGGCACCCACACAGCACTGGC
The DNA here is from genome assembly GCF_018811985.1 of Acetobacter sp. P5B1. Lineage (NCBI taxonomy): Bacteria > Pseudomonadati > Pseudomonadota > Alphaproteobacteria > Acetobacterales > Acetobacteraceae > Acetobacter > Acetobacter sp. P5B1. The sequence goes on along the minus strand of NZ_JACRVS010000002.1, from coordinate 118,832 downwards.
CGGCGGCACAGCCCAGCGTCCTGCTGACGTGCTGAGCATTGAAAGGCCGGTCATCGTGCCAATCAGCTGACCCCGGGCATGCTGGTGCGCCGCCGTCTCCCGCGCACGCCGCCCCTGCGCAGACTGCGCGATAAGAAGAGGCTGATCCCTGCTCAGGACATCTAAAGGGAGAAATGCATCGGAAATGGCGGCTAACCCGTATTGATTGGCGTAATCCCATTAACAGGCCACAGCCTGCATAAGGCAAGACAGGATCTCCCTCACACCAGCAGGAGACCCAAATGGCCGCCCCCGCTTCCGAACAGATCATCCGCCAGATGTTTGCCACCTTTACGGATTTCACCACCAGTGTGGATCAGCTGAAAGCTTTCCTGACACCTGACTACCAGCAGATTGTGGATGGTCGCACACTGACGCTGGAGGATTTTCTCACACACGCCCAGGCCTTACGGGCGGCCCTTCAGTCACTTGAGATTACGATTGAACGGATCATCTGTCAGGAAGATATGGCGGCGACTGTGCATGTCGCCCGTGCGATACGTCCTTCTGGCCATATCAGCACAATCAGGGTGATTGCGTTCTTTCAACTCAGGGAAGGACGCATCGCGCTGGTCGATGAACTCACGCATGTCCTTGAAGGGAACAGTGAGGACAAAACTCTCGGCTCCCTCCAGTGAACACGACTTTGCTCCGGCACCAACCGGAGCAAAATGCGCGAAGCTTTATTTCACTGAAAGCTCAACATCGTGCAGACAGGCTTTGTCATGCTCTCCCGGATGGCCCTCATGGAAAGGCTCATCCGTCAGCATCACGTTGCTCAGGTCCGCAAGCCGCAGGCAGGCCCACTTGCCTGTGGGCTTGACCTCTTTCTCGTGGGAATCTTCACCGCGATAGATCAGAACGCGTTCTTCTCCATCCCCTTTCCCCAGAGCGTGAGGCGAGCCAAATGCGGGTTTGCCCTGAAAAGAAAAGCTCACTGCTTTTTTCTGTTTAATGGCGTCGCTAAGCTGCTTTTTAACCGTCATGTGCGGTAATTCCTTTGTATGTAAAAATATTGCGCCTGCTGGCAGGCGGTGCTCATCAGATCAGACGGCCCTCAGGCAGAGAGTGTCTTCTTTCCCAGAGCAATAATTTCATTCTCTTCCAGCCCTTCCGGATTATGGCGGGCCTTCTTGGCGACTTCCTTTTCAAACTCGGAAGCGTGTTCTCCACCCTTCAGCACATGGTCTGCGAGCTGAATGATTTCCGCTTTTGTAAGGAGTTTGGGAGAATGTGTCGCTTTACGAGCCAGATCATGCAGAGAGCTGGAAGTATGCGGTGCTTTATCGTGAGACATGATGATTTCCTTAATTCGTCTACTTCTACAAAAGATAGGAACGAATAAGGAAATCTCAATGTTATAACAGATATTTACTTACAAGATATATGATAAAAACTTAGCGTTTTCTTAAGGCGCAGCCTCCCCGGCCTCCGCCAGCCACGCCTTCACCTGCCCTTCCGGGTCCGCATGCTGCGTGAAATCGGACACAGCGGCGACACTGTCTGCGCCGGCATCCAGACACGGGCGCAGGCGCTCCAGCGTAATACCTCCAATGGCGACCAGAGGCAGATCGCCAATCAGGTTTTTCCACTCCGTCAGACGTTCCGTGCCCTGCGGGCCGAACGGCATTTTCTTCAGGCGGGTCGGCCAGATAGGGCCAAGAGCCACATAGTCCGGCTTACAGGCCAGCGCTCTGGTCAGTTCTTCATGGCTATGCGTGCTGATCCCCAGACGGATACCAGCCTTGCGAATAGCCTCAAGGTCCGCTGTATCCAGATCTTCCTGACCAAGATGAAGGTAATCAATCCCCTCGGCCACAGCGATCTGCCAGTAATCATTCAGCACCAGACAGACACCATGCTTCTTTGCAAACGCGTGGGCAGCCCGAATTTCCGCCAGCAGTTCGTCTTCCGGGAGGTCCTTGATGCGCAACTGGATAAAGCGCGCGCCCGCACTCCCAAGCCGGTCCACCCAGAGCGCGGTATCAACAACAGGATAAATTTTCTGCGGGAGGGATGTCATGCCAGCATGGCCTTTCCGACGACGGGGGTTGAAGGAACAGCCATATCGCGCTCTTCCATAGGGTCAGCCTGACGGGCCAGCATGCCGGCCTGCACGGCAAACCGGAACGCTTCAGCCATCACAGCTGGCTCTCCGGCTTTGGCTACCGCGGTGTTGATCAGCACCGCATCATACCCCAGCTCAAGCGCCTGTGCGGCATGAGAGGGCACACCGATGCCCGCATCCACCACTAGCGGCACATCCGGAAAATGTGCCCGCAAGGCGCGCAGACCGAAGACATTGTTCAACCCTTTACCGGAGCCGATGGGCGCGCCCCAGGGCATCAGCACTTCACATCCCACAGCCAGCAGGCGCTCGGCCACCACCAGATCCTCTGTGGTATATGGGAAAACCTTGAAGCCATCGTCCGTCAGAATGCGCGCGGCTTCGACCAGCCCGAACACGTCCGGCTGGAGCGTATCCAGTTCCCCGATCACTTCCAGCTTGACCCAGTCCGTGCCGAACACTTCGCGCGCCATATGCGCGGTGGTGACGGCCTCCTTGACGGTGTGGCACCCGGCCGTGTTCGGCAGAACGGGCACACCGAGTTCCTGAATAAGATCCCAAAACGCCTGCCCGGCCCGTTCTCCGGCAGATTCACGCCGCAGAGAAACCGTCACAACACCCGGCTGAGCCGCCTTGACCGCATCACGCAGAATATCAGGGGATGGATACTGGGCTGTACCCAGCATGAGCGGCGAAGACAGAACTGTGCCGTAAAAAGATTTTGTCATGAGGTCTCAGCCTCCCTGCATGGGAGCAACAATTTCAATCCGCGCACCATCCCGCAAGACGGTCCGGGCACGGTAAGGCACCGGCACAAAGCTGCCATCCATGGCTGTAGCAATCCGCGCACCGCCGTAGCCGAGCTCATCAATCAGGGCTGCCAGCGTCCTGGCTGACACCTCATGAACCTCGTCATTGACCACGATCTGCATGTGGGCGTTCTCCCCTTAAACCTCTGCTGTCGGACTTAAGCACGATTTCCCTTCGGGGCAATCGCGTTCAGGCGGTCTTGTCCGGCGCTCCAAAAATCATGTTCGCCGCTTCCTGCGCCCGCGCGGGAGAAAGCAGGAAACCGTGGCGATACATGCCATTCACATAAATATGCTGCCCATCCTGCACGACGGTGGGCATGTTGTCCGGGTAGGACGGTCGGAGCCCGGTGCCCATTTCCAGAATTTCCGCTTCGGCAAAACCCGGATGCAGCGTCCACACGGCATTCAGCAGCTCGGTCATGGAACGCACCGTCATCCCGCCTGCGTTTTCGCTTTCAATCATGGTGGCCCCGACCATGAAGACATGGTCAGCCCGCGGCACGATGTAAATGGGAATACGAGGATGCAGCATGCGCACCGGGCGATGCAGTGCAACATCCGGGCAGCGGAGCAGAATCATCTCACCCCGCACGCCACGCAGCGTTGTGAGCCTGGTGCGGGCATTCAGGCCGGTGCAGTCCACCACCCAGTCAAACTCGGCCTCATCCGGCGCCTGAGCACCTTCCAGAAGAACGGTGCCACCTTTGGCTTCCAGACTTTGCCGCAGGGCAACCAGAGCCTTGCGAGGGTCCACATGCCCTTCATCGGCAAAAAAGAGGGCTTTATGGAAACGGCCCGCCAGATCTGGCTCCAGCAGAGCAATGTCTTCCGTGCCAAGTGTATGAAAATGTGAAGTACGCCGCCCGAACCGGGCGATCTCCCCCACATCCCGCGGTGGGGCCAGAACCAGACTGCCTGCCCGCACCACGTCAGGCACATGAGTTGCCCACCACTCCACCGAATCAACAGACTGCGCCGTCACCTCTGCGGGAGCCGATTCCGCCTCACACCACGGGGCCAGCATGCCACCGGCCATCCATGACGCCCCGGCGCCAACCCGCCCTCCGGCATCATAAAGTGTAACCTGCCCGCCGCGCTCGGCCAGCGTGACAGAGGCCGTCATACCGGCAACACCGGCTCCTTTGACCAGAATGCGCGGAGTGCTGTGCATGGTCTTCAAATCCTTCCACGTCCACCCGGCCACTCCCGCCGGATTTTCATGTTATAACAACAGAGTAGCCGGAAGCGCTAGAAGAGGCGCGCGACAAGCACCACCAGCAGACAGCATTCCGTAACAGCCGTCACAATCCACCGCAGGCCCATATAGCCACTCGGCAAAGCGCCCCTGCGCCACCCCTGCCGCTCCAGTAAGGCGAGGACCGGAACCGCGACGGCCAGAATCGCAACACCTGCCACGGGCATCCACGCAAACGCCGTATAGGCCGCTACCCAGCCGACAAAAGCGGGCACCACGCCCAGCACAAGCCGGATGATATCCGTCCGGTCTGCCCCGCTGGTCACAATCGCGGGTGCAGGTTCAAGCGCCAGCCCCCAGTGCACCGCCCCGAAAAAGGCGAGAGACACCGCGCAGTAAGACACAAACGCCATCATCAGATTGGGGATGGGCACACCGGAGGCAAAAAACACAATCCCACACGCACAGAGAATCAGGGGCAGAAGCCCCGCGATTGCCAGCACCACAGCGACAAATGGAAGTCTCTTCATGAGCTTTTGGTGTGCCTCCTCTGCACGCTTTCAGGCCTTGAACTGGTTGACAGAAAAGCCCAACAGGCTGCCACTAGCAACTGCAAGGAAACGCGCGCCGCCGTGTTTCGTTGAAGCAAAAAGAAAAACAACGCATCTCGGCCAGCCCAAATCGCCTGAGCCTGAAACGGGAATGAAAAATTATGAGTGCCATTGTCGATATCATCGCGCGTGAAATTCTGGACAGCCGCGGAAACCCGACAGTTGAAGTGGATGTTGAACTGGCCTCAGGCGCTAAAGGGCGGGCTGCCGTGCCGTCTGGTGCTTCTACCGGCGCTCATGAAGCCGTTGAACTGCGCGACAAGGACCCCAAGCGCTTTGGTGGCAAGGGTGTTCTGCAGGCCATCGAAAATATTGAAAATGAAATCCTGCCGACACTACAGGGTGCCGAATCGTCCGACCAGATTGATATCGACAATGCGATGATTGATCTGGACGGTACCCCCAACAAGAGCCGCATGGGTGCTAACGCGATTCTGGGCGTGTCTCTGGCCATCGCCAAAGCCACGGCTGCCGAGCTGCATGTGCCGCTGTATCGCTACATTGGGGGTGTGTTTGCCCACACTCTGCCTGTGCCGATGATGAATATCGTCAATGGCGGCGAGCATGCCGACAACCCGATTGATATTCAGGAATTCATGATCCAGCCGGTAGGTGCGCCGACGGAATCCGATGCCATTCGCTGGGGTGCGGAAATTTTTGCCCACCTCAAGAAAGACCTTCAGGCTGCTGGCCACAATACCAACGTGGGCGATGAAGGTGGCTTTGCTCCTGCCCTGAAATCGGCTGACGAAGCGCTGGGCTTTATTACCCGCGCCGTGGAATCCGCAGGCTACCGTCCCGGCGAAGACGTGACCTTTGCGCTGGATTGCGCCTCCACCGAGTTCTTCCGTGATGGCAAATACATCATGAAGGGTGAAGGCAAGACGTTTGATTCGGGCGAGATGGTCAGCTGGCTGGCAGACCTGACGAACCGTTACCCCATTGCCTCCATTGAAGATGGTCTGGCGGAAGATGACTGGGAAGGCTGGGCTCTGCTGACGGAAACGCTCGGTAAGAAAATTCAGCTGGTTGGCGATGATCTGTTCGTCACCAATCCCGAGCGCCTGCGTCGCGGCATTAAAGCCGGTGTGAGCAATTCCATTCTGGTAAAGGTCAACCAGATCGGCACCCTGACGGAAACGCTGGAAGCGATCGAAGTCGCGCACAAGGCAGGCTACACGGCGGTCATGAGCCATCGCTCCGGTGAGACAGAAGATTCCACCATTGCGGATCTGGCTGTTGCCACCAACTGCGGGCAGATCAAGACCGGCTCCCTGTCCCGGTCCGACAGAACTGCAAAATACAACCAGCTCATTCGCATTGAGCAGGAACTGGCTACAGCAGCACAGTATGCAGGCCGTTCCATCCTGAAGTCCTGAGCGACAGGCCTACCTCTTGGCCTATTAGAGCCGTGTTCTTCGGAGCACGGCTTTTTTTATGCCCTTCCCGTCCCGAGGTCTCTTCCTGTGCAGATATTCATGGTTTAGACATAAAGATCTGATCAAAATGTCATTTTCCGGGACAGAGGGACGTTAAAATCGTGCAAATCGGCCGCTTTATCAGACGTGCAGTGCGCGCCATTGTTCCGCCCACCGTTTTTCTGGGCATTGCGGTCTATTTTGGCTGGAACGCCACGCAGGGTGACCACGGCATGAAGGCGTATCAGAGCCAGCTTGTGCTGCTTGATCAGGCCAAACAGGCGCAGCAGGATGCTTCTGCAGAGCAGACAGCCTGGCGGCGGCGGGTGAACGGCCTGCGGGAACAGTCTCTGGATAATGACACGCTGGATGAACGCGCCCGCGCGATGCTCAATCTGGCTGACAAGAACGATATTGTCGTGCCGTATGACCGGCATGATCCGCTTTACTAAACGCCGTAAACGCTAAAGACCGGCTATCGGGCAAACCGCAACGGGCGATAGCCCCGGCAGCATGACCTGTTACGCTCGAACCCCGCAGATCCGTCTGGCGGGGTTTTTCTTTATGCACGCGGCACAACAGCCATAAAAAAAAAGCGGCCCCGGATGGAGCCGCTTTTTTATAATCTCTTCCCCCAGAAGGGCGAGATTATTTGATTTTCGCTTCGCGGAACACGACGTGCTTGCGTGCAACGGGATCGTACTTCTTCAGTTCCATCTTGCCGGTGTGGGCACGGGCGTTCTTCTTGGTGACGTAGAAGTAACCGGTGTCCGCCGTGGAAACGAGACGGATTTTGATAACATTGGTCTTGGCCATAGCTTCCTCAGCAGAGCATCGTTAAACCCGGCACCACGCCAGAAACGTGGTCGGGTGGTGTTCAAGTGCCGGCAAAATGCGCATACAAGAGCCAAACGTCAAGCATTCTTGCATCATTCAGGCGTGGGAATAGCCGAAAGGAGTAAAAAAACATGCTGGATGTGGCTGTTGCACGCGCCCGAATCCTTGAAAAATTCTCAGCCGGGGGCTTGGAAACCGTCTCTCTGGCCGATGGATGTGGCCGGGTGCTGGCATCCCCGCTCACAGCGCGCCTCTCCAATCCACCTGTCTCCATCTCCTCAATGGATGGCTATGCTCTCAAGGCTGAGGACGCGCAGGAAGGCGCCACACTGCGCATTGTGGGCGAAGCCCCCGCAGGACACCCATCCAGCCTGACCGTGAAGAAAGGCACCTGCCTGCGGCTGTTTACCGGCAGCCAGATCCCCGCAGGCGCCGATATGGTCATGATTCAGGAAAATGTGCGGCGTGAGGGCGATCACGCAACGCTGCTCAGCGCCGGGCGCGTGGGCCAGTTCATCCGCAAAGAGGGGCAGGATTTCCGCAAAGGCGACATTCTGGTTCCGGCAGGCAAAAAAATCGGGCCGCGCGATATCGGGCTGGCAGCGGCTGGCGGGCATATCTGGCTCCCCGTGTCTCGCCGCCCGCGCATTGGCGTTCTGGCGACGGGTGATGAGATTGTGCTGCCCGGAGACCCGGCGTCGCCAGACTCCATCGTCAATTCCGGCGCGTTCATGATTACCGCCCTGCTCAAATCTCTGGGGGCGGACGCGATCCTGCTCCCTGTTGCACGGGATAATGCCGAGTCTCTCTCTGCCGCCATCGGGCAGGCGCATACGCTGGATCTGCTGGTGACTATCGGCGGGGCAAGTGTGGGCACGTATGACGTCGTGCGCAGCACGCTGGAGGCTCACGGTCTGGCGCTGGATTTCTGGAAAATCGCCATGCGCCCGGGCAGACCGCTGATGTTCGGCCAGTTGGGCCACACCCCCGTTATCGGCCTGCCGGGCAATCCGGTCGCGGCGCTGGTGTGTAGTCTGGTGTTTGTGGTCCCTGCCCTGCGCAAGCTGCTCGGCCAGCCCGTGCCGGACAAGATGGAAACGGAAGCCGCCGTGCTGGGCACGGATATTGGCGAGAACGACCAGCGGCAGGATTTTGTGCGGTGCCGCCTCACGCCCCAGGCTGATGGACAACTTCCACTGGCAACACCCTTCAGTTCACAGGATTCGGCTCAGCTGAATATTTTCGCCCAAAGTCAGGCGCTCCTGATTCGCGCGCCCTTCGCACCAGCCGAGAAAGCCGGCGCGCCCTGCCGTATTCTTCGCCTGCCCTGAGAGCTTCAGAACGACATGCTGGAATGCAGGCCAAAAATGGCTTCGTCTTTCACCCTGCGACCTGCGGTATCCAGTACACCGCCGCTGGGTGAAAGCATCCCCTGAAGATCAGGCTGGATGAGGAGCCAGGGTGTCGCCTGAAACTGATAAGTCAGTTCCAGATGATATTCGGCGTGCTGCGCCAGCGTGCCCGCACGCCGTTCTGACCGCCGCAAAACCGGGCTGGCCTCGCCATAGCCGAACCCAAGCCCCAGAACATCGTTTGCGCGCTGGAATGGCGCGTTCAACAAAAATCCGGCGTCTACCGCATTCACAATCTGGTTGCGGTTAGCGGGCGGTGCCCATGTGGCGCGCACAAAGCCCGCAACCGTCTGCTTACCTGCAAGATTAGCCAGAACCTGATCGGCCACGGCGTAAAACGTCCAGTTGCCTTTATGGCGAACAGTTGGGTCAGCCTGATCCGGAAAGCGGCCGGTATCTCCGTAACCACCCAGCTTATAGGTTCCGTCCTTCCCCCAGAGTTGCGTGTGATACTGCGCTTCCAGAAACATCAGCGCCCCGGTGCCAAAATGGAATCGGGTGCCGCTGGGGTCCTGATTCTGGTTCCACGGGTCGGCATCGTTCAGAAAACCAGCGCCAATCGGGTTATCATCCGCAACGGCGGCCAGAACCGTCAAGCTTTTGGAAAGCTTGTATTTGACCCGCACGGCAGGCGTGCCCAGCGGTGACGCCGGCCCCTGATCGTACAGGTTGTTATCCGGCACCATGGGCCAGGAGAATGAGGCGTTCATGAACTGCATCGCGCCATCACTCCCCATGAAGTCATGACTGAGATCAAGCTTCCCAATACGCATATCCAGCCGATCATGGTCAAAAGTCTGGCCATACCAGACCTCATAGAGGCGCAGGTTGATATCCGCCTCAATCCCGGAGACCTGATTGAACACATAAAGCGGCTGGTTGCTGAAGGGATGACCGCGAATATCCACCCCACTGATGCCAATGGTGCCGAGCGGCAGATGCGTCAGGCGCCCAAGATCCACAGAAAGCTGGCCGGTGGTCACGCCAATGTAGTTATTGGACGGCTGGCTCCCCCCGACAGGCACAGCCCACAACTCGTTCTGGTCCGTCAGCTGAAAATCCACCCCATGTTCCGCCAGCGTGCGACGTACACCGCCCCAGTCCCGCGTCAGGCGGTCTGCGAAGCTGAACGCATTCGCATCGGGAGCAGTCGCCTGCGCCGCAGCCTGAGGCAAACTCAGGCTAAAACAGGCACAAAACGCTGCCGGAACCGTGATAATTTTCCTAAACACCGAACCTTTTCAATATGTTATAGAACCGCATACAAAGACGGCATCAGGGATTTCGGACCGATGATCACCGGCCCCGCTTAAATAGCCAGACTGAAAGCACAGGCCCCAACGGGCCTTCTGCAGGAACCTTTACAGACACCACAAAAAATACAGAAGTGCTTTTGGCTGGGGTGAATAACCCCTTGACTAAAAAAGAGAACTTATATAGAACAAAGCACTATAAATACAAAAACACTCATCTGCTCCGGGGTGCCGCAATGCTGACGCGCAAACAGCACAAACTGCTGCTTTTTATTGATTCTCACCTCAAGCAGACGGGTTTCTCTCCTTCTTTCGACGAGATGAAAGAGGCCATGGGCCTGCGCTCCAAATCCGGCATTCATCGCCTGATTTCCGGGCTGGAAGAACGTGGATTTCTGCGTCGTCATCACCATCGGGCCCGCGCGCTGGAAGTCATCCATCTCCCGGAAATGGCGCCTGCCTCCGAAACGCTGCCCACAAATGTCGTGCGTGGTGATTTCTCCCGCCACCAGCCCGCCGCGCTGAAAATCCCGCTTTATGGGCGCATTGCCGCTGGTCTGCCGATTGAAGCCATGGCCGAAACGGATACCTTTCTGGACATCCCGAAAGATATGGTGACCTCAGGCGACTACTACGCGCTGGAAGTCACCGGGGATTCCATGATTGAGGCCGGGATTCTGGACGGCGATCACGTCATCATCCGTCGCACAGAAGATGCCGAGAACGGACAGATTGTTGTCGCACTCATTGATAATAGCGAAGTCACGCTCAAACGCCTGCGCCGCAAGGGCAACACCATTGCGCTGGAACCCGCCAACCCGCGCTATGAAACGCGCATTGTGCCCGCTGAACGCCTGCACATTCAGGGTCGACTGGCTGGACTGATCCGCCGCTACCACTGACGACTGAGACACTACGGAGCGTGATGTTGAAAGATCACGCATCCGCTCTGTTGGGGCTTCTCCATTCAGGAGCAGAAGCCCCATCCATCAAGACCGGGTAGAAACGTCAGACTTTCTCTGAAACGCCCTTACGCCCCACTTGCATTGCTTCAGACACATCGTCCCATGCGGGAATCAGGCGGCTCAGTGCGGCAACGGTCTCCGCAGTCAGGGCCTCCTGCTGGGGTAATTCCGCGAGAATGCGCACCTGCCCTTTTTCCTGAATGGTCTTGCTGTTCTCCGGGTTGAGCGGGCCGCTCAGCACCACCCCGGCAATGGCCAGACCACGGGTACGCAACGCTTCCAGACTAAGCAGCGTATGGTTCAGCGTCCCCAGTCCGCTTCGGGCGACAAGCACCACCGGCAAACCCCAGCGTTCAGCCAGATCAACCATCATCAGCGTATCGGTCGCAGGCACCATCAGGCCTCCTGCCCCTTCCACCACGAGCGGGCGCTGTGGATCCTCTAAAGGCAAAGCCAGACGTGCGGGGTCAATCTCCGCACCTTCGGCCCTGGCAGCCGCCAGAGGAGACAGAGAGGCCTGATACGCCCCGGCTGACGGAAAGCAGTCCTCCGGCAGGCAACCGCTCAGCTTTATGACCGTCGCCGTATCACCTTCTTCATCCGCAAGCCCGCTTTGCAACGGCTTCCAGTAGACCGCTTTCCACGCATGCACGAGGCAGGCAGATGTCAGCGTTTTGCCCACGCCGGTATCTGTCCCGGTGACAAACACTCCGGCGCGCTGAGGCTTTTGAAAACAGCCGTAGGCCAGATGCCATGTCACCATGGCTCCGGCCTGATCAAAGCGTGTCAGAGCACGGCGCAGTTCGACGGGAGAGAAGGCCTTCCCGTCTTCACGCGGCACGGAAGCCCCGGTGTCCTTCAAATGCTTTACAAAGGCCAGTCCATTTTCAAAGGGCTGAACGCACCGTTCTGTTGTCCATTTCCCGGCGCACAGGCCGGGCTGCCAGCCTTGCACAGTCCGGGCGGCCGGGTAATCCGGTGTTGCCGCCATCAGCCCTTCTGCGGTGCAGGCCTGTCGCCATTCTTCAAAGGTGCCATCCAGCAAGGTGGAGACCGCAATCACACCACCGGGGGCCAGCTGGTCCGCCAGCGTTTGCAAGGCTACTGAGGGTTCAGCCAGCCACTGAAAAACCAGATTGCCGCAAATCAGGTCGAACGCTCCTGCCACATCGGGTCGGGCCGCATCCATCACGCAAAACTGCACGCCGTCCCCGACTCGCTTGCGGGCGCGTTCCAGCATACGGGTCGCAACATCCGTTGCGACCAGTTCCGCCTCAGGCCATGCCTCATGCAGCATGTGCGTGAGAAAGCCCGTACCGCACCCAACTTCCAGAATGCGTCGGGGTGCCCGGCCAGCCAGTCGCGCCCGGAGACCATCAAACAGACGCCGCGCCGCCACACGTTGCAGCACAGCGGCGGCATCATACCCCTCCGCAGCATCAAAACTTTGCTGAATGCGAGCCTGTCGGGCCGGGGCAGAACGGTCGGTCATGAGTTTTCCAGATTTTGTGACATCATGCACCGAACAACCTCGGCACAGACATGTGGATGTGTCAGCGGGAGCATGTGCCCGCCCTCAGATTCCCATTCAACCGGCACACCCCGCGGGAAAGAGGCCTGCGTCATCTCCGGGCTGACAATCGGATCGTGCTCCCCGGCCAGAACCTTTACGGTCCCGGGCACCTCAGCGAGACGGGCCAGCGCAGGCCTTGCGTCCAGCGTCATCAGCTCTGTCAGACCGTCCTGCAGGGCTGGCACACAAAGAGCATTTGGCGTAACCGGCCCCACGCCACAGCGGGCGCGAAAATTATTGACCACCTGAACCGCATCGCGCTGCAGGCCTGTCTGCATACGAGTCAGCATACGCTGAGGCACGCCCTGCGAAAAACCGTCTTCGGCCGCAAAGCGCCCGAACGCGTTGATGCCCAGAAAGCGTGTCCCTTTTGGCCAGCCTCCACGAGAGAGAAGCCAGAGAAAGCCCAGAGAATGACCAACGGCGAGTACGGGCAGTGATCCACGCAGCACAGCGTCCAGCCGCTGCTGTGTGTCGCTCTGCGAGGCTCCGAAATAGCCCAGATCCAGCACACAGGCTGAAGGCTGATCCAATGCCTCCAGCACCGGCTCCCAGATATCCGGCCCGCAACCCCAGCCATGCACAAAAACAAGCCGCGGCCCGATCATGCAAATCCCATTGCTGCGCACTGCGACACAGCATCCTTGAGCACCTGCGCCAGCTGGTCCACCTGCGCCTCTGTATGGTTTCCGTGCAGCACCACCCGCAGGCGGCAGCCACCCGGTGGCACGGTAGGCGGACGAATAGCAATCGCCAGAAAACCTGCGTCTTCCACCATGCGAGAAAGGGTGAGAGCCGTGCGTTCGCCCCCCACCACAACCGGCACAATCTGAGTAGAAGACGGCCCCATTTCCAACCCGGCCCGCCACATATGCTGCCGGAACCGCTCTGCCAGTCCTGCAACATGGTCTCGCGTTGCGTCCAAATCTGGCAGCAGATCAAGTGCTGCATCCAGCGCACCCAGCACCAGTGGAGACGGCGCTGTGGAATAGATATAACCCGAGCCTTTGTTCACCAGCCAGCGACATACGGCGGATGAGGAAGCGATAAATGCGCCCATCCCGCCCAGAGCCTTACTGAACGTGCCGATAATCAGATCCGCCTGCCCGTCAGCCAGACCTTTTCCGTCCGGCCCCAGAATGCCGGTGGCATGTGCCTCATCCACGCACAAAAACGCGCCATACTGGCGAGCCAATGCACCAAGCGCCGCCATATCGGCCCGGTCTCCATCCATACTGAAGACGCTTTCTGTCAGAATGATTTTCAGGCCGGGGCCATCGGCTTTCTGCAGGAGGCTTTCAAGATACTCCATGTCATTATGCCGGAAGCGCACAGGCCGCACGCCAGCCGCCGCACAGCCATGATACAGGCTGGCATGAATGAACTTATCGACAATCAGCGTGGGCGCCCCACCCGTCGCCGCCAGCGAGAGCTGAGCGAGAGCGGGCACCAGAGTCGCATTTGCCTGCCACCCGGAGGAGAAAATGCAGGCTGCCTCCATCCCCTTCAGGGCCGCCAGCCGCGCTTCCAGCGCGACCATACCAGGGGCTGTGCCTGTCACCAGTCGTGAGGCCCCGGAGCCAGCCCCATAGCGCTCCGCCCAGGCAAGCGCGCGCTCACGCAAAAGCGGATGCCCCCGCAGGCCGAGATAGTCATTGGAGGAAAAATCAACCAGAACGGTGCCGTCTTCTCTCTCCAGCAGCCCATCGGCTCTGGGTTGAAGACTGCGCGGCGTGCGAAGACGCCCCTGTTCGGCCAGTTCCTCCAGCCCATGCTGGAAAAGATGATCAAACCGCGTCATGAAGCGAGTGGTGCCGGAGCCAGGACCGCCGGTCAATCACCTAAGCAGGAGTTCTCGCGCAATGTCCGCCCCCCAGAATCCCCTTGCGGCCTCCCGCACAGCCTCTTCTCAGCACTCAGGGCAGGCCGCTACTGCCGCCACGCCGGAGTGGTACACACAGGGACTGCCGCATATCTGGCTGCCTTACAGCCAGATGAAAACCGCCCCTGCCCCTCTGGCGGCCCGCAGCACGCATAATGCGCGCATTCAGTTGACGGATGGCCGGGAACTGGTGGATGGCGTGGCCGCATGGTGGACAGCCTGCCACGGCTACAACCACCCCCATATCCGCACAGCCATTGAGGCGCAGCTGGCCACCATGCCCCACGTCATGTTTGGCGGCATGGTGCATGAGCCCGCGCTAAAACTGGCTACCCGCCTGTCCGCCCTGCTGCCGGGGGATCTGGACCGGGTTTTCTTTACAGATTCCGGCTCTGTTGCAGTGGAAGTCGCCATGAAAATGGCCATTCAGTATCGTCTGAATAAAGGTGAGCCGAAACGCACCAAAATGCTGGCCTTCAAGGGCGGATATCATGGGGATACCCTCGCCACCATGTCGGTCTGCGACCCGGAAGAAGGCATGCACCATCTCTATGGAGACGTGCTGGCCAACCACATCATCGCGCCACTCCCGCAGGACGATGCCAGCGAGGCAGAATTTTTCACGCTGCTGGAGACCCACGCGCATGAGCTGACCGCCATCATCACCGAGCCTCTGGTGCAGGGTGCGGGCGGCATGCTCTTCCATTCCCCCGATGTGCTGCGCACGTTGCGCGCTGCGGCAGATCGCTATGGCCTGCTACTCATTCTGGATGAAATTTTTACCGGGTTTGGCCGCACCGGCACGATGTTTGCGTGCGAACAGGCAGGAATTGTACCGGATATCGTAACGCTCTCCAAAGCCCTGACAGGCGGCACCATGGCGCTTGCGGCCACCATTGCACGCCCGCATGTGTTTGAAGCGTTCCTGTCCGACAACCCGGAACACGCCCTGATGCACGGGCCGACTTTTATGGCCAACGCTCTGGCCTGCGCCTGCGCCAATGCCTCGCTGGATCTGTTTGAAAGTGAACCCCGGCTTGAACAGGTTGCCGCCATCAACGCGCACCTGACCAGAGAACTGGAACGCTGCCGCACCCTGCCGGGCGTGAAGGATGTCCGTGTTCTGGGCGCGATTGGTGTGGTGGAACTGGAGAAAATCGCCAACCCGGACGCTCTGAGGCAGCGCTTTATTGCGGAAAATGTGTGGATCAGACCGTTCCGCTCAATTGTCTATCTGACCCCAGCCTTCACCATTCCGCCGGAAGACCTGACTGCCCTGACGGACGCAATCTATCGCGTCTTATCGACGGAAAACTGAACGCCACACTGGCACAGCAGGGAAAAGCCTGTTGTGCCATCCGGCTTTGCAGGCACGGTTTTTCGTGAAGAAAAAACCTATGCGTGCACCCAAAAAGAAATTTCGAAGAATTTTAAAATCAAACCGCTAAGGGATATTCTTAATCCCAGGACGCAGCAGCCTTATCGTCTGCTTCCCGCGCATCCACCCATACCTGACGTCCATCCTGATAGCGCTCGCACTTCCAGAAAGGCGCGCCGGTCTTGAGCCGATCAATCAGAAAATTCGTGGCCGCCAGAGCTTCCGCCCGATGCGCGGACGACGTGCCGACAAAAACAATCGGTGCGCCCACCACAAGAGTGCCCACCCGATGAATGAGGGTGCAGCCAATAAGGCTGAACCGTTTGACAGCCTCAGCGGCCAGTTCCGTCAGCACTTTTTCAGTCATGCCGGGATAATGTTCCAGAGTGAGGCTTTCCAGCCCATCCGGTCCATCCCGCACCTGCCCCATAAAAACGCTGATGCCGCCAATTCCCTGTGAGTCCGCAGAGAGGCGATCCATCTCCGCCCCCATATCAAACAACTCGTTTTGGACAAGAACGCGCAGCACGGGCTTATCCCCCCGTCATAGGCGGGAAAAAGGCCAGCTCATCACCGGGTTTGACGGTATCCTGAAACGTCGCAAGGGTCTGGTTGATGGCAACCCGGATACGGGGCGAGGCCGCAAAGACCTCATCCATGCCCACATCCTTCTGGCGCAACTCCGTCACCAGCGCTTCCACTGTTATGGACTGCGCAGGCAGGGGGACAGTCTCCTTTTCCCGCCCCATCTGCTCACGCAATGCGGCGAAATAGAAAATTGTGACGTCCTGCGCCATACCTGCTTCCTTACTTGATTTATTCACGCGACAGCGGCCTGCGCGGGGCCGCCCCCTTTCCCGTTAATGCCGGGGTGTCGCGGGGGCTTCGCTCTTTTTAGCCTGCGTTGTGCTTACCGACCCATCCGGATGGATCAGTGTGACTGTGCCGTCGCCATTGGGGATTTCAATCGTCGAGGCAGAGCCACGCTGCGCGCCGTATTTGGCTGCGGCATCAGGCTCCGCATCCGGCAGTTTACCTGTGATGGACTGCGACGTATCAGGCATGCCGTCCGGCTCCCCAACACTCATTTCCCCGCCGTCCTGCAACTGCTTGCCACCCGAATTGGGCACGCCACCCAGAATGGTGCCAGCCCGGTCTTTCTCAACGTCTTCAAGCGTGGGCAACGGCGCAGGCGGCCCCGGCCAGATATCCCCGCCAGCAGGCAGCAGCGGCGTTTCTGCGGTGGAATATCCATGCACACGCCGCATATTGAGATTGTCCCCGGAGGGCGCATTCGGGTTTTCTCCCGGCAGGGTCGCGGTATCGGACACAAATTTCCCGAAGCCGGAACATCCGCTCAAAACCAGACACAACCCTACAAGAGCGGCTTTCCGCATCACCTGACTCCGCTAACCATGACACCATGCAGGCAAATCAGAGAGACCTGCTACCGGCAAGAACATGCCGTCCAAAGCTTAAATAACGGTTTGCGGAGGGGATACAAGCCGATGAAAGCCATTTGAGGCTAATGAGACACACCTTATGTGCGTTTAAAACGATCGTTCACGAGAGATTAACATGCCGCAAGCCGGTTGTGAGGTAATCCCAACCGGTGATCAGCGTCAGAACGGCAGCAATCCAGAGAAGGATAGCGCCGATCAGCGCGACATGCAGCCAGGGCATACCCAACAGCATCCCCGTGCCATCCCCTGCCAGCAGAAACCCGATGGCGGTCATCTGGAAGCCGGTTTTCCATTTAGCCAGCCGTGTAACCGGCAGACTGGCGCGACGCTCGGCCAGATATTCCCGCATGCCGGACACCAGAATTTCCCGGCACAGGATGATAATGGCGGGCCACAGGCTGAAATAGGCCATGCGCCCCAGCCCGGCCAGCACCATCAGGCAGGCGCCTACCAGCAGCTTATCGGCAATGGAGTCAAACATCCGGCCAAAGTCAGACATCTGGTGGCGGGAGCGGGCCAGCTTACCATCAAAATAGTCCGTCACCCCGGCGAGGATGAACAGAAGACAGGCCAGCGCATCCGTTTGCGGAGAACCCCATGCGGCAAAAAGCACCACGATCGGGATCGCCACGATACGCGAGATAGTCAGAACATTCGGCAGGTCTGTCAGCATTGGCGGAATGCTAGCCTATTTCCGGCAGAGCTGAAATGGTTTCTGACTGCCACTTTTCACCACTCACCCAGAAGTTCAGTGCAGGGCTAAAAACCGGGACTATGCCGGTGTCCAGTCCGGATGAAAGTGACCATACACGGCCCGCGCTGTCTCACGGTTAATTCCCGGCGCCGATTCGAGCTCCGAGAGCCCCGCCTGCTTGACCGCCCGGGCTGACCCGAACGTATTGAGCAGCATCTTTTTCCGCGCAGGACCAACCCCCGGAATTTCATCCAGTTCGGATGTCACCAGCGTCTTGGAGCGCCCGGCCCGATGGGTGGTAATGGCAAAGCGATGCGCCTCATCGCGCAGCCGTTGCAGATAATAGAGAACCGGATCTCGTGGTTCGAGCTGGAATGGTGGGGCATCCCCCGTATGGAACCATTCCCGACCGGCATCACGGTCCGGTCCCTTGGCAATCCCCACCAGTTTGACACCCGTCACCCCAAGGTCATCCAGCACACCGCGCACGGCGGAATACTGCCCTGCCCCGCCGTCAATCAGCAGGACATCGGGCCAGTTGGACATATCGCCCTCGGCAGCCTCCTTCAAAGCCCGACCAAAACGACGCTCCAGCACTTCCCGCATCATACCAAAGTCATCCCCCGGCGTGACGGGGCCTTTGATCAGGAATTTACGATACGCGCGGCGGTCAAACCCTTCCGGGCCGCCCACAATCATCACGCCATAGGCATGGGAACCCATGATGTGACTGTTATCATAAACCTCAATCCGCTCAGGCGGCGCATCCAGCCCCAGAACACGGGCCACGCCCTCCAGCAGTTTGGCCTGCCCGGCACTCTCGGCCAGTTTGCGATGCAGGGCATCCCGCGCATTCGCCACGGCATGGTCCAGCACCTGCTTTTTCTCACCCCGTAGCGGGTGAAGAATTTCCACCTTGCGCTCGCGCCGTAGCGTCAGCGCTTCCGCCAGCAAGGCTTCTTCCGGGAGTTCATGGTTCACCAGCACCTGTGCGGGACAGGGCTTGTCGTCATAAAACTGGGCGATGAAGGAGGCCAGAATCTCACCGGCTTCCTGATCCTGCGTATGGGCCGGGAAGAACGAACGGTTGCCGTTATTGCGCCCACCCCGGATGAAAAACACCTGAATGCAGGCCTGTCCGGCTTCCTGCCAGATCCCGAACACATCGGCGTTCTGCAGAGAGGCCGGATTGATCACACTGGACTCCTGCATTTGCGCCAGAGCGCGGATACGGTCGCGCATGGTCGCAGCGCGCTCAAAATCCAGCGCTTCGGCCGCCCGGTGCATCTCGGCACTCATCTCCTCCCGCAAGGCGTGATCCTTGCCGGAGAGAAACTCCCGCGCCTGCTCAACGAGCTTCGCGTAGGAGGCCTGATCAATCCGGTCCACGCACGGGCCGGAGCAGCGTTTGATTTGATACAGCAGGCATGGGCGAGAGCGGCTGTTGAACACAGAATCTGCACAGGAGCGCAGCAAGAAAACCCGCTGGAGCAGATTGAGGGTCTGATTAACCGCCCATGCGGAAGCAAACGGCCCCCACAAGCTGGCCCCTTTCACCGGCTTGCCGCGATGTTTGGCAATCTGCGGGAACGGATGCGCGTCCGTTAGCATTAGCCAGGGGTAGCTCTTGTCATCCCGCAGCAGGATGTTGAAGCGGGGCTTCATGCGCTTGATGTAGTTGGCCTCAAGCAGCAGCGCCTCGGCCTCAGTATGGGTGGTGACAATCTCCATGGAGGCTGTCTCGGACACCATACGGCGTAGACGTTCCGGCAGGCGATTCACGTGGGTGTAGGACGTCACACGCTTCTTCAGCGCCAGCGCCTTGCCAACGTACAGCACATCCCCCTTCTCCCCCAGCATGCGATACACGCCCGGTGAAAGCGGCATGGTTTTAAGCGCGTGCCGGATGACCTCCACGCCTTTCAGCGGGGCGGAAGGCGCGTCTTTTGCGGCATCCGGCTGGGAATTGTTTGGAGAATTTTCAGCTGTCATCAGGCGCTCTTTCGAGAAAACAATTTCATCCACCGATTTTGTGGATAAGTCTGTGGAAGAGCCGGGCTTGACACCCCGAAATCCGCAGATTTCCCGTGGTCCTGACGCATTGCATATTTTTTAGCCAAACAGAGCAACCCATTGATTTGAAACGATTTTATATATGACGTTACGTAACAGCCAGACCACACCTGAAGACTTTATTGAAAATAAAGTCTGTCAAGAGCGGAAGTGGACAAATGCCACAAAAATCTGGCTGCAGTTTTCAGCCAATAGTCCCGGTTTGTTCCGCCGCCACCGCTTCGGCTCTGGCCAGCAGACGCATGAAGTTTCCGCCCCAGAAAGCGGCAATCTCACTTTTGTCATACCCGCGCCGCAGGAGTTCCGCTGTCAGGTTCACACCCTGCGTGGCGTTCTGCCAGTCTGCCAGCGCACCGCCGCCATCAAAGTCGGAGGAAATCCCGACATGCTCTGCGCCAATCCGCCGCACCACATAATCAATATGGTCAACAAAATCTGATACGCCAGCAGAGCGCGCGCCCGTCTCGTCTTTCGGCTTCAGGAAGGCAGGCATGGCGGTAATCTGAATGACCCCACCGCTTTCCTTCAGCGCATCCAGCTGTTCATCATCCAGATTGCGCGGGTGGTCACATAGCGTGCGCACGCAGGAATGGCTGGCTACCACCGGCACGGCAGAGGCCGCAACAGCCTGCAACATGGTCTTTTTGGAAGCATGAGAGACGTCGATCAGCAGACCAAGACGGTTCATTTCCCGCACCGCCTCACGCCCCAGCGCTGAGAGGCCACCATGATTTTCCGGCTTATCGCCCAGACTGGGCCGATGCACGGCCGCATCCGCCAACGCGTTATGGCCATTGTGGGTCAGCGTCACATAACGGGCCCCCTTGGCGCGGAACTGCGCCAGCACCGCCGGATTATCCCCCATGGCGTAGCCATTTTCCACCGCGGGAATGACCGCCAGAACGCCAGCCTCATACGCTGCCCTGATTTCCGCCACAGTGGAACAAACGCGCGCCGTAACCCCGTTGTGGGTGCCCTGCAT
Source organism: Acetobacter sp. P5B1 (assembly GCF_018811985.1). Lineage (NCBI taxonomy): Bacteria > Pseudomonadati > Pseudomonadota > Alphaproteobacteria > Acetobacterales > Acetobacteraceae > Acetobacter > Acetobacter sp. P5B1. The sequence continues at coordinate 98,177 of NZ_JACRVS010000002.1, read as the reverse complement.
GCCGTTGATGACATCCAGCATGGCCAGACATTGGGCCTGCGCCTGCGCATGGCCTTCTGCATTCACCATCGCCTGAGCGATATAGGCCACAAAGCAGCCGGCAGACATGCCGCCCTTTTGCATCTTGGGCAGATCAACCCGACGGGTTTCCGTGTCTTCAAACGCATCCCCCCGATCCGGCCAGGGGATATCAATATGGCTGTCCAGCGTGAACAGAGCGCGATGCAGCGCTTGTGCCTCGGCGGAAGGAACGGGGGGCTGGCCCGGCTGAGCCTGTGAGGAAGACGTCATGAGAGAAAAATGGTCCTGTCAGTCAAGATTGCAAGGCGCATGCCCTGCTGTGCCTTCTCTTATGTGACTGTTTTTTCTTGCTCCGCAAACCCGGATGCGCAATGCCTCAGCCCATGCGACTTGTAACCTGGAATATCAATTCCCTCCGCCTGCGCCTGCCCCGGCTTGAAGATCTTGTCACCGAGCTGGCCCCCGACATTATCTGCCTGCAGGAAACCAAGGTGCCAGATCCCCTCTTCCCGGAAGACGCCGTGCGCGCTCTAGGCTTTGAGCATCTGCATTACAAAGGCATGAAGAGTTATAATGGCGTGGCCATCCTCTCCCGCCATCCCATCACACCCCTGGATAATCTGCCGGACTGGCACGGCAAGGAAGATTGCCGCCATGTCGGCGCGGTTATCACCACACCTTCCGGCCCCGTTGAGTTGCATGATTTTTACGTGCCTGCGGGCGGTGACATCCCAGACCCGGACGCCAACCCCAAATTTGCGCACAAACTGGCCTTTGTTGAGGAAGTGACCGCGTGGTTTGAAGAGCGCAAACCGGCTCGCGCCATTCTGGTGGGGGACCTCAACATCGCGCCGCTTGAGCATGATGTGTGGAGCCACAAGCAGCTGCTCAAAATTGTCAGCCACACACCGCCGGAGACCGAGCGACTCAACCGCTGGCTGGAGACAGGCTTTGTGGATGCCATGCGGCATTTTATCCCGCCGCAGGAAAAGCTTTATACATGGTGGTCCTACCGCAACCGGGACTGGCAGAAATCCAACCGCGGCCGCCGTCTGGACCATGTGTGGGTAACGCCGGATCTGGTCCCGAGCCTCACCGGCATGACCGTCGTGCGGGAAGCCCGTAACTGGACCAGCCCCTCCGACCATGTGCCCGTTGTAGTCGATTTCCAGTTTTAAGAGTGTCGAGGAAAGGGGCTGATCCGTCTGCTCCTTTCCCCGCACCTGAGCAAATGCTGACCAGCTCTCTGTGAGCCAGCCAGCGCCCGTGCCTCAGTAACGATACTGCCAGAGCAGGCCCACGCTACTGCCAGGGTCATTTTCCGGCGTGGTAAAGCCGGTCACGTTACCACCTGTCCCAACAGTTGTGTTCAGCTTGAGATGCTTGGTCAGATCAACCTGCACCTGCGCCTGCGTGCCTGAGCCGGATGTGGCCTGTTTGGCCCCCACATACACGCCGCGCATCACATACTTCCCGGCTTCCACCGTCGTGCCGCCATTGCCGACGCCTGAACCACCGCCAACGGCCAGACGGTCAAGACCCAGCGTTTTGCGTATGGTGCCCATGGGGTCGAAAGACGTCACCCCCGTCAACGTTGCCAGCGCCGTGCCAAGTTCCACCATCTGAGTAGACGACAGGGAATGGGCATCCGTGCCGAACAGCAGCATGGCCAGAACCTGATCCTGCGGCAAAGACGGAATGGATTCAAAGCTGATTTTCGGCGCGCTGGCATATCCACCGACTTTAAGCATCGCGGTTTCCCCGTTCACAGCACGGTCGGCCTCAAAGTCCAGTGTGGGGTCCAGCTTGTGGTCCACGCTGCTGCCGTTAAAGGCGACACGGCCTTTGGTGAAGTTGAGGGAAATCCCCGCCAGATCGAAGTTCCCGCGCTTGAGATCAAACCCACCGCTGACCAGCGGCGCAGAGCTTGTGCCCTTAACCTTCAGCTTACCCGCCATTTCGGCATCCAGACCATGCCCGCGCACAAAGAACTTGCCCGGTGATGTCAGGCTCAGATCAAGACCGATCACACTTGCGCTGGCATTCGTCGTCGCAGTGTCAGTCGGTGGCTTATCACCCGGACGCACAACATCCAGCCGCGCCACAGAGGATGGGAGCGAGTTGGGAATATTGATTTCCACTTTCCGCAGATCAACATTCCCCGCCACATCCAGCCGGCCTGCGGCCTGACCTTTAATGGTCATGTCTGAATTCATCACAGCTGTAATCAGGTCGCTGGAGATGGGGCGGGCATCACGAGACACAAAATGGATATCCACCGGCAGACCCGGTGCCAGAACACCAACGGAGCCTGTCACGCCCATTGTCCCATCGCCCGCTTTGGCGGTCAGGTTCTGAATGACAATGCTGTTGCCCTGCCCGACAATGCGCCCATTGATGGCAGACAGATGCACACCCTGCGCAAAGTCCTGAATATCAGCATTCTGCAGGTCCACCGTGCCCGTAATGTGCGGAGCGGCCATTGTGCCATCCACCTGCAGGGCCAGCAGAACCTGCCCCAGAGCCTGCCGCGCCTGTGCGCCCAGATAGCCATTGGCAATCGCCAGATCCAGATGCCCGTTGGTGCGCAGATTGACCGGCCCCGTGCTGTTCAGCGGTGCGGTGCCAGCCAGACCAAGCGCGAGTTTAGACCCGGCATCCGCCTGCATCTTCACCTTGGCAGAGGTTCCGGCCAAATCGGCCGTGGCGTCCAGATGCAACGGCGGCAAAGACGCCGCAGCCGAAACACCCTGCATCCGCAGGCCATTGCCCATCAGATGCACCTGCCCCTGCGGGCGCTCTATGGTGCCGCTGACTTTGGCCTGCACAGCCAACGTGCCCTGAGCATGCAGATCCGGCATGAACGGACGTGCCAGTGCGGGTGTCAGGTTTCGCACATCCACCGTGGCTGCCAGAGTCGGCTTGATGCGGCCAGCGATATCCGCTGTTGCCGGTTCAGCCCCCTGCGTGCCCAATGTAGCGCGCAGACGGTCAACACCCATTGTCTCGCCAAAGGAGATCAAAGCCGGAGCCTGCAAACGCAGATTTTCCTGTTTGGCCGTCGCCGTCAGCTTTTGCAGTTTGACTTCTTTAGCAGGCAGATTGAGCAGAGCTGCCGTATCCAGAGCAAGTGGGCTGCCTGACCACGTTGCCGGACCAATTTGCGCTGTGAGCGCCATGGCATTTTCCGGCCCTTTAGCTGTCACTCGCGCCTGCCCGGTCATGCCAGCGGCGGCCAGTCCACCCAGCTTCAGGCTCAGATCCGCATCCGGGTGCGCAGCCGGGTCCTTCACCGTGCCAGCCAGAGCAAGGGACCCAATTTTGGCCTGCGGCATGGCCACATTGCCATCCAGCTTCAACGCCACCAGCGGCTTCTCATTAACCTGCGTGGTTTTGACGGAAGCGGCCAGCGCGCCGGAAATCGGCTGCCCGATCACATCTTTCAGGTCTGCAAGTCGGCCCACTTTCAGGTCCAGTGTGCCCAGCGGCACGACCTCGCCCGATGCAAGAGAGAGCGTCCCCTGCCCCTGCACGCTGTTCCAGGAAAGCTTTTTCAGATCAAGCTGCCTGCTGCCCTTCTCATCCTGCGCAAAAACTGCATTCAGCAGCAAGGGGGCTTTATTGACGGAACCGTGGGCCTCCACTGTGCCCGCAGGGGCGGACGGCAGATGTTGCAAAGCCGCATCTAGCACCACCGGCCCACGCGGCATGGTGGCCGTGCCCGGGTCGCCCTCAAGATGCAGGTTGGCCGCAAAGTCCTGCATCAGCCCTTTGGCGGACAGCGCCAGCGTGACCCCACCGCGCAAAGACGGCAGCGCCTTGGCCAGATCAGGCAGCGCCAGCGTGGACGTGACATCCATATCCTGCCCGGTATTCACCCGGCCCTGCGCCTTCAGATGCAGCGCCTGCCCGTCCACAGTCAGGGATGCCAGATCAATCTGCTGCCCGGCAGACTGCGCCGCAGGCTGAGTAGTCTGGGTTTTCTGCTCAGTCTGAACGGTAGAACCTGCCGGGTTGGATGTGGGAGTAGACGAGTCTGGCGTCGCGGAGCCCGTCTTTTTGAGAGTGACAGACGGCGCGTGCGTTGAAGCCGGCACAGTTGCACTCGGAGCCGGAGCCGGAGCCGGAGCCGCATGCGGACGCATCGTGGCCGCCAGCGCAAAGGTGCCTTTCGGGCCAATCAGCCCTGCGGCTTGCGGCTGGCCGCCGGTAATAGCCAGCGTGCCGTCCGCTTTCAGGTGCGTATCACCCTCCGCTTTCGCCGGCAGATCAAACTGCGCTGTAACCCCGGCATTCCCCTTGAGCGGCGTGCCAGCCGCCTGCCCAATAGGCCCCAGATCCGGCAGGCTCAGCGTCACGGTGCCGCGCTGGGGCGCTGCCGTCATGACAGAGCCCGTCAAGTGCAGCAACGGATGTGAGATATCCAGTTCCAGCGGTTTACCGGCGGGTTGCGGCGAGAGCTTAGCATCCAGCTGCACCGGCGCAGACGCCAGCAGATTGGGCGCTTTGCCCGGCAGACGCACACCATCCGCTGTCATGACCAGATGCAGCAGGTCCGTTACACCGGACTGCCCGGTCTGACCTGTGAACGTCGCTTTCAACGTCCCCACAGCGGCTCCGGCGGCCGCCAGTCTGTCCACCTGCAACTGCGCCGTGCCGTCTGGCTCAGTCATTTTGCCTTTAAGCTGGGCAACCAGATGAATCGCATCCCAGCCGATATCCGGGGTCAGAGCAAGTTGCGGCGAATCAAACTGCGCGGACAGTCGCGCCATGTTTCCGGCCAGCAAATTCAGCTCGCCGTCCGCTTTGGCCTTCACCGGCCCGGCAGAGGCGGAAAAGCCCAGCACAGCTGCGTTCGTCGGGCCTTTAATATCCAGCGCCAGAGACAACGGTGTGAGCTGCGGCATTTTCAGCTTAGCCGCAGCAAAACCATCCTGACCTTCCTGCGCATCCAGATGCAGCCCAAGCTTGCCGCCACCGGTGGTGGTCGTCAGATCAATCTGCCCGCTGGCGTCCAGCCGTTTGACGTGCAGAGCAATGTCGGATTTTGGCAGTGTGGGCAGACTCAGCCCGTCAATCACCGGGTCAATAGAGGACAGGCTCCCATGCCCAGCCAGAGAGAAACTGGCCGGAACACCCGCCAGCGGCGCACCCACGTTAATCCGCTGCACAGCCAGCGTGCGGATATCAACACTCAGCCCCAGTTTAGACTTTGATGTCGAGGCCGGAGCCGCAGGCGCTGCATTAGGATCAGACACCGGCAGGCGCGGAATATTCAGCTCATCCGCCTTCAGGGTGTAAATGCGGGCCGTGCGCCACACCATGCTCAGCGGAGACCAGTTCAGGTCAACATTCCGCAGAGAGAGCCAAACTCCGTCCTTGTCATGCAGGGCGATGGAATCCAGATGGAAATTATCCGGGAACCGGCCAGACATCCCGGCAAGCGTCACGGTGCCGCCCGTCAGCGCCGTTGTCTGCTTGATCAGCAACCCACGGCCCGGCCCGGTATTGGCACCCACCAGAATGGCGCCTACAGCCAGAACGGCAACACCTGTCAGAACACCGGCGGACAGACCAATAACTCGCCCGGCGCGACGGAGGACCGAGCGACGCGGGGCAGGATTTGCCTCGTTAGACTCAGCCATCAGAACGTTTCCCCAAGACCGATATACAAATCCCATTTGTCGCCACGATAGGCGCGGTTCAGCGGTACGGCGACGTCCACACGCACCGGCCCGATGGGAGTATAATAACGCACGCCACCACCGGCACCTACGCGCAGCGTGCCGGTAAAGGGCATGCTACTGCTGCCCACCTGCCCGGCATCCACAAACCCGGCCATGCCGAAGCTTTTGAACAGTCTCTGCCGGTATTCAATGGACCCGGCATCCAGCGATGTCCCACCAATGGCGTAGCGCGTGCGCCCATATTGCGGCCCCACACCCTGCCAGCGATAGCCTCGCACCGTGGCGCTACCACCGGCATACATGCGCTGGTCAGGCGGGATATCGTAAGTGGATGCGCCCTGAATGCTGCCAATCATCCCGCGCAGCGCAATAATACTGCGGCCCGGTTTGCTGATACCCAGATGATGGAGGTCAAAATAGGTCGAGGCCGACGCATTCAGAATGGCGAAAAAGGACGTCCCGCTCCCCTTATCCCCCAGCGAGACAGACGGCGTGGCGTTAATGCTGGCACGGACGCCATGCAGAGCCGGTTCAATGGGGTTGCCCACACCCGTATTGTCAAACGTCGCGCCCAGTGGGGCGGAGACAATGGTGTAATCCCGGCTCACATTGAACTGTTCGATATTTTCCTGTTCGGCGGCCAGCCCGAAATTGATATTCCAGTTTTTATCAATTTTGCGGGTAATCCCGGCATTCACCAGAAACGCCGTCTGGCGATAAGACCAGAACAGCTGGCGCAGCGCTTCAACCCGCACACTCAGATTCTGGTTGCGACTGTAAAAATCTGGCTTCATGAAATCCGCATACACATCATAACCCAGCCCCTGCTGGGCAGAACCGCCAAGACCGGTAATCAGAGCCGTCAGCTTCAGACGCTCGGCATTGCCCAGAATATTGTAATGCGTCCACGTCGCACCCACACGGGCCCCAAGGTCGGTTGAATACCCGGCTTCCGCCCCCACAGACCGCCGTTTGGCTTCCTTGAGTGTAAAGTCCAGCGGCATGGTGCCATTGACCGGCTTGGTGGAACCGTCCTTGACCCCCACGTTGGAAAATACACCCAGCGAACTCAGATCCTGCCGGGCCGCCTCAATTTTAGAGGGCTGATACAGCTCCCCTTCCTGCACAGTCAGCCTGCGGCGCACAAAAGGTTCATGCACACGCTGCAACCCGTCTACATCAATCTTGCCAATATTCAGCACCGGCCCCGCTGAGGCAGGATAGACAATATCCAGCGTATGCGTTTGCGGCTGGAGATAAGCGCGCGGCTTGTCCACCTGTGCGAGCGCATGGCCTTCTTCCCGCCAGGCATCCAGCAGGTTGCCGCCACTGCCCAGCACATCCTGCGCCACAGCATCCTGCCCGGATTTCAGACCAAAAGCCGTCTGCTCAGACTGTGTCAGCGTAACGGGAGTATTGGTTTTCGGGTCCACAACCCTCACCGACCCAAGGTGATAAAGTGGCCCCTTCTGCACCTTGATCTCAGCGGTTACTTTTTCCCCTGCAGGAACGCCCGACAGCCAGTCGGACAGAGCCGGAGACATCCCATCGACCGTGACGGAATCTTTTTCCTTCGCCCGATGCAGGGAAATCTGCACCGTGCCTTCGTAATAGCCGTAACTCTCCAGCGCAGAGCGCATGCGGTCATATTCATTCCGCACCCGCCCGGCCAGCGCAAACGGCCCGACGGCATGGGTCGCCTGCAGGCTCAGCAGATCGGAGGAGGATTTCAGGGCGGCATCAAGATCGGCCTGCCCGGTGCCTGCAAGCTGGGTCACATAAGGCTGCGGGTCCGCAGCCCAGGCGCAGCCTGCTGCCGCACCCCACAGCGTCACACCCGTCATCACACGATTCGCTGTCAGCACGAGGCCATCCAGAACGCCTTTACTGCTCACCTGCACGCACCTCTGCTCTCACAGCCTGTCTCACTCCCTTGCCTCACGCCTCGTGCATCCTGCCTTTTCATGATCACGGCCTGCGTCATGGCGCATCACCATGACAAAAATGAGATCATTTTCAGGCTTTATGGATTTCTCCGCCCCATAGCCCCTTGTGCCATCTTGCAGGCATCTTGCGAAGCACGATTGTCCGAGGGCATCAGTTCGCGTTATGAGAGCCTATGATTTGCCATTCCCGCCGCAAACCCAGCCCCTGCCCGTGCAAGGCAGGCCCAAGATCATGAAGCGTGCCTCCCCCGCTCAGACGCGGTTTTCCGAGACATCCGCCCCGCCGGGCCGTGACATGCTGTCGCCCCTGCCGTCATGGGTCGAAAAGTGGTGTCAGGTCAGCAGCCAGGTCCAGGGCGGCCTGCGACTTGGGGCTATTACCCTGTGGGTTCCGCTCTCCGTCGGGTTTGAAGCCTGCCTGCTGCTGGTGCCGGGCACCGTCAAAATCCGCTGGACACGGGTGATCTGGGGCGTGCTGTGCAAGCTGCTGGGCCTGCGTATCCGGGTTATCGGCAAGCGGGCCGGCACCGTGGGTGGCGCGCGCGCCCGTGCGCGAGGGGAACGCCCGGTTATTTATATTTCCAACCATTCCTCATGGCTGGATGTACTGGTACTGGGCACGCTGCTGCCGTCTGTTTTTGTAGCCAAAGGCGATATTGAGAAATGGCCCATCATGGGGCTGGTCTCCAAAATTGGCCGGACCATTTTTGTCAGCCGCCAGCGCAGCACCACCGGACGTGAGCGTGACCTGATGATCCGCCGCATGGTGGACGGGGATAATCTCATTCTCTTCCCGGAAGGCACATCGTCCGACGGCTCCCGCGTGCTGCCGTTCATGTCCGCCTTCTTCGCCATCGCCAAGCTGCCCCGGCTGCGCAATGGTGAAAAAAGCCTGCTGCCTATTACCTACGCCCCCGGCATGTCCCCCATCATTCAGCCGGTTTCCGTGGTGTATGATGAGCTGGAAGGCCTGCCCGTCTCCCGCCTGCGCCGCCCGGTTTTTGCGTGGTATGGCGATATGGATCTCGGCCCGCACCTCTGGCAGCTGGTGCAGTGGCACAAGTCCCGCGCCACCGTTGTTCTGCATGAGCCTCTGGACCCGGAACTGTTCCCCAGCCGAAAAGCTCTGGCGCAGGCCGCATGGAATGCCGTCGCGCGCGGCGCGGCCGATTTGCGGCAGAACCAGAACCCGGTTCCGCAGCCCGGCCGGTGCGAGCCGTCGGAAATTCCCTACAACAAACCGCGTGTCATGAAACGTCTGCTTGACAGACTGCCCCCACGTTTTGCTTCATACCTGAAGATCCGGTGAGGACCGCTTTTCATGGCACACTGCCCCTCCGTTTGCGGAAAAGACTCTTGACCTCTGGCCTCACTGGCCCGATTTCCTCCCCCTGCCGTATGGAATGGGCCTGCGGCGTGCCGGAGCCCCTGCTGTCATGACTGGACTTCCTTCTTCTTCCACCGCCCCGCGCGGCCTGCATGTCATCACATGGGGCTGCCAGATGAACGTGTATGACAGCGCACGGATGAGCGACGTGCTGCGTCCGCTCGGCTACCAGCCGGTAGACACCCCTGACGCTGCCGACATGATCATCCTCAACACCTGCCATATTCGGGACCGAGCAGCGGAAAAGGTGTTCTCCGAACTCGGGCGCCTGAGGAAGATCAAGGAAGCGCGCGAGACCACAGGCCAGCCGACCATTATTGCCGTCGCAGGCTGCGTGGCTCAGGCGGAGGGGCAGGAAATTCTGGCCCGTGCGCCGTATGTGGACATCGTACTCGGCCCGCAGACCTATCATCGCCTGCCGGAAATGGTGGCCCGCGCCGCCCGTGCCGGTGGCGCGGTGATTGAGACAGACTTCCCCGCAGAGCAGAAGTTTGACTTCCTGCCAGACACCGCAGCGCCGCAGACGCCCGGCAATCTCACTGCCTTCCTCACCATTCAGGAAGGGTGTGACAAGTTCTGCTCCTTCTGCGTGGTGCCCTACACACGCGGCGCGGAAGTCAGCCGGTCGGTCGCCTCCGTTCTGGCGGAAGCTCGCCGGATGGTGGAAAGCGGCGTGCAGGACATCAGCCTGCTGGGCCAGAATGTAAACGCCTATCACGGCACCGGCCCGGACGGAGAGGTCTGGGATCTGGCACGGCTGGCGTACGCACTGGCCGCCATCCCCGGCCTGAACCGCATTCGCTACGCCACATCCCACCCGCGCGATATGGATGACGCCCTGATTGCCGCCCACCGGGATCTGCCGGAACTCATGCCCTACCTGCACCTGCCCGTGCAGTCCGGGTCCGACAAGATTCTGCGCGCCATGAACCGTGGCCACACGGCGGATGAGTATCGGGAGATTGTCCGTAAACTGCATGCCGCGCGGCCGGACCTCGCCCTGTCGTCTGACTTCATTGTCGGCCATCCGGGTGAAACGGATGAGGATTTTGAGGCCACCATGCAGCTGGTGCGGGATGTCACCTTTGCGCAGGCCTATTCCTTCAAATACTCCCAGCGCCCCGGAACTCCGGCAGCCGGTGCCCCGTTGCAGGTACCAGAGGATGTAAAAGACGCACGCCTGCAAGCCTTGCAGGCCTTGCTGCGGGAACAGCAGGATGCTTTCAATCAGTCTCTGGTCGGGCAGACCGTGCCAGTCCTGTTCACGTCAGAAGGGCGTAAGCCGGGGCAGATTTCCGGTCGTTCCCCCTGGCTCCAGCCTGTGCACGTCACCGGATCGCCTGATCTGATTGGCCGGGAAGTGCCCGTACGCATTACTGAACGCCTGACCAACTCTCTGAACGGTATTCTGGAAGAGGAGAAAGTTTACGCTTGAGCACCATAGTCCAGCCCCTTTCCTCCGCTCCCTCCCTCTCTGGCGGCACGGCTCCGGAAAAACCGGTGACCCTGCTGTTTGAAGACAACACGCTGCTGGCCCGACTGGTGGGAGACCATGATCGCAATCTGCGACATCTGGAGGAAGGGCTGGATGTACAGGTCGCCCATCGCGGAAACCGCATCTCCATCAAGGGCTCGCCGGAGCATGTCGCTCTGGCCCGCACAACGCTCAGCACACTTTACCAGAAACTGGCCGCCGGGGGCGTGGTGGATGTCAGCATGATTGAAGCTGTCATCCGCATGACCCAACTGCGCGAAAGCACAAGGCACACCGATATGCAGCGTTCAGGCTCTGAGACCGGGACAACTGCCCCCGCACCACGCTCTGAGGCCACGCCGACCCTCCCTGCCCTGAAAATGCGCCACGGCGTGATTGAACCCCGCTCCCCCGGTCAGGCGGCCTATATGCAGGCGCTGGCCAAAAAGGAAATGGTGTTCGGTATTGGCCCAGCAGGCACGGGCAAAACCTATCTGGCCGTGGCGCAGGCAGTCGCCATGTTGCAGGCGGGCTCGGTGGACCGGATCATCCTCTCCCGACCGGCAGTGGAAGCAGGCGAGCGTCTCGGCTTTCTGCCCGGTGACATGAAGGACAAGATCGACCCGTATCTCCGCCCGCTTTATGACGCCCTGCATGATATGCTGCCGGGGGATCAGGTGGTGCGGCGGATGGCAGCGGGCGATATTGAGGTCGCCCCGCTGGCCTTTATGCGTGGGCGCACCCTCTCCCACGCGTTTGTCATTCTGGACGAAGCTCAGAACACCACCATTGCCCAGATGAAGATGTTCCTGACCCGCCTCGGGCCGGGATCACGCATGGTGGTTACCGGAGACCTCACCCAGATTGATCTGCCTCCGGGCACGACATCCGGGCTGAAGGATGCCCTGGAAACGCTGGAAAATGTGCGCGGTATCAGCATCACACAGTTTGACGCGGCAGATGTCGTACGTCACAGACTGGTCGCGCGCATTGTGGAAGCGTATGATGCAAGGACGACGGCTCTCAGGGGATCGCCCCGTAACAATCGCCGTCAGGAGAACAATGGAACCGCCAAGTAGCACAAGCCACGTTCACGAAAGGAATGTGGCTGGCCCGGAAAGTCTTGCCGCTGCAGGGTTTTTCCCATCATGCGCGTTTGAAGAAACGCCTGAAATTCTGATAGAGGACCGGCGCTGGCACTGCTATGTGCCCCGCCCGGAACACCTGATACGGCGCGCACTGGCCGCCTGTGAAGGCTATGGCCGGCAGCCCGGCAGCGTTGTGCTCTCAACAGACCGCGTCGTGCGTGTCCTCAACGGGCAGCATCGCGGCAAGCACCGCCCCACCAATGTCCTGACCTTTGACCCGCCCCCCGGCATTCCCGGCGGAGACGTTATTCTCGCGCTGGAAACCGTGCTGCGGGAGGCCCGTCAGTCAGGCAAGTCCGTCAGCCATCATCTGGCGCATCTGATCGTTCATGGCAGCCTGCATCTGGCTGGGTATGATCATCATCAGGCGGGAGAAGCCCGCGAAATGGAAATGCTGGAAGCGCGCCTGCTTTCCCGGCTGCATATTCCCAATCCATGGAAGCCACGGGCATGAGCGAGCACGAGTCCACACGGTCTGAGGGACAGGAAACGCCTGGTCGCGGCGGTCTGTTCTCCTTTTTCAGCCGTAAGAAGCAGGCTCCCGGCCTGCGCAGCTCCATTGCCGCCCTTGTCCAGCAGGCCGCCAACGAATCGGAAACGCCGGAAGGCGAAAAGCCCGAGCTGGACCGGCAGGAGCGCGTGCTGATTGCCAACATCCTGCGCCTGCGGAACATCTCAGCAGATGACGTGATGATCCCGCGCCCGGATATTGTCGCCATGCCGGTCTCCATCAGTCTGGATGACGCACTGGCGATGATGCGGCGGGAAAACCACTCCCGCATGCCGGTCTACCGCAACCAGCTGGATGATATTGTGGGCATGATCCATGTAAAGGATCTCATCGCCTATGTCGGCACCAGCGAGGCGTTCAATATCGAACCCCTGCTCCGCCAGCCGCTGATGATTGCCCCGCAGATTCCGGTAATGGACCTGATGCTGCAAATGCGCCTGCGGCAGACGCATCTGGCGCTGGTGATTGATGAATATGGCGGCGTGGACGGTCTGGTCACCATTGAGGATCTGATTGAAACCATCGTCGGTGATATTTCCGACGAGCATGATGAACCCGCCGTGACCATGATTACGGAACGCCCTGACGGCACATATGACGTGGATGCCCGCTGCCCCGTGCAGGAATTTGAGCAGCGGATTGGCGCGATTCTCACCGCCTCTGAAAAGGAAGCGGAAATCGAGACCATCGGCGGTCTGGTGTTCCGTATGGCGGGCCACGTGCCAGCCCGCGGGGAAGTGCTGACGCATGAAAACGGCTATGTTTTCCGGGTGCTTGATGCTGATGCCCGGCATATCCGCAGGGTACGGGTCCGCAAACTCCCAAATGCCGCAGAACCCACGCCCAGCGAAGGCGAGCGCGGCGACGAGACCCCGCGTACGGGTTGACGGAAAGACCGTTCTGCCGTCATCCCTAAAACTCTGATCTGTTCAACCAGTAATGAAGCCAGGATTTCCGATGTCCTTTTCCCGCCGCTCACTCCTTGTCACCGCTGGCACGGCTCTGGCCGCAACGGCAACGCATGGCCTGGCTTTTGCCGATACGGCTCCCGCAACAGACCCGCGCATGGCGACGCGTGAACTGGGTGACCCGAACGCGAAAATTGTTGTGGAAGAATGGTTCTCCCTCACCTGCATTCATTGCGCCCATTTTTCCGAGAACACCTTCCCGCTGGTGAAGAAGAACCTGATCGACACCGGGAAAATCCGCTACGTTTTCCATGACTTCCCGACCGATCAGCTGGCAACCGTGGCCGCCATGGTCGCCCGCACCCTGCCGCCGGAACGCTATGAACCCTTCACCGCGTCCCTGCTCGCCAGTCTGGACCGCTGGGCTTACATCCGCGACAGCAGCCCGCTGGAAGCCCTGAAGAAAATGGCTGCCTTTGCCGGCATGCCGGGCGATGTGTTCGACAAGACGGTTGCTGACCAGCAGATGATGCAGTTCATCCTGTCTCAGCAGACGGAAGCGCAGAACAAATATCATTTCGATTCCACGCCGACCTTCCGCTTCAACAACAAAATCCAGATGTCGAATGACATGACGTACGAAGCCTTCGCCAAAAACGTGGCAGACGCCAGCTGACGCGCTCTTCCCCCTTTATCCTGCAGTAAGTCCGTTTCTGCATGACCGTCCGTTTTGTCCGTTTGCGGATTGTCGGGTTCAAAAGCTTTGCTGAACCCGTCACCGTGGAAATCCTCCCCGGTCTGACCGGCATTGTGGGGCCTAACGGTTGCGGCAAATCCAACGTGGTGGAAGCCCTGCGCTGGGTGATGGGGGAATCCTCCGCCCGCTCCCTGCGCGGCGGAGAAATGGATGATCTGATTTTTGCCGGCACGGCAGGCCGCCCGCCCCGCTCTCTGGCAGAAGTCACCGTCACGCTGGAAGGCACGCAGGGCCGTGGCCCCGCAGCCTTTGCCGATCAGGACGAACTCCAGATTACCCGCCGGGCCGAACGCGGCTCCGGCAGTGAATACCGCATTAACGGCAAACCCGCCCGTGCGCGTGATGTGCAGACTCTGTTTGCCGATCTGGCGTCCGGTGCCCGCTCTTCCGCCATGGTCAGTCAGGGCCGCGTGGCCATGCTGGTGGGCGCACGACCGGAAGAGCGCCGCTCCATTCTGGAAGAAGCCGCAGGCATCACCGGCCTGCATGCCCGCAGGCACGAGGCGGAACTCAAGCTCCGCGCGACCGAAAACAATCTGACCCGCGCGGAAGACCTTCGCCAGCAGCTGGAAGCCCGGCTGGGTGGTCTGGCCGAACAGTCCCGTGAGGCCAGCCGCTACCGGGAACTCTCCTCCGCCCTGCGCGAGACCGAAACCGAATTGCTGGCCGTGCTGCATGCCCGCGCCCGGCAGGCGGTTGAACGCGCTATCGAGACTGCCGCCCGTGCCCGCCATGCTCTGACAGAGCATGAAGAGGCCGCAGAAAGCGCGGTTGTTGCAGAGTTTGAAGCCAACCAGAAACTCCCCGCCATCCGCGCCCGTGCGGATGAAGCCCGGACCGTGCTGGAACGCTGCCGCGTAACGGCGGAAGGTGTAACGCGGGAAGAAGAACGCGCCGCCGCACAGGCCAAAAGTGCGACAGACCGCCTCCATCAGCATGAGGCCGACACCACCGCCGCCCAGACCCGCGTGGAAGATGCCACCAGCACACTGGAGCGCCTGAATGCCGAGAAAGCCGAGGCCGAAGAGGCTGAAGCCTCGCTCCCGCAGCGGACGGCAGACGCAGAAACCCGGCAGACAGAGCTGACCGAAGCGCTGGCAGAAAGCGAACGCACCCTCGCCCAGCAGACCGAAACACTGGCCGCCGCCCGTGCCCGCAAGCAGCGCGCAACGGAAGATCTGGACGCTGCCACAACCTTGCTGGCTCGCGCGTCCGATGCCGTCTCCACTTTGCAGGCCGAACTAAGCGCCCTGCAGGAGCGCTTGCCGTCTGATGACAGCATGGAAGCCGCCGTCAAAGCCGTGCAGGACGCCCGTGCTGCTCAGGCTGCCGCCCGCACCGCTTTTGAAGAGGCTGACCGTGCGCGTTCCGAATCCAGCGTGGCTCTTTCCATCGCCCGGAACGATGCAGAGAACGCCCGCCAGACGCAGGCTGAAACCCGTAAGGCACTGGAGCGCAGCCGCGCCAAACTGAACACCTTGCGAGCCGATCTGGCGCAGCTGGAAAAACGGCACGCCGACACGCAAGGCGCATTGCTGGAAGAGGCTACTCTTCAGGCTCTGAGAGACAAGGCCGCACAGGCCACCACCACCCACCAGATCGCAGCGCGCACGCTGGAAGAGGCCGAGGCCACCCGGCGCGAGACCTCGGCCAGCCTTACGCAGGCCAGCCGCAATTTTCAGGAACATGAAAGCCACCGCAAGACCGTAGAAGCTGCGTGCTCTGCCGCTCAGACCGCCCTGCATCGCGCCCGTCAGGAAGAAGAAACGCTGACAAAAGGGCTGCAACAGGCGCAGGCGGATGCCCTTCCCGACGACACACTGAAAGCAGCCCAGACCGCCCGCGCCACGCAGGAAGACAAGCTCCGTACCGTCACGGATGCGCTCAGTCAGGCTGAAACGGCCCTGACAGACCTCAAAAGCCGCCATAACGACGCCCTGACCCGCCAGAACACCCTGCGCACGGAACTCACCCGGTTACAGGCTCAGGCGGAAGGTCTGGCGCAGACACTGGGCACGGACGCCACAGGCTCGGACGAACCCGTCTCCGCCCGCATGGAAATCCCGGAAGGGTATGAGGCGGCTCTGGCCGCTGCTCTCTCGGAAGGGCTGGACGCCCCGGTGGCAGAGAACGCCGCACGTGGTTGGCACGCTCTCCCCGCAGCCGGTGATCTGCCTGCCCTGCCCGGGAACGCGGTGCCCCTCAAGGCACACATCAAGGCCCCGGAAGCGCTGGACCGTGTGCTGGCCTGCATCGGTCTGCTACCCGACGGTGTGGACGGTCGCCCCTTGCAGGCCGCACTCAGGCCGGGCCAAAGCCTTGTCTCCCGCAAGGGCGACCTCTGGCGCTGGGATGGGTTTTACACCCGTGCGGGGGAACCGGACGCCGCAACCCGCCGCCTCGGCCAGCGCCGGATTCTGAAAGAAACAGAACAGCGCATTGCAACGCTTCAGGAAGATGCCCCGGCAGCGGAACAGGCCGTCACCACCGCCACCACCGCTCTGCGGGAGATGGAACAGCAGGCGGCAGACCAGCGGACCCAGCGCGCCAAACTGGAACAGGCCCTGCAGCAGGCCCGCACGCAGGAAGCAGACCTTGAGCGCCACCATGCCGCCTCTCGCGCCCGGCTGGATGGCCTGCGTCCGCAGCAGGAGCGTGCCGTCGCGGCCCGAAAGGATGCAGACGCCGCCCTGACCGCCGCCACAGCAGCGCGGGATGCCCTGCCGCAAACGGAAACGCTCAAAACAGCTCTGGATCAGGCGCGCCAGAAAGACACCGCCGCCCAGCAGGCGGAACAACAGGCGCGCACAGCTCTGAAAATGGCGGAACAGCAGCTCCGCTCCGCGCAGGAAGCCCTCACCCGCGCAGAAAACCAGCAGGCCACCGCCAGCGCCCGGCTGGAAACTCTGCTGCCGGAGCGCGACCGCCTGCGCCAGGATGTTGCGGTAGAAGAAAGCGCCCTCACGGATCTGGAAAGCCGTCTGGCTGCCGGACAGGCGGATAAGCAGATTGAAGAGGTTCTGCAAGCCGCCCAAACCCGGCAGACAGAAGCTGAGGCCGCCTGCCG
The DNA here is from genome assembly GCF_018811985.1 of Acetobacter sp. P5B1. Lineage (NCBI taxonomy): Bacteria > Pseudomonadati > Pseudomonadota > Alphaproteobacteria > Acetobacterales > Acetobacteraceae > Acetobacter > Acetobacter sp. P5B1. The sequence goes on along the minus strand of NZ_JACRVS010000002.1, from coordinate 81,271 downwards.
CACGGCAGAACAGGCTGCCGTCAGTGCGGAAAGCGCCGCACAAACGGCTGCGCAGCAACACCAGAAACTGCAGGAACTCTCGCTCGAACTCCGCTCCCGTCTGGCGGCCCTCTCCCCGCGTCTGGAAACGCTTCAGGCGGAACAGACCGAAGCCGAAGCCCGCAAAACCTATGCCACTACCGCGCTGGAAGAAGCCTCTGCGGCTCTACCGGAAACCGGGGAAGATGATCTGGCCAGCCTGCGAGAACAGCGCAGCGCCTTAACAACAGAACTGGAGCAGGTGCGCGAACTCCGGGCTGCCCTGCAGGCAGAAAAAGCCACGCTAGCCAGCAAACAGGCCTCTCTGAACGCAGCGGTGCAGGACTGGACAGCCCGTGCAGAAGCCGCCCAAACGGACCTGACCCACGCTCAGGCCCGGCTGGAGGCCGCCCGCACGGAACATCAGACCGTCTCGGAACTCCCGGCAGAAGCCGAACGGCTGAAAAAGAACACGCTTCAGGCTTTGACCGAGGCAGAAACAACCTACGCCGAAGCCGACAAAGCCCGCACTGAGGCCGAAGCCGCTCTGGCCAATGCCAATGAGCAGCGTCGCAAAACGGAAGCGCAGCTCACGGCTGCGCGGGAAAACCTGCTGAAAGCCGAAGCCCGCAGTGAGCAGGCACAGGCCATTCTGGACCAGCTTCTGGTAGAAACCCCGGCCCCGCCGCGCCCACCCACCGGGGACCTGACAGAGGCCGCAGAAAGCGCCCTCCGCCGCAAGATCTCCCGCCTGACGCGGGAGCGCGAAGAGATGGGCCCGGTCAACCTGCGCGCTGAAATTGAAGCCGAGGAAGCCTCTGGTCAGGCCAATACGCTGGCCGCGGAAATTGCTGATCTTGAAGCCGCCATTGCGCGCCTGCGCGGCTCCATCGGTTCCCTGAACAAGGAAGGGCGGGAACGCCTGATGGCGGTGTTCACACAGGTGGACCAGCATTTCCAATCCCTCTTCTCCCGCATGTTTGGCGGCGGCCGGGCCCATCTGGGCCTTGTGGGCAGTGATGACCCGCTGGAAGCCGGGCTGGAAATCTATGCTCAGCCACCGGGCAAAAAGCTTGCAACCCTCTCTCTGCTTTCGGGAGGTGAACAGGCTTTAACCGCTCTTTCATTGATTTTTGCAGTGTTTCGCTGTAATCCGGCCCCCGTTTGTGTGCTCGACGAGGTTGACGCACCGCTTGATGATGCCAACGTTGGACGTTTCAGTTCCCTGTTAGGGGACATGGTTACAGAAGCAGGAACCCGTTTTCTGGTTGTTACTCACCATCAGCTGACAATGGCACATATGGACCATCTTTTTGGCGTAACCATGCAGGAGCGCGGCGTCAGCCGTGTTCTGTCAGTTGACCTTGCTCGCGCCGCCGCTATGGCTGGGCAACAGGACTAGGGATAAAAGACAGATGCCGCATCCTGATACGACATCAGACAAACCCTGCAAATCCACAGGGAGCCCCCTCAAACGCTGCCTTGGCAAAGGTATTGTTGCTGTTGGCGTGTGCATGCTGGCCTGTGCCGGCGTGGTTCTCCATCACTCCAAAGCCTATGGGCTTCTTGCCCGCATCCATCATGGTCTGATTATCTGCACCCCCGGCACCGGCCTGAGCATGACGTCAGCCTCCGCAGGCCTGCCGCATCAGGACAGCCCCGGCATGCTGCGGCTGGAACTGGCCTCTCAGGAAGATGGACGGGTGGTGGTTGTGCCCGGCTCGAACCCGCTGAACGAGGTTCTGGCCTCATCCCGCCGTGCGCATACACTGCTGATGCTGGATCTGAACGACACCAATCCGGCTGATGTTGCCATGCTGGTGCGTAAAGCCAGAATGCGGGACCGTGTAGTGCTGGTGCCGTCCAGCAAGGAAACCACGCAGGTCGCCCTGCAGGCAGACCCGTCCATGCTGGTTGCCATTCCCGTGCATTCCACGCGGGAAGCTTATGCAGCCCACCGTATGGCGGGGCATCATCCTTACGCGGCGTATCTCTCACCCACCGCAGCACCAGACCTGTTCACGCTGGTGCACCGGGACGCAGAAGCCGTGATTACGGAAAACCCGATCACGACAACTTTCTCGGCAGAAGAATTTCTGGCCGAGCGTCCGGTAGATATTGTCGTTACGCCGCAGCCCACGCAACTGTCCCAGACACTCGCCCGGGACAGCTAATCAGGCTACCGTCTCCCGGCCTTTTCAGGCCGGTAACATGCTTCCCGTTTCTACAAACCGCTGATGCCAGGACAACGCTTCATTCAGCAGATGCGGCGTATGCTTGCCGAACGACTCTTTGCGCGCCCGGTCAAAATAATCCTGCAACATCGGCTGATAATCCGGGTGCGCGCAGTGCGTAATAATCTGCTGCGCCCGCTGCACGGGTGAAAGCCCCCGCAGATCCGCCAGACCGCGTTCCGTCACAAAAATCTGGGTGTCCTGCATGATGTGGTCCACATGCGCCGCCATTGGCACAATGGCGGAAATCTTGCCGCCCTTGGCTGTGGAGGGGGACAGGAAGATGGACAGGTAGGAACTGCGGGCAAAATCGCCGGAACCGCCAATCCCGTTCATCATCTTGGACCCCATCACGCGGGTGGAGTTCACGTTGCCGTAGATGTCGGCTTCAATCATGCCGTTCATGGCAATACAGCCCAGCCGACGGATGACACCGGGACTGTTGCTCACATCCTGCTGGCGCAGAATGATCTTGGTACGGAAGAAATCCATGCGGTTGTTGATCTCTTCCGCCGCATCCGGGCTGAGAGAGAACGATGTGGCAGAGGCCACCCGCATCCGGCCAGAATCCAGCATGGCCAGCATGCCGTCCTGAATCACTTCACTATAGCCAACCAGATTTTCAAACGGGCCTTCATTCAGCCCTTCCAGCACGGCATTCGCCACGTTGCCCACGCCAGACTGCAAGGGCAGCAGAGACGGCGGCAGACGATTCTGTTTGACTTCATGGCTGAAGAAATCGAGCAGATGCCCTGCAATTGCCCGGGCATTTTCATCGGGAGCGGCAAAAGGAGCGTTGCGGTCTCTGTCATGCGCCTTAACCACCGCGACAATCTTGTCCGGGTTTACGCGCAGAGCTGGCCCACCAATGCGGCCATCCGCCGTGCGGAGCGGAATAATGTCGCGCGGCGGGATCCCGCTGACATTCCCGTCCCAGATATCGTGAATGCCTTCCAGACCCGGATTCTGCCAGTCATTGACCTCGATAATCACCTTCTCGGCAATATCCAGAAAGGTCTGGGAATTCCCGACGGATGAGGTCGGAACAATGCCGCCATCTTCCGTAATGGCGACAGCTTCAATCAGGGCAATATCAAATTTGCCGTAATTGCCCTGCACCGCACGTCCGGCAACCTGACCAAGATGGTTATCGAAATATTCCGTCTCACCCTCGTTGATCCGGTTGCGCATGTTCGCATCGGTATTGAAGGGTGAGCGGAACGCCACACCGTTGGCTTTTGCCAGCACACCATCCAGCTGCGGGCCCGTGGATGCCCCGGTAATCAGGCTGATGCGATAGTCTTCACCCCGTGCGTGCGCCTGCTCCATGATGCCAGCCAGAGCTTCCGGCACAGCCTTCGGGTAGCCCGCCCCGGTAAAACCACTGGCACCAACCACGGCACCTGGGCGGATGAGCTCAGCGGCTGTTTCTGCCGAACAGACTTTGCTGCGCAGGGCGACGTTACGAATGCGCTCTTTCATGAGAGGCCTTCCTGTTCTTTATTATTCCTGTTCCGACACGAAGCGGACCAAACGGGCACGAAGCGCTCTATATCCCATTGCTCCACTCCTTCCCACCGGCACACCTGTGGGGCCGGATGATGCGCGTAACGTAGGCAGAAAATTTCAGGCATGGCGCGTCACATGCTTGTGCACAAAACGCTGGCTCACAAAAAATTCTTTCTCCTCCCTTCCCTGCGTCCGCCTGTGGCGCCTACATGGGAAGGAGAAAGATGGATAACAGCAGATGCACACGAGCCTCTTCCTTGACGAAAACGTGAAAGCGGCAATGCGGAAAGGACTCCGCATTGTGGGAGACGTGCATGGAGATTTACAGGCCTTCCGCCACGCAGTTGCCACGGACCGCTTTATTATCCAGCTTGGTGATCTTGTAGATTACGGGCCGGACAGTGCCGGCGTACTGCGCCTGATGCATGATGTGATGCGCGAAGGGCGCGGCCTGTTTCTGATAGGCAACCATGACCGCAAGCTGGGGCGCGCCCTGCTGGGTAAAAAACTGCGGCCCGACCCGCCGCTGGAAGCCACAATGGCGCAGCTCCACCAGCCAGAAAACGCGGATGTGCTGGAGTTCGCGCTGGATATGCTGGAGACAGCCCCGGCCTGGCTGGTTCTGGGCCGGATGCTGTTTGTGCATGGGGCCTTTGATGTGCGGATGCTGATGGAACCGCCTCCCCCCGCATTAGGCCGCGTGACCTTTCTGCTCTCCCGCGCGCTGTTTGGGGAAACCACCAGCAGAGTGCAGAAAGACGGCTTTCCCGAACGCTGCCTGAACTGGGTCAACCACATCCCCACCGGCTACACCGTGTATTGCGGGCATGACCAGCGTTCCACCAATGGCTGCCCGCTGACCATTCCCGGCCGCGCCGGGGGGCAGGCTATCTTTACGGATACCGGAGCAGGAAAAGGCGGCCACCTCGCCTGGCTGGATGTGCCAGCTAACTTTATGGAAGATTCTGGCTCCGCAGTGTAATAGTCTTGCGCGAACCAGTCTTTTATATTACGAAATAGAAACAGAAACGAAGAACCGTGCAAACCGTGACCGACCAGCCCACCCCGACTGATGCCCTGCTGGACCTCCGTCGCAGCATCGACAATATCGACGCCGCCCTTGTTGCCATGCTGGCAGAACGCTTCCGCTGCACCAAAGCCGTCGGCGCGCTTAAAGCCCGCTATGGGATGCCGCCGGCCGACCCGGCCAGAGAAGCACGCCAGATCACCCGCCTGCGCACGCTGGCGGAAGAGGCCCATCTGGACCCCGATTTTGCCGAGAAGTTTCTGAACTTCATTATCCATGAAGTCATTCGCCATCACGAGGCGATTGCAAAACAGTCTTCCGAATCGACTACAAAGTGACGCGCCGCCTCCTTCTGCTGCGGCATGCGGAAGCTGCCAGCCCTCCCGGGGGCGATTTTAGCGAACAGGCCGACCTGGCCCGCCCGCTGACAGCCGAAGGACGGCTTGCCGCCAGCCGATGCGGCGCATGGCTCCGGGCGAACGCTCTGGCTCCAGACCTTATTCTGTGCAGCCCCGCCCGCCGCACGCGAGAGACTCTGGCCGGGCTGGAGCCTTTCCAGCCGCCGCCCGCACTGCCCACCCAGTTCTGCCCCGATATTTATGAAGCCCCACCGTCCGCTCTGCTGGAGCGCATCCGGCAAGCGCCGGCTGAAGCCCGCACTGTGCTGCTGATTGGGCATAATCCCGGCATTTCCGCCCTCGCCCGCTGGCTGGATGATCAGGCGGACGTGCTGGATCAGGGATTCGCAACAGCCTCACTGGCCGTCTTCCATATGTGGGGCTCTGAAATTGCAGACGACGCGTCGCGCTGGGATCAGTGCGATGAGAAAAGCCTGACTTTGGACACATTCGCGCGACCCTAAGGCGCAGAAAGCGCAGTTTTCTGAGCATGATCCTTTTTGATAACGCGCGGTTTATCGCCCACCTGCTTCCTGTTTCTTTCTGGATCGGGGACAAGAATCAGACAGCAGGCCGCCAGTCTGGCAGCGGCTCTACAATGCAGAAGGAAAGATCATGAGCGCATCGCAGAATGAAGGTCAGCGGTCTAACGCAACCCTGTCACTCGGTGGGCGGACGGCTGAACTCCCGGTCCTTTCCGGCACAATCGGACCGGATGTTGTCGATATCCGCAAGCTCCCGGCCGAGATGGGCGTTTTCACCTACGACCCCGGCTATGGCGAAACAGCATCCTGTTCCAGCAAAATCACGTTTATTGACGGGGACAAGGGCGTTCTCCTGCATCGCGGCTATCCCATTGCCCAGCTTGCGGAAAATGCGTCCTATGAGGAAGTCATCTACCTGCTTCTGAATGGTGAACTGCCGAACGAAGGCGACTTCCAGAAATTCTCCAAAACCCTGACCAATCACACTCTGCTGCATGAGCAGATCCGGAATTTCTTCAACGGTTTCCGGCGCGATGCCCACCCCATGGCCATCCTGTGTGGCACGGTTGGCGCGCTCTCCGCGTTCTACCCGGACGCCAGTGATATTGCGATCAAGTCCAACCGTGACCTCGCGGCCATGCGGCTGATCGCCAAAATCCCGACCATCGCGGCATGGGCTTATAAATACACGCAGGGTGAGGCCTTCATTTATCCGCGTAATGATCTGAACTACGCGGAGAACTTCCTCTCCATGATGTTCGCGCGCGTGTCCGAACCCTACAAAATCAACCCCGTTCTGGCCCGCGCCATGAACCGGATCCTGATCCTGCATGCAGACCATGAGCAGAATGCTTCCACATCCACCGTGCGGATGGCCGGCTCCACCGGCGCTAACCCGTTTGCCTGTATTTCCGCAGGCATCGCAGCCCTGTGGGGGCCTGCACATGGCGGCGCGAACGAGGCTGTTCTGAAAATGCTGGCCAGCATTGGCAGCAAGGAAAACATCCCCGACTTCATCGCCAAGGTGAAAGATAAATCCAGCGGCGTGAAGCTGATGGGCTTTGGCCACCGCGTATACAAGAACTTCGACCCGCGCGCGAAGATCATGCAGCAGACCTGTCACGAAGTGCTGGGTGAACTCGGCATTAAGGATGATCCGCTGCTGGATCTGGCGATCGAACTTGAGAAAATCGCCATCAATGACGACTATTTCGTCCAGCGGAAACTCTATCCGAATGTCGATTTCTATTCAGGCATTATCCTGAAAGCCATGGGCATTCCCACCAGCATGTTCACCGTGCTGTTTGCCGTGGCTCGTACCACCGGCTGGGTCAGCCAGTGGAAGGAAATGATCGAAGAGCCGGGCCAGCGCATCTGCCGTCCCCGTCAGCTCTATACCGGCTCACCACAGCGAGACTTTGTAGCACTCGACAAACGCTAAGGCTCTTCCGAGCCTCACCGTTTAAAAAGACCGACGGATTTTGCGCCTGTAATGCGAAAGCATTCAGGCGCAAAATGCCTTTAAAGTCCCTAAGACCAATCCTAGCGCACTGCGTGCCAGTGGTTTCTCAGACTTCGCCCCCCCAGATAAAAAGCATGGCGTGCCCCATAGCCATGCCTGAGTGAGATGCACGCCGACAGGCTCAAACGGCTTCCCACGCGCATCTTTCCAGACAGCACCAGCAGCCAAAGCCTGAGCGCACCTCTCCACCAAAGGGAGACGTCCCTCAGCATTAGCTTCACCCTGCCATTTCTCAATTTTTTATTTAAAAACAAAAATCTAAAGAGTATTTTTCAGAAACAGTCTGAAGCCCTTTAGGCATGCGCCAATAAAAAAAGCCAGACCGGGCAACCCGATCTGACCTCTCCTAAACACCCAACACTCTGCCTTATCGGCTGAGTGAATTAATCGCAGTCACACCCTTTTGTCGGGGATTTAGACTCACGCACCACGTGATGATCAATCCATTCAGAGACCAGACGGCGAGCTTCGTTCAAAGACGATTCAGGATGATGAATACGATACAGAGTTGTGCAGGCATGGAAAGCGGTCACATCCTCTGTGCCGACTTCGCGTAACTCCTGATACGCCGTGACGACAGCTCGCTCGCATTTACGCGCGATCCGACTTAGTTCAACAGCCACAGCACTATCCTTAATTAATAATCACTCTCAACAACTCAGATTAGACGCCAATTCTACTCAATATGCAAGGCACAATGCGCCTCCAGAGCCCTTATTCTGATCACAAGTTTTTACATGCCTCATAATACAGCCTTCGCGCTTGCTATAAGGCCCATCGACTTCTTAAAATAGCCGCCACACGGCCTGCTTCATCCAGAACGTGCCGGGGCCAGGGTGAAAGACTATCAGTCAAAACGCGCACATGTCCGTCTTCTATTAAACGGCGCGCCACACGCCCACGCACACCGCGCAAATCCTGCTCACGCTCCATCAGGAAAACCGGCTTATCCGCCACACAGACTTCCGCCAGCATGGCCATATCGCCGCCGCCCACCACCACACAATCGGAGCAGGCCATAAACCCCAGAAGCGGATCTTCATCCGGCTCTCCCTGCCGCCAGACCAGCAGGAAGGTGTCGGACAGCCCGGTGATAAAAGCGTCCGTCAGGTCCGGTTTGCTGTCATCGCGCACCACCAGCAGCACAGAGCCCCCTTGTCGGTTAACCATCCCCGCCAGCTTTTTGCCATGCAACAAAGCCTCTTCCTGCGTGCGGTAGGCCTGTGCCCCTACAAGAACCGTCATGCGCGGATGCGGCAGATGCTCCAGCCGCTCCTGCCAGGCCTTGCCTGCACGGGCCAGAAGAGCGGGTGAAACAATCGTCATTGGCCCGAGCGTTGGGCAGAATTTGGCCGTGGGGGCAGCAGGAGATGGCGCAACCACCAGATCAAACGGCATGGAGCGCAGCATGGGCGCAGACCGACCTTCATGCCGCACGCACCACACCACAGGGCACCCGGCCCGACGCGCGGCTTTGAGGGCCGCATAGCCCGAGCGCCAGCCGGACGTGAGGATCAGCCTCGGCTCTCGCCGTCCTTCCAGAAACGAATCGAGCGCGAGCATTTCCATCCGCACCCGCCGGAACAGGCAGCCCAAGCGGGAGGCCAGCACATAGGCCAGTCCCGGCTCGGACCCAACGGTGGTCTCTACCACCCAGACAGGCGCCAACTTTGTTACAGAGAAGGTCATTTTCTCATTCCGGCACGCAAGACTGAGATGAAGCATAGATTTTCACAGCGCCGGGGGCTATGCCAAAGCAAATTCCAACCGCCATAATCAAGGAAGCGCTTCATGACGTCACCCGCAAACCTGGTCGCCCCTCATTCTGGCGAGACCAGCGACTGGGATCGCGATGCGGCCCTGTGCACGGCACGTCTGCTGCTGGAAATCAAAGCCATCAACTTTCGCCCGGAAGAGCCTTACACGCTGACCTCCGGCTGGAAGTCCCCGGTTTATATCGACTGCCGCCGCATCATCTTCTTCCCCCGCGCCCGCGCCAAGATCATGGAACTGGGTGTGGAAAAAATCGGCCGTCATGTTGGTTATGAAAGCATCGACGCCGTTGTAGGCGGGGAAACCGCAGGCATTCCCTTCGCGGCATGGATGGCTGACCGCATGATGCTGCCGATGGCCTATGTCCGCAAAAAGCCTAAAGGCTTTGGCCGCAACGCCCAGATTGAAGGTGATGTGCCGGAGAACATGCGCACCCTGCTGGTGGAAGATCTCACCACGGATGGTGCTTCCAAGGTTGCTTTTGCCAATGCGCTGCGGAATGCCGGTGCGCTGATCAATCATGCTTTTGTCATCTTCTATTACGGGGTCTTCCCGGGGGCTCATCAGTCTCTGACGAACATGAACATCTCCCTGCACGCCCTGTGCACATGGTGGGATGTGCTGGAAGCCTGTTCAACGCGTCCTTACTTCTCGGAAGAAGCTGCGGCAGAAGTGCGGCGCTTTCTTGAAAACCCGGCTGCATGGTCTGCTCGCCACGGTGGCGTCGGCAGTCTGGAAGAAGCCGCAGCCTTCAAGGCGAACAAAGACAAGCCTGCCTGAGTTTAGCGTTCCATGACCACCCCTGCTTTCTCTAACCCCCGGCATATTCTGGCATTTGATTCCGGAATTGGGGGGCTGGGGATTGTCAGGGCGATTCGCACACTCTGCCCCGCCGTCTCCGTCAGCTATCTGGCAGATACGGCAGTTTTTCCGTACGGCGAGCAGGATGATGCCTTCCTGACGAACCGCATCGTCTCCCTGCTTTCCGACGCCATTCAACGCCTGCGCCCGCAAGCTGTTGTTGTGGCCTGCAATACCGCGAGCACACTGGCGCTCGATGCTCTGCGCATCGCCTGCCCGGATGTACCGTTTATCGGCTGCGTGCCCCCCATCCGTTGGGCCGCCCGCACAACAAAAACCCACGTCATCGGCCTGCTGGCTACTCGCGCCACCACCAAGCGCCCTTACCTGAGCACGTTGCAGGCGCTTTACGCGCCTGACTGCACGCTGATTGCCCATGCCGCACCGGGGCTTGCTGCCTGCGCGGAGCGGGTTTTCCGGGGCTATGCTGTGCCGGATGACGATATCAGAGCCGAAATCAACGGTCTGTTCACCCGTGACTGCTCCGCTGAGCTTGATACGGTCGGTCTCGGCTGCACGCACTACACCTTCGTGCTGGACCAACTCCGGGCCGTTTCACCCCCCGGCATTACATGGCTGGACCCGGCAGAGGCAGTCGCCCGCCACACTGCAACCATTCTCAGCCCCCTGCCTGACTGCACGCCCCTGCCGGAATCCACCCGCGCATTGTTCACGGCCGAACCACCAGACAGCGCAGCCCTCATCAAAGCCCTGCCCGCTTACGGCTTTGATAATATTGCTTTGTGGAATGCTCTCTAAGCACGGGGAACACCTTCCTCCCGACGCGGCCCGTCCCTACCGTTACGGATTAGGGCGATAGCGCACTACCACACAGAATCGACCACCAGCGCTTGAAACTTGCGGCATGCCCCCCATTACAGACTCAGCGCCCACAGAAATGAACCACTCCTGTATGACGCGCCTTTAAACAGAGGAATTTTTCCGATTATGCATTTGCGAAAACTGGGTGTGAACGGCCCGCATGTCTCGGAACTTGGCCTCGGCTGCATGAGCATGTCCGGCATGTATGGGCCGACAGACCGCCATGAGAGTATCGCCACCATCCACGCAGCACTCGAAGCCGGCATCACGCTTCTCGATACTGGTGATTTCTATGGCATGGGCCATAATGAAATGCTGATTGGTGAAGCCCTCAAAGAGATCCCGCGCGACCGCTTTCTTGTCAGCGTCAAGTTTGGTGCGATGAGGGATCCGGCCGGCAACTGGGGCTCGTACGACGCACGCCCCGCAGCCGTAAAGAACTTCCTGGCCTACACTCTGCAACGGCTGGGACTTGACCATATCGATATCTACCGGCCAGCCAGACTAGACCCGGCTGTCCCTATTGAAGAGACAATCGGTGCCATCGCAGACATGGTTCAGGCTGGCTATGTCCGGCATATCGGCCTCTCAGAAGTCGGCCCGGAAACCATTCGACGCGCTGCCTCCGTCCACCCGATCAGCGATCTTCAAATTGAGTATTCGCTCATCTCGCGTGGCATTGAGGACGCAATTCTTCCAGTCTGCCGAGAGCTTGGCATCGGTATTACCGCATACGGTGTGCTTGCACGCGGTTTGATTAGCGGACATTGGCAGGGTGCCACGGGGCCGGGAGATTTCCGTGTCCATAGCCCCCGCTTTCAGGAAGGAAATGTCGAGAGAAATCTCGCCCTTGTCGAAGCGTTGCGAGACATTGCACACCGCAAAGGGACAACAGTAGCCCAGCTCGCCATTGCATGGGTCGCAGCTCAGGGCGATGACATCATACCGCTTGTGGGCGCTCGCAGGCGTGACAGGCTTTCTGAAGCTGTTGGTGCGCTTGATTTCAACCTGACACCCGAAGATTTAGCTCTGATTGAACAGGCCGTTCCCAGAGATGCAGCGGCTGGAGAGCGCTACAACTCAAAACAAATGGCCGTCCTTGATAGTGAAAAATAGGGACACTCACTCTATCCATAAAAAAAGGGTGGCCCATCCGGCCACCCTTTCCAATTTCATACACCTGCTGTCAAAACGCGATTTAGCGTTCCCGGCTCGCTGAATAGCTGGCGGTTTCAATCAGCAGAGAATGAATTTCACATTCCGGGAACTGCGCCAGTGCCTCACGGGCCTTAGCTGCATATTCTTCCGCTTTGCGCAGTGTTGCGCCAATGGCATCGGTTCGGGCAATCAGCGCCAACGCTGCGTCCAGATCTTCCGGCTTCTGCTCGGAGTCTTCAATCACGCGACGCCAGAAAACCCGGTCTTCCTCGCTGCCTGCTTCATAGGCTGCCAGAACCGGCAGGGTGACTTTTCCTTCACGGAAATCATCGCCCACTTCCTTGCCCAGCACGGCCTGATCCGCAGCGTAATCCAGCGCATCGTCCACCAGCTGGAAGGCCATGCCCAGATTAGCGCCATAGACCCGCAGGGCCTCGCGCTGTTCCGGTGTGGCCTCGCCAATCACGGCCCCGGCTTCACACGCGGCAGCAAACAGTGCCGCGGTTTTGCCATAGATCACCTGCAAATACTGATCGACTGAGGTGGAGAGATCATTCTGCGTGGTCATCTGCATGACCTCGCCTTCCGCCAGCGTGGCAGAGGCCGCAGAGAGAATCGCCATCACATCCAGCGAGGCATCGGCTGTGAGAATCTGGAACGCCCGGGCGAACAGGAAATCCCCCACCAGCACGGACGCCTTATTGCCAAAAATGGCATTGGCGCTGGCGAGCCCACGGCGGAGCTGGCTTTCATCCACCACATCATCATGCAGCAGCGTGGCGGTATGAATAAACTCGACGCAGGCCGCAATTTCGACATGCCGCAGCTTGCCGTCCTGATTATCGTACCCGCAGAGCCGGGCCGCAGCCAGCGTCAGCAACGGACGCAGGCGCTTGCCCCCAGCGGCAACAAGATGCGCGGCGAGTTGCGGGATAAGCGCAACCGGGCTTTGCATTCGCGCAACAATAACCTGATTACAGGCGCGCATATCCTGCGCGAGGTAATCGGCCAGGGCTTTTAAGCCCGCTTCTCCTGGCTTACTCACAGAAACACTAGATCCATCCTGGCTTGTGGCCCTACCAGATTCTGGCAGACTAACTGCAACACCCAAACGCTATATCCCCCAGCCATGGGATGAGTTGACGCCCAACCATATGCGGGGCACCAGAAAAACGGTCAAGCTCCAACCGCCTCAAGACTGCCAGACACTTTTAGTTAAGACCCGTTTATGGCCCATCCTTCAGACCTTTCTCATGATACCTTACTGGGGGGCCGGATTGCCTACTCCCAGTTCCGCATTGGTTACAGAACCGGCCTGGAACCAGTGCTTATGGCTGCTGCCGTTCCTGCCCGCGCCCCGCAGCGCGTGGCGGAAATCGGCTGTGGCGCGGGCGCTGGCCTTCTTTGCCTGAGCCAGCGCATAGCAGGGCTGACAGGCACAGGCGTGGAGCAGAACGCGGAGACAGCCACCCTCGCCCGCCAGAACCTCAGCGCGAATGCGCGAGAGGGACTCACTATTCTCAATGCCCGTTTTCCGGAGATGCTGCCGGACGGGCTGTTCGATCATTGTTTTGCGAATCCGCCCTGGCATGACCCTGACGGCACGGCCTCCGTCATTGAACGGCGCGACCTCGCCCGCAGAGCCCAACCGGACACCCTGAAACTCTGGATACGCGGCAGCGCACGCCTGCTCCGGCATAAAGGCAGCCTGACGCTGGCACTACCCGTGAGCCTGATGGCCGCCGCCATCGCCCAACTGACGGAAAGCGGCTTTGGCGGCGTGACCACCTACCCCTTCTGGCCCAAGGCCGGACGAGAGGCGCGCATTCTCCTGCTGCAAGCCCGTTACGGCGTGCGCAGCCCCGCCCGCCTGCTGCCGGGTATGATTTTGCATGAAGAGGATGGCAGCTTCACAGCGCAGGCACGTGCTGTGCTGGAAGACGGAGCAGCCCTGCCCGGTCTGCAAGAGGTACGCGTCCCTCTGGAGCCACGCCGAGGGCGCAACGCAACCTGAACGGCTCTCTCTAAGGCTTCCAAACAGGTCTGGCGTAGCCTTTAGGGGACTACGCCAGACAAAAATTCAGAACCCGATTTTCAGAACCCGGTCGACTTATTCGAAAACAGACGCCTCAAAGGCTTCTTCCCACGTCCCCGTGGTAGAGGCACGGCTATATTCCGTAGCCCGGTTTTCAAAGAAGTTGGTGTGTTCCACCGCGTTCAGCATGTCATCCAGCCAGGGCAGCGGGTTGGTCGTCGTGTTGTAGAGCGGGTCCAGACCAAGCTGGATCAGGCGACGATCGGCAATGAAGTGGATGTAGGTTTTCACCTGCTCCGCATTCAGCCCCTCGACCGCACCCATTTCAAACGCGAGGTCAATAAAGGCCTCTTCATGCTCAACAATGGTCGCACAGATTTCGCGCAGTTCCTGCTGAAATGCATCCGTCCAGATTTCCGGGTTTTCATGGATAAACTCACGGAACAGGCGGATCACGGACAGGCAATGCAGCGTTTCATCCCGCACGGACCAGGAGACAATCTGCCCCATCCCCTTCAGCTTGTTGAAGCGGGGGAAGTTCAGCAGAATGGCGAAGGAAGCAAACAGCTGAAGCCCTTCGGTAAAGGCCCCGAACGCTGCCAGCGTCTTGGCGATTTCATGCTTGCTGTCCACAGAGAACGCCTGCATGTAATCATATTTATCCTTCATTTCCTTATACTTAAGGAATGCAGAATATTCCGTCTCCGGCATCCCCAGCGTATCAAGCAGATAGCTGTAGGCCGCGATATGGATGGTCTCAATGTTGGAGAACGCTGAGAGCATCATCAGCACTTCAGTCGGTTTGAACACCCGGCTGTAATGCTTCATGTAGCAGTTGTTCACCTCAACGTCAGACTGGGTGAAGAACCGGAAAATCTGCGTCACAAGGTTCCGCTCGCTGTCATTCAGCACGCGGTGCCAGTCTTTCACGTCATCAGCCAGCGGCACTTCTTCCGGCAGCCAGTGCACACGCTGCTGCGTCAGCCAGGCATCGTAAGCCCACGGATAGCGAAAGGGCTTGTAGACGGGGTTTGCGGTCAGCAGGTCGAAATGCTGTTCCTGTTCGCCCGTTCCGGCAGGTTTTTCGCTCATGAGACTATCCTTACAACGGAAAGTTTTAAAATCATCTGGTTACGAGAGGTTATGAAGATTTACTGGCAGGCCAGACATTCATCATAATTGCTCCCGTTAGACGTCGGGGCTTCGGGTGCGACACCTGCACGCTGGGCGGCTTCGGCAGCCAGAACGCCTTCCTTGGTCAGCACGTTACTCACCGTGTCCGCCCGCTGGATAGACAGGGACCGGCAGTAATACAGAGACTTCAGGCCCTTCTTCCAGGCCATGTGGTGGATCTGGTGCAGGTCACGCTTATGCACGTTGGCGGGCAGGAACAGGTTTACTGACTGCGCCTGACACACATACGGCTGGCGGTCTGCCGCATGTTCTACAATCCAGCGCTGATCCAGCTCAAAGGCGGTCTTGAAGACATCCTTTTCCTGCTGGGTCAGGAAGTCCAGCTCCTGCACACTGCCTTTGTTCAGGGTGATGAAGGACCAGATTTCCTCCGTATCCTTCCCCTTCTCTTTCAACAGTTTCTGCAGGTGGCGGTTGCGCACCGTAAAGGAGCCGGAGAGCGTTTTCTGCAGGAAGACGTTTGCCGCAATCGGCTCAATCCCCGGGCTGGCATTGCCAGCAATGATGGAGATGGAGGCCGTCGGTGCAATGGCCATCTTGTTGGAGAAGCGTTCCTGAATGCCATACTCCGCCGCATCCGGGCAGGCCCCGCGCAGGTCCGCCAGCTTGCGGGAAGCCGCGTCAGCCTGCTCACGAATGTGCTTGAACACCTTACGGTTCCAGACCTTCGCCACAACGCCTTCAAACGGCACATTCTTGGCCTGCAGGAAGGAATGGAAGCCCATAACGCCAAGCCCGACGGACCGCTCACGCGAGGCCGCATAAGCCGCCTTCTTCATTTCCGGGGGCGCGCGGTCAATAAAGTCCTGCAGCACGTTATCCAGGAACAGCATGACGTCTTCAATGAACTGCGGATTTTCGTTCCACTGATCCCATGTTTCCAGGTTCAGGGAGGACAGGCAGCACACAGCCGTCCGCTGTTTGCCGTGGTGATCAATCCCGGTCGGCAGCGTAATTTCCGAGCACAGATTGGAGGTCTTGACCTCAAGCCCTGCCAGCTTGTGGTGCTCAGGCCGGGCGTTGTTCACATGGTCGGAATAGACGATGTACGGCTCGCCCTGCTCCATGCGGGCCGTCAGGATACGAATCCACAGCGCGCGGGCCGAAACCTTACGGATCACGGAATTATCGCGCGGGGAAAGCAGGCCCCATTCTTCATCCGCTTCCACAGCCCGCATAAAGGCGTCAGACACCAGCACGCCATGGTGCAGGTTCAGCGCCTTACGGTTGGGGTCCCCCCCGGTCGGGCGGCGGATTTCTACAAATTCTTCAATTTCAGGATGCCAGACCGGCAGATACACGGCAGCCGAGCCACGACGCAGAGATCCCTGACTGATAGCCAGAGTCAGGCTGTCCATCACGCGGATGAACGGAATCACACCGGACGTCTTGCCGTTGCGGCCAACATTTTCACCAATGGAGCGCAGGTTACCCCAGTAGGACCCAATGCCGCCGCCCTTGCTGGCCAGCCAGACATTCTCGTTCCACAGGCCGACGATGCCGTCGAGGCTGTCACTAGCTTCATTCAGGAAGCAGGAAATCGGCAGACCACGGGTGGTGCCGCCATTGGACAGAACCGGCGTTGCAGGCATGAACCAATGCTGGCTCATATAGTCATAGATACGCTGTGCGTGCCCTGCGTCGGCCCCGTAATAGGACGCAACACGCCCAAAGAGATCCTGATAGCCCTCATCCGGCAGCAGATAGCGGTTATCCAGCGTTGCCTTGCCAAACGGCGTCAGCAGGGCATCGCGAGAGCGATCCACGCGCACCTGATGGTGGCCGGGCAGCTGCACCATGTCTTCCAGCTTACCGGGTTCAAACAGGTCTGCTTCTTCCCCGGAGCCGGACATGGAACGACGGCTTTCATTTTCCTGAACGTCGATCAGACTCATGGTGGCGTGCTCCGGTTTTTTGCATTTGCGTGATCTGGCTTGAGAGGCGCTAAGACACACAGGAGTCATGCCCCGCGCTCTCGTGCCTCACCATATGTCGCGTTCATGCGACATATGCGCCCCTATATCTAGTGATTTTTTTACGCTCACAGACCCAAAAAAGGCTTGTGTTTGAAAAGATGGCAGTTTCTGGCTGATCATAAATTATTTCAGCCGGCCAAAGTTTTTTTAGCCCGCGTTGATCAGCCCCGACATCTCCATCCGGCGTCGTGACTCTGTAATCCCGTCTGCCACAGCCAGAGCTGCAGCCAGAGCGCGTCGTCCGGCCCGGGCATCCACCTTAACGGGCGCGCCGTCAAGACAAGAGGCCACAAAAGCCTCATGCTCCGCAAACAGCGAATCATGATCTTTCCATGAAATCGCTTCCCGACGGAATCCGCCCGTGCCGGGCAGCGGCAGGCCTTTCTCCCGGCCAATCATGGTCAGCTCACGCTTCCCGAAATCTGCCGACAGATAGCCTTCCTCAGAAAACAGCCGCATCCGGCGCTCTGTCTTGAGGGAAATGCGGCTGGCGGTAATGGTCGCCACACAGCCGTTTTCAAAGCGCACACGGGCATTGGCGATGTCTTCGTATTCCGAACTGACCGCCGCCCCCAGCGCATCCACCTGCTCAATGGGGCTGTCCACAATCGCCAGAACCAGATCCAGATCATGAATCATCAGGTCCAGAATAACGGACACATCCGTGCCACGCGGCTTGAAGGGCGCAATACGCGTCGCCTCAATATAGAGAGGCCGGGTGATTCGTTTGGTAATGGCCTCATGCTCGGCGGAATAGCGCAGCAGATGCCCGACCTGACACACCAGCCCGCTCTGCTCGGCGAGCGTGATGAGGAAGTCCGCCTGCTCCAGCGTCGCGGCCACGGGCTTTTCCACCAGAACATGCTTGCCAGCCCGCAAGGCCTCTGTCGCCAGGTCAAAATGATATTCCGCAGGGGCCGCCACCACCACGGCATCACACGCGGCCAGCAGCTCTTCGACTGACCCCATGACCGGGCAACCGGCTTCCTTTGCCACCACGGCCGCCCGCTTTGCATCCGGGTCGAACAGACCAACAAGAGTCTCGCGGGGCACCTCTTTGACCTTCAGGGTATGGTACCGTCCAAAATGCCCGGCCCCAATCACCCCAACCCGCAGCGTTTTGTCCATCTTTCCTGACCTTCCCGACCCTGTGCCTCATGGCGTTGCCGTCAGCGGTAGCAGCCTCCGACCAAAATCCCAAAATCACGCGCGTCCTGCAAAAAGCACACCGCCCCCAAAAGCCCCGGATGTCCGGCAGTCCGTAAAAAAACCATAAATTTTTCCGCCCCGACCGAATCCGATCGTTTCGGAGCCATTCCGCTATTTGTGGCTCTTCCGCCCCGCTTCAAAGCCGGGTGTGCCTCGGAAATGTGATGCAACCCCGCCACTGCCGCCCGCCGAATCCCGCCACACAGGTCTGCAAATGTCTGTGGAGTGTTGCATCGCACGCAAGGGAGCGGCATGTTCCGGGCGACAAAAATCGATTGATCAGGTGAGAATGTATTACAGCCGCCTCAAGTTGGCCTCGGTACTGGGTGTGTGCCTTTTAGGGCTGCTGCTCTGCCTGCCCAATGGTCTGCGCAATCCCTTCCCTTCCATGCCCTGGCGCCAGATTCATCTGGGGCTGGATCTGCGCGGCGGGTCCTATCTGCTCATGCAGGTAGACCTCAAAAGCCTGACGCATGACAGGCTGCAAACCCTGGCGGACAGCACGCGTGAGACGCTGCTGAAGTCCCAGCTCGGCTACCGCAACATCACCACCAATGCGGACGCCAGCACGGTGACCTTCATGCCGCGGGATGCATCGGAAACGGAAGCTGACCTCGCAGCCCTCAACAAGCTGCCGCGCGTCGTCCCCAACGAATTCAGCGTGAAGAAGCAGGATAATGGCAGCATTGTCCTCACCCTCTCTCCGGAAGCACTGAAAGCCCGTGCGCGGGAAGCTGTGACGCAGTCCATCGAGATTGTTCGCCGCCGTATTGACGCCACCGGCGCGGTTGACCCGGAAATCACCCGTCAGGGCGATGACCGCATTGTGGTCGAACTGCCCGGTGTGAGTGACCCGGAACGCATCAAGGCGCTACTGGGCACCACCGCAAAAATGACGTTCCGTCTGGTGGACCCCAACCCCATGCACGCAACGGCAGCGCCTCCGGGCGTGAGCCTGCTGCCGATGTCCACTGAGGGCGAAGGGCCGCCGCTGCCGGTTTATGACCATGTGGACGTGGACGGCACGGACCTGACCAATGCTGGCGCTGTGATTGATTCCCAGAGCGGCGAATGGGCAGTGACCTTCACGTTCGATTCTGTCGGCACGCACGCGTTCTCCACGGTCACGCAGGCCAATGTCGGCCGTCGCTTTGCCATTGTGCTGGATAACAAGGTGATTGAAGCCCCGGTCATCCGCTCCCCCATTACGGGCGGCAGCGGCCAGATTACCGGCGGCTTTGATGCTCAGAAAGCAACTGATCTGGCTCTGATGCTCCGCGCAGGCGCCCTCCCGGCCCCGCTGAGCGTTATGGAACAGCGCACCATCGGCCCGTCTCTTGGTGCCGATTCCATCCGGGCCGGCATGCTCAGTCTGGCGGCGGGCTTCGTGTTTGTTATCCTGTTCATGGCGCTGTTTTACGGCCGCTTTGGCTGGTATGCGAACGTCGCCCTGCTGGCCAATCTTGTGCTGATGGTCGCCATTCTCTCCCTGTTTGAAGCCACCCTGACCCTGCCGGGCATGGCCGGGATGTTGCTGACACTCGGGATGGCGGTGGATGCCAACATTCTGATCAATGAACGCATCCGGGAAGAAGTTGCTCGGGGCCGCACGCCTCTCGCGGCCATGCAGGCCGGGTTTGAACGCGCCACCTCCACTATTGTGGATAGTAACGCCACGGCCCTGCTGGCCCACGTCATGCTGTTTGTGTTTGGCACAGGCCCTGTGCGTGGCTTCGCGCTGACCATCACCATCGGTATCGTGACCACCCTGTTCACGACCCTCCTGCTTTCCCGACTGCTTATGGTCCGCTGGTATGCGCTCACGCGCCCGACCAGCCTGCCGGTCTGAGACGAGGCGCTTATGTTTGGACGTCCTCTCCTGCGTTTTGTGCGCAAGGATACCCATATCAACTTCATGCGCGGGCGCTATGCGGGCCTGATTGTCTCGGCTGCGCTGTCTCTGCTCTCCATCGTGCTGTTCATGCATCCGGGCCTGACACTGGGGCTGGATTTCCGGGGCGGCATTGTGGTGGAGGCCAAAACCTCTGGCCCGGCTGATTTTGCCAAGCTGCGCAATGCTCTGGCCGCACATAATGTCACGCACGCCTCCATTCAGGCTTTCGGCGCGCCGGATGATGTGCTGATCCGTCTGGATGCAGGCGATGAGCAGCAGACCAACGCCATTGTCGACACCGTGCGCCACGCGGTTGCGGAAGCCCAGCCGGGCACAACCGTCCTGCGGGCTGATGCTGTTGGCGCATCTGTGTCCTCAGAACTGTTCCGCAACGGCATGCTGGCCCTCGGTCTCAGCCTTGCGATGATTCTGGGCTATATCTGGTTCCGGTTTGAATGGGAGTTCGCCCTCAGTGCCGTCATCACGCTGGTGCTGGATCTGACCAAGACCATGGGCTTTCTGGTCATCACTGGGTTTGAGTTCGATCTGGTGATGGTCGCTGCCATTCTCACCATTCTGGGCTACTCCACCAACGATAAGGTGGTGGTGTATGACCGTGTGCGTGAAAATCTACGCAAATATCGCACCATGCCGCTACGGGAACTGATTGATCTCTCGATCAATGAGACCCTGAACCGCACACTCGGCACCTCCTCCACCGTCTTTCTGGCGTCTCTGCCGCTGGCTCTGTTTGGGGGCACCACGCTGTCCGGCTTTGCCTGGACCATGCTGTTCGGGATTGTGGTCGGCACGTCCTCTTCCATCTTCATCGCCGCCCCACTCCTGCTCTTTATGGGCGAGGGTCGCCTGAAGCGGGATGCCAAGCCTCCCGCCCCGCGCAAAAGCGCCTGAAAACGCAAAAAGCGTTCCGCACCTTTCGGTCGGAACGCTTTTTTTATAAGGGGCGCCAGACATCCGTCCCTGCCCGTATTCTTTAAAAATCCGCGCCCTTAACGCCGCACCACAGAGGGTAGCGTGGCATCAACCGGCTCAATCACTGCCAGAAAATTCTCCATCGCCTGCCCGGCATTTTTGATGCCCGCGCCGGACGGGCTGTATTCTGCATTCAGAATGGCAGCCAGCGCAGTCCGGTCCGCATTCACAATCTGCACAAGGCGTTCTGGTGAGACGAGGCCGGACATCACCTGCCCACGGGCCATGCCGCTGGCAATCACGTAGCTATATATCAATGTGCGGGGTGTGGGGTTTATCGCCACTCTGCCTGCGGAAGACTGGCAGCCTGCCAGCACCGTAAGACCTGCAAGGCCAGCCATCAGGCGAAAAAAAACCGGAAATCCAGATACGGAGCGCGTCATGCGACGAACCTACTCCATATCTGTCTTTCCGGTAAATCTTCTCAGCGCCCCGTAGGACGCCTCAGATCAGACGAATGAGTCTCAGACCTTGCGGGCTGCCAGTTCGTCACGGATCTGCTCAAGCAGAACTTCCGTTTTGGTCGGTGCCGGGGGTGCAGCCGGTTTAGCGGCTTCCTGCCCGTGCAGGCGGCTCAGCACTTTAACAAACCAGAAGATGACCAGAGCCATGATCAGGAACTGAATGACAGCATTCAGGAACAGACCGACATTCAGCGTAACGGCACCGGCTTTCTGAGCGTCCGCCAGCGTTGCCAGATGCGGGCCTTTCAGCGTGATGAAGAGGTTGGAGAAATCAATCCCACCAATCACCAGACCCAGCACCGGGTTGAAAATGTCTTTCACCAGGCTGTTCACAATGGCGGTGAACGCCGCACCGATGATGACACCAACGGCCAGATCGATAACATTGCCACGCATAATAAAGGCGCGGAATTCGCCCACCCAACCCGGGGTGTGCACATGAGATTTAATGTCAGCCATAAGCCACTTTATCCTTTTGAAGGCAGAATATCCTGCTGTCTGTATCCAGTATGAACCCTTTTTAACAAGTCTAAACCACCCCGATTCGCCGACTTTCCTCTCCGGACGTGGCTTTTACGGCAACACCGACACATTTTTCCGCCCCCTACCCGGTAAAAACCAATCAGGAAGGCCGCATGAGTTATTGATCCCACCTGCACAGACGGCTATACGCACTCGCACGCATAGCCCGGTCGGTATCGGGACAGCCTTTTGAACAGAAAGACGCAACACATGAAATCCGGCATTCACCCTGACTACCACGAAATCACCGTCATCATGACCGATGGCACCGAATACAAAACCCGCTCCTGCGCAGGTAAAGCTGGCGACACGCTCCGTCTGGACGTGGACACGAAGTCTCACCCGGCATGGACCGGCGTGCAGCGCATGATGGACACCGGGGGCCAGGTTGCGAAGTTCAACAAGCGCTTTGCTGGTATCGGTACGCGCTCCAAGGCCTGATCAGCCTCCTCTTTATCAGATCAGTTAAAAAATCGGGAACCCCGCCTCTTGAATCAGGAGGCGGGGTTTTCCACGTTTAGTTTCAGGAAGAATGCCCGAAGACGGGGTTCTTCTCTGATTGTTACCTGCCGTAGCAAGCCCGCCAGACACTGGGGGCTGTTGCACGGCAAGACCTTGCTGAACGAGGAGGTTTTTTAACCATGAGTTACGATTTTGCACCGCTTTTCCGTACCGCCATCGGCTTTGACCGTCTGGCACAGGTGATGGACACCGCATCCCGTAGTGCTGCCACCCCGAGCTACCCCCCGTATGACATCGCCAAGACCGGGAATGACAGCTACGCCCTGACTATGGCAGTCGCTGGCTTTGGCCCGGACGATATTGAACTGGTTGTGCAGGACAACACGCTGATTGTGTCCGGTCGTGTGAGTGACCCGCAAAATGAAGGGGAAATTCTGCACCGCGGTATTGCCCGCCGCGCCTTTGAGCGCCGCTTTGCACTGGCGGACCATGTGGAGGTCACGGGTGCCGACATGAATAACGGCCTGCTCCGTATTTCAGTACGTCAGATTGTGCCTGAAGCACTCAAGCCACGCCGTATCCCTGTGCAGTCCGCCCCCCAGACTGAACTGGTCTCAAAAACCGAGGCTCCCGTGCCGGCACAAACCAGCCCGCAGGCGCAGGCTAACCCTCACCCCACAGCCGCCGCAGCGTAAGCATAGCCCGGCAAAAGAGCGTGAAAAAGGAGGAGCCCAGGTTCCTCCTTTTTTATAAGAGCGCATTTGTCGCTTGACCTGTGAGGGACGCTCCCCCCATATCGTCGCCACAGATGCGCGCCGGCAGGCCCGCGGGCCTTCGGATTGGTTTCCGGACCGTCAGTTTCTCCGGTGCCTGCGCAAGCGCCGCCCGACGACAGGATGGAAGCAATGACGACCTTACCGCTGATGCCCAAGGCCACCGCAGTGTGGCTGATTGAAAAAACCGCCCTGAGCTTTACTCAGATTGCTGAGTTCTGCGGCATGCACCCGCTGGAAGTGCAGGCTATTGCCGATGGTGAGGTTGCTCAGGGAATTGTCGGGTATGACCCCGTTGCCAACCACCAGCTCAAACTGGAAGAAATTCACCGTTGCGAAGCAAACCCTGACGCACGGCTGAAAATTCTGGCTACCAACAACCCGGTCAAACGCCGCTCCAAGGGCGCACGCTATACGCCTGTGGCCAAACGCCATGACCGTCCGGATGGCATTGCCTTCCTGCTGCGTAACTTCCCGCAGCTGAATGATCTGCAGATTGTCAAACTGCTGGGCACCACCAAGGACACCATTGCCAAAGTGCGTGACAAGCAGCATTGGAACACGCCCAACATCAAACCGCGTGACCCGGTGACCATTGGCCTGTGCAGCCAGATGGACCTGAATGCTGCTGTGAATGCCGCCACCACGCGCCTTGAGCGCGAAGGGCACGAAATTCCGCAGCCGCCGCCGATGGATATGGTGGATCACGAAGGGAGCGGAGAGTAATTTCTCCGCGGCACTGGCTGGGCTTTACGCCCGCCAGCGCCTTTTCCAGCCAGCTTCTGGCAGTTTTCAGATAATCTCTCTGCTTAAGAGAAACGCTTTAGTCCAATCTGCCCGCACAATCGCCGGGATACAGAGGGACCAGGGGCTGTCATCACGCAGACAGGCGCTCAATTTCTTCCTTGAGCCGCAGCTTCTGCAATTTGAGACACATCAAAACACGCTCATCCGGTCTGGGTCGGCCGCCTTCTGATGAGATCTGTTTATCGATCCGTGAGTGGCGGGATTTAAGACTCTCAATCCTGGACTGGTAGGACATTGACTGCCTCCATTCGGTTGATGACACCTCACGGTAACGCAGTCCTTGCGTGTTTTTTCATGTTTTTTTCACATTTCAGGCATTTTAGGTATGCGTAAAATGCATATCTACTTTTTCTTCTTTTGCTGCTGGTCTCCGTTGCAGGCTTGCGCAAAACTAGGCGCTGAAAACTCTGGCAGACTCTGAAAAATCCCGTTCACACAGAGTCCTCATGCCATGCAGGAGAGGGACTAAAATGCTGAAAGACCGCGATTCACTCCTCGGCCAGCTCCATGAACTCCGCAGTGAACATCGTGATCTTGATACCATCATCAGTCGCCTGACCGATGGGACGATCCTGACCGACCAGTTGCAGCTCCAAAGGCTGAAAAAACGCAAATTACTGCTCCGGGACCGGATAACACGGCTTGAAAGCGAACTGATCCCCGACGATATTGCGTGACCATTTCCCCACCAACCGGATCGTGCCTTATCGTGAGCGAAACTGCCCCCTTGCCCAACGCCCCATCTCAGAACGCCGACCTTGCCCCTAAGGTTGGCATTATCATGGGTAGCCAGTCGGACTGGGAGACCATGCGCCATGCAGATGCCATTCTGACAGACATGGGCATTGCCCATGAAACACTGATTGTCTCGGCCCACCGCACGCCGGACCGGCTTGCTGAGTATGCCAAAACTGCCGCAGACCGTGGCCTGTCGGTGATTATTGCCGGTGCTGGGGGGGCGGCCCATCTGCCCGGTATGTGCGCCGCATGGACCCGCCTGCCAGTTCTGGGTGTGCCGGTAGAATCCCGTGCCCTGAAAGGCATGGACAGCCTGCTCTCCATCGTTCAGATGCCCGGTGGCGTGCCCGTCGGCACACTCGCTATTGGAGCCTCCGGGGCCAAGAATGCCGCCCTTCTGGCAACCTCCATTCTGGCCCTGCAAGACCCGGAACTCGCCGCAAAGCTGGACGCATGGCGCGCTCTGCAAACAGCCTCCGTCGCTAACGCTCCGATTTCTGAAAACGAATAATGTCAGCTTCTTCTTCCCGGTCTTCTTCGCCCGCGCTCGCTCCCAATTCTGTCATCGGCATTGTGGGCGGCGGCCAGCTGGGCCGCATGTCCGCTGTCGCGGCCGCTAAGCTCGGCTTTCGCGCGCATATTCTCACGCAGGACGCCAATGGCCCGGCGGCACAGGTCGCGCATCAGGTCACGCTTGGCGCATATGATGACCATAAGGCGCTGGAAGCCTTTGCCCGCGCCGTGGATGTCGTCACCTTTGAGTTTGAAAATATCAGTGCCGACGCGCTGGATTGTCTGGCTCAGCACTGTCCTGTGCGCCCCTCCGGCGCGATCCTGCGCATCAGTCAGGACAGACTGGCAGAAAAGACTTTTCTCTCAGAGGCTGAGATTCCCCTCGCCCCCTGGATGGCCGTTACCGATCACCCCTCTCTGCACGCTGCGGCGGAAAAGCTCGGTTTCCCCTTCATCCTGAAAACCACGCGCAACGGGTATGACGGCAAGGGGCAGGCCCGCGTTTATGAGGCCTCCCAACTGAAAGAGGCTTTTGCCTCCCTCGCCCCGCATCCGCTGGTCGCGGAAGGGATGGTGGATTTTGCCTGTGAAATCAGTGTGATGGTCGTGCGTGGCACAGACGGCACAACACGCTGCTTTGCGCCCGGCCTCAATTACCATCGGGATGGTATTCTGGACCTCACACTGGCCCCCGCCCCCGTGCCGGAAGAAACCGCACAGCGCGCGCAGGCTCTGGCGGTCGCCATTGCAGAAAAGCTGGATCTTATCGGTATTCTGGGCGTGGAAATGTTTATCGACAGCACCGGCAATCTGCTGGTGAATGAAATTGCGCCACGCCCGCATAATTCCGGCCACTGGACCATGGATGCCTGCCCGGCGGACCAGTTCGATATGCATATTCGGGCCGTCGCGGGCCTGCCTTTACCTCCCACGCTGCGCCATTCTGATGCTGTGATGAAAAATCTCGTCGGGCCGGATGATATGGTGTTGTGGCCTGACATTCTCGCCACACCGGGACATATCCCGCATCTTTATGGCAAAGCCGAAGCACGCGTGGGCCGCAAGATGGGCCACGTAAACATCCTGTTCCCTTATGGCAGCCTACCCGGCGCACTGGGCATTCAGGACGCCCTTGGCCCGCTGGCAGAAAAGCCGGACGCTGGGAACGATGACGCCTAAAGGCCTAGAAAACCCCTTCTTCTTTCAGGCTTAACAGGCGGCCACTGCCCACAATCACATGGTCCCAGACCGTGATGCCCAGCAATGTGGCCGCCTGCGCAATCCGCTGGGTCATGAAGATATCATCCTGCGAAGGAGAAGGGTCTCCACTGGGATGGTTATGCACCACCACCAGAATACTGGCCTGAAGCTCCAGCGCCCGCCGCATTACTTCTCTGGGGTAAATGGGCGTATGATCCACAGTGCCGCGCCCCAGCATCTCATCGGCAAGCAGACGATGCCCCTTATCCAGAAAGAGCACCCGCACCTGTTCTACCCGCTCATGCGCCAGCATGGCGCTAAGATAGGCTTTGAGCTGCGCCCTGTCCGCCAGAACACCCACTCGTTTCAACCGCGCTTTATGCAACCGCACAGCCGCCTCCTGAACCAGCCGCAACGTTACCCGGAACGCCGGGGTCTGGCCGGAAATCCCCTGCATGACCTGATCGGGAGCGGACAGGAGAGCGGCCAGAGACCCGAACTGATTCAGCAGAGACGTCGCCCACATGTCCGGAGCAGGATGCCGGGGCGTAATAAGCATAATCAGCTGTGTCAGAACCTTATGGTCATCAGGAACCTTAACTAAAGTCCTTGCTTCGGCCAATTCCGACAAAAATGGCAAATCCGGCAGAGGCGGCCCGGTTTGCACCGCGTCGGTCTGAAGCTTGAATCCTGCAATATCCGCCAGTTCTGATTTAGAGCGCCTGCCTTTGCCTTTTGGCAGTCGCGTCACCATGCCTGCTGCTCCAGATGCCGAAAACTGCGCCAGCGTCGGCCTTTCAGCACCACATGGTCATGCATGGTCACCGCCAGCAAAGGGGCGGCCTGCAAAAGCGCCTGCACCAGTGGCCCATCATGCAAAAGCTGGCGGTCCGGCTGCACATCGTCTGCCGCCAGCCTGACCGTAATCAGAGAACAGGCGTGCAGCGCCAGTGCCCTCTGCATAACGGCGGAGACCACCTGCGGCACAGGAATGGGAACCCCTTCTTCTCCCGACGTCGTCCTTTCCTGCGTCTCCACAACTTCATCCGCCAGCAATTGATTGCGGCTATCCAGAAACAAAACATGGAGCGCCCCACCCCCAGCCGTCACCAGATGCGTTGCGCAATACGCCAGCAGCTTGTCCCAACTCCCAAGGTCAACGCGCACAGGCTCATCCGGTGCGCCCAGCCGGTCCGCCGCCAGCGGCACCAGTCCCAGCAACGCCACGTTCCCACGCGTTGCTCCCGCGTCTTTCAGGGCTTCTGGCGCAGCTTCCAGCACATCCGCCAAAGATCCGAACTGGTTAATCAACGCCTTGGCCAACGGCTTGGTGTCCCGCCGGGGCACACCCGGAAAAAGCAGCATTTCCAACAGCTCATAATCCGCCAGAGACGCAGCCCCCGCGCTTAAAACCCGCGCGCGCATGCGCTGCCGGTGCCCTGCCGGGCCTGTGGAAGAAAAAGGGGCACTCCCCTCCCTTCGTCCAAAACTGCTCTGTTTTTCTCCATTTTCGGAGGACACCATGCCACTGCTCCGATTGGCCTCAGGCTTTCAAGACGATATAAGGGTAAAGTGAATATGTCCGAAAACCCTTCCTCCGCGCTTTTTTCATCATCCTCGGACCAAGGCGAGTCCTATCTCGCGCGTCTGAACCCCGAACAACGCGCCGCGATTGAAACCACGGACGGCCCCCTGCTGGTGCTGGCAGGAGCCGGCACAGGCAAAACACGGGTGCTGACCACCCGCTTTGCCCATATTCTGCTGACAGACCGCGCCAAGCCCTGGCAGATTCTGGCTGTCACCTTCACCAACAAGGCCGCCAAGGAGATGCGGGAGCGTGTCTCTCTCCTGCTTGGCAGCCCGGCGGAAGGGTTATGGCTGGGCACCTTTCATGCCCTGTGTGCCCGCATGCTGCGTCGCCATGCCGACTATGTGGGGCTGACCAGCAGCTTCACCATTCTGGATACGGACGACCAGCTCCGCCTGCTCAAGCAAATTATTGTGCCCTGGCAGATTGATACCAAACGCTGGCCCGCCCCCGGTATTCTGGGCGTTATCCAGCGCTGGAAAGATCGTGGGCTGACACCTGCGCGTGTGACAGATTCGGAAGATTCCGATTTTGCTGACGGCCATTGCCGCGCCATCTACAAAGCCTATCAGGAACGGCTGATCCAGCTGAACGCCTGTGACTTTGGGGACCTGATGCTCCATGTCACGGAAATCCTGCGCACCCGGCCGGATGTGCTGGCGCAGTATCATCGCCTGTTCCGCTACATTCTGGTGGATGAGTATCAGGACACCAATACAGTCCAGTATCTCTGGCTGCGTCTGCTGGCGCTTCGTCCCGGTGAACCGTCCAATATCTGCTGCGTGGGGGATGATGATCAGTCGATCTATTCCTGGCGCGGTGCGCAGGTGGGCAACATTCTGCGGTTTGAAAAGGATTTCCCCGGTGCGCAGATTGTCCGGCTGGAACGCAACTACCGCTCCACCCGCCATATTCTGGGGGCTGCTGCCGGTCTGATTGCTCACAATGATGAACGACTGGGCAAAACACTGCGCTCTGGCCGCGAAGATTCTGACGGCGAGAAAGTGCTGGTGATCGGCGTGGGCGATTCCGACCATGAAGCCCGCGATGTCTGCGGCATGGTCGAAAAAATGCAGAGTGACGGACATTCTCTGGGAGAAATGGCCATCCTCGTCCGCGCCGGGTTCCAGACCCGCGCGTTTGAAGAAAAGCTGGTGCAAAACGGCGTGCCCTACCGCATTGTCGGCGGCGTGCGGTTCTATGAACGTGCCGAAATCCGCGATGCGCTGGCCTATATGCGCGTGCTCAACCAGCCCTCGGATGATCTGGCGTTTGAGCGCATTCTCAACACCCCCAAACGCGGCATGGGGCCTGCGGGGGTACAAAAGCTGCACGCCGCAGCCCGTAGCCATCAGGTCCCGCTGACCGCCGCCACCCAGATCCTGCTGGCCGAAAAAATCCTGAAAGGGAAAGTGGGCGATCAGGTCCGCGCCCTGATGACTGCGCTGGATACCACGCGCGACATTCTGGCGCGTGAAGGCCACGTGGTGGCCGTGGAGCATCTGCTGGAAGAAAGCGGCTATCTGGCCATGTGGCAGGCCGATAACTCGCCCGAAGCCCCCGGACGGCTGGAAAACCTGAAGGAACTGGTCCGCGCCCTGGCCGACTTCGGCACGCTGGGCGAGTTTCTGGAACATGTCGCACTCGTGATGGAGCATGACGAAAATGCCGGAGAAGCCCGCATCTCCCTCATGACCCTGCACGGGGCCAAAGGGCTGGAGTTTGATGTCGTCTTCCTGCCAGGCTGGGAAGAAGGCGTTTTCCCCTCCCAGCGCACGCTGGATGAAGGCGGGAATTCCGGGCTGGAGGAAGAACGCCGCCTTGCCTATGTCGGCATTACCCGTGCGCGCAAGCATGCCATGATCTTTCATGCCGCCCGGCGGCGGATTTACGCCAACTGGCAGGATTCCATGCCCAGCCGCTTTCTGGATGAGCTGCCGGATGAGCATGTTATCCGGCATGGCGAACGCGACGCCAACCTTCGCGGCCTGCGCGCAACGGATTCCGTCTTTGCAGGCGGCGCACCACTCATCGCCCGCAGGCGGCGCGACCCGCTGGCGGGGAATACGCCCACCTTCCAGCTGGGCGAGCATGTTCGCCACCCGCGCTTTGGGGAAGGCATTATTGTCTCAGCCGATCACCACCATGTTGATGTCGCGTTTGAAGGCGTCGGCATCAAACATCTCCTCTCCTCCTTTTTAGAGAAACTTTAATGGCCGTTGCTCCCCGTCGTCACGCCACCGCTCTGGAAACGGTTGCGGTCACCGTTCCGGAACCTGCTGTCGAAGCTTATGAAAACGCCATCGGCAGCGTCTGCACCACGGTTGGTATTTTTGAAGCCAACCCGGAAGGCACGCTCTGGCGCGTGGAAGGCGTGAAAGACGCCGGACATCGGGAAGATGAACTGACAGTCGCCCTCATGCTGGCCCAACTGACCAGCGGTGTGGACGCCCCGCTGGAACGCGACGCCACAGAGGCCGAAGGCTGGCTGGCCCGCACCTATGAATCCTTCCCTGAGCAGGATGTCGGGCAGCGTTTTGTCATCCGTGGCACCCATCTGCCGGACGTAAAGCACCCGACGCGTATTGCCCTGACGCTGGATGCCGGGGTGGCCTTTGGCTCTGGCGAGCATGGTTCCACCCGTGGCTGCCTGCGTGCGCTGGAGCGCATTGCCTACCGCAAGCCCCGCAAAATTCTGGATCTCGGCTGCGGCTCCGGCATTCTGGCCATGGCAGCGGCGGCCCTGCTGCACAAAAAGGTTCTGGCCGTTGATATCGAGCCCTGGTCCGTCCGTGTCGCGGCACAGAATGCGGAACGCAACGGGCTGGGCCGCGCGCTCACCTGCCGTCTGGGCAATGGCTGGAAAACCCCGGAAATCCGCCATAACGCGCCGTATGATCTGGTGTTTGCCAATATTCTGGCCCGCCCGCTGTGCCTGATGGCCAAGGATCTGGCCCATAATCTGGCCCCCGGTGGCACGGTCATTCTGGCAGGCCTGCTCCGCACCCAGATCCGCATGGTGCTGGCCGCGCATCGCAGGCTCGGGCTGGTGCTGGAACACACCTTTACAGAGGGTGACTGGGCCACGCTGGTCCTGCGTCGCCCTTACGGCCCCAAGGCCTGAAAAACGCGCCTGCATGGTCCTCCCATGCAGGCTTTTTTTATTTCGTCCGTTCCTTTTGAGACATCATTTTGAGGTCTGTCATGCCGTCCGCTTCCGCCTCCCGCCTCGCCGCTCTGCGCACCCTCCTGAAACAGCATGGGCTTGATGGGCTGATTATCCCTCACAGCGACGAATTTCTCGGGGAATACACGCCCGCCTGCGCGGAACGTCTGGAATGGCTGACAGGCTTTAGCGGCAGCGCTGGCATGGCTTTAGTGCTGGCAGACTCCGCCGCCGTGTTCTCGGATGGCCGCTACATCACCCAGATGGACCAGCAGGTGGATGGCTCCTGCTGGGAACGCCAGCATATCTACCAGACCCCGCCCCCCGCATGGCTGGCGCAGAAAGCCCCGAAGAATGCCCGCATCGGGTATGACGCCCGCATTATGAGCAGCGCGGAACTGCGGCCCTTCACAACACTTTCCGGCATCACACTGGTTCCCACCAACGGCAATCTGACAGATGTGCTGTGGACGGATCGTCCGGCCTTCCCGGCAGCCCCCGCTACCATCCATCCGCTGGTTTATGCAGGCGAGTCCTCTCAGGACAAACGCATCCGTCTTGGCAAGGCTCTGGCAGAAGCCGGACAGGCCGCCGCTGTGCTGAGCGATTCGGCCTCCATCGCGTGGCTGCTGAATATCCGCGGCACAGACATCCCCTGCACTCCGGTTGTTCTGGCCTTCGCCGTGCTGCACGCCGATGCCTCGGTGGATCTGTTCCTTCAGGCCAGCAAGCTCCCGGCAGATGTGCGCGAATGGCTGGGCGCAGATGTGCGCGTGCATGAACCGGAAGCTCTGGAAAGCGTTCTGGCCACCCTCAGCGGCAAGACCGTGGGCGTTGACCCCGCCAGCAATGCCGTCTGGTTTGCAGAAACACTGACACGCCACGGAGCTACCGTGCAGGAAAGCCCGGACCCGTGCGTGCTGCCCAAATCCCGAAAAAATGCGACGGAACAGGCAGGTACCCGCAAGGCGCATCTGAAAGACGGCGTCGCTCTGTGCCGCTTCCTGCACTGGCTGGATACGGAAGAGGCCCGCGGCACTACGGAACTTCAGGCCGCTAACAAGCTGGATGCCTTCCGGGCAGAAAGCGCGGATTACCGGGGCGAATCCTTTCCCGCCATTTCCGGCGCAGGGCCGAACGGGGCCGTCATCCATTACCGTGTGACGCCCGAGAGTGACCGCGCCCGGAACGCCAATGAAGTCTATCTGATTGATAGCGGCGGCCAGTATCCGGAAGGCACAACGGACGTCACCCGCACGGTCTGGACTGGCCCGGACGCCCCGCCTGCCCGCCTGATGGAAACCTTTACCCGTGTGCTGCGCGGCAATCTGCGCCTTGGCCGCGCCCGCTTCCCCGCAGGCACCACCGGCCACGCGCTGGATGCCTTGGCGCGGTATGACCTGTGGCAGGCCGGTCTGGATTATGACCACGGCACAGGCCACGGGGTCGGCAGCTTCCTCTCCGTGCATGAAGGCCCGGCGCGGATTTCCAAAAATCCCTCCCCCATCGCGCTGCAGGAGGGCATGATTCTCTCCAACGAACCCGGCTATTACGAGCCGGGCGCCTACGGCATCCGTCTGGAAACACTGGTGCTGGTGCGTGAAAAAGCTGGCGAAAACCGCCCCGGCTACGCGTTTGAGACGCTGACCCTCGCGCCGTTTGACCGCCGCCTGATCGACACAGCGCTTTTAGGGGAAGAAGACTGCCAGATTCTGGATGCCTACCATGCGCAAATCATGACCCAGATTGGCCCTCACCTGCCAGATGAGGCCAAAAACTGGCTGAAAACGGCTTGCGCCCCCCTCAAGAGGGCGTGAGAGAACGGGTTTTTCGCAACTGGTCACGCAATTGGGAATCGCCTGCCGGACCGAAGAAGAGCAGAAAAGCTGCGAAGTGAAGGGAGCTTCCAGAATGACGACAGACAGCAAAACCATCCCCGCTACTCTTATTGCCGGTGATGGGATCGGCCCTGAGATTGTTGAATCGGTTACCGAACTTCTTGACGCCGTCGGTGCCCCGTTTGTGTGGGACCGCCAGCTTGCCGGGATGGCCGGGGTGGATGCGGTCAATGACCCGCTGCCCAAACAGACCATCGAGAGCATCCGCCGCACCGGCCTTGCTCTGAAAGGCCCGCTGACCACGCCGGTTGGGGGCGGCTTCAAATCCATCAACGTCACACTGCGTCAGGAGTTCGGGCTGTTCGCCAACCTGCGCCCGACCAAGACGATTGTTCCCGGTGGCAAGTTCGACAAGATTGATCTGGTCCTGTTCCGTGAAAATCTTGAAGGCTACTACGCCGCCATGGAACATTACGTTCCGGTTGGTGACGACCCTAAGGGCATTGCCCTGAGCACCGGCTTCAACTCCCGTGTTGAGTGCCGCCGCATTGTGAAATTTGCTTTTGAGTATGCGCTCAAAAACAACCGCAAGACGGTGACCCTCGTCCACAAAGCCAACATCCTCAAACTGCTGACCGGCCTGTTCCTTGAAGAAGGCCGCAAGGTTGCTGAGGAATATAAAGGCCGCATCGCCTTTAACGAGCGGATTGTGGATGCCTGCGCCATGCAGCTGGTCCTCAACCCCTGGCAGTTTGACGTGATTGTCACCACCAACCTGTTTGGTGACATCCTGTCCGATCTGACGGCGGGTCTTGTTGGCGGTCTGGGCATGGCTCCGGGCGCAAACATTGGTGAAAAAGCTGCGGTGTTTGAAGCCGTGCACGGCTCTGCGCCGGACATTGCCGGACAGGGCATTGCTAACCCGCTGGCCCTGCTGCTGGCTGCCGTCATGATGCTCCAGCATGTGGGCCGTCAGGATCTGGCAGACCGTATTGACCACGCTATCAAGAAGGTCATTACGGAAGGCCCCGTCCGCACGAAGGATCTGGGCGGTAACGCGACGACGAAAGATCTCACAGCCGCTCTCAAACAGCAGCTCGTCTGATCACCCTGAAAAACGGGAGTGCGGCTTTGTCCGCCTCCTGTTTTTTCTGAACATTTCTCAGTGTTCATCGACAGTTTTTTGACACGTGTTTCGCTGTCATGCGTATCATCACCGCATGATACCCAGCTTTCCCGGTCAATGGCCCATCCTGCGGCTTTCCCCCTCCTGCACCATTACGGCCATCCCGCATGTGCCCCGGCATACGGCGGAAACAGAGGCCGAAATTACGCGCATCTGGGCAGACGCCTGCCAGAAAACTCCTGCTCTTTTTAACGGCTGCGTTTTCTCAGCAGACCGCGTGACCCGCACCGAAATTTCCGGCCACTGGACGGACTATCGTTCAGTTCTCGCGCAAATGAAAAACCCGGCTTTGTTCACTCACCTTCGGCTGCAACCGCTCGCCGTCATCGGCCTGCTGGAAACGCCGGAAGGTTATGTTCTGGGTCGGCGCAACCCATCTTCTCTGTATCAGGGCAATTTCTGGCAAAGTCCGCCAGCCGGCAGCATTGAACGACGCAGAGACAGTACAGCCGTCCATCTGGACGAACAGCTTCTGGCTGAAGCAGAGGAAGAGCTCGGGCTGACAGCCGAAAACCTGGCCATCGGCGCAACCCAGCTTATCGCCCGCCATCCGGGCACCCGCATTCTGGATATCGGCATTCCCATGCGCACTCCGTTGTCTTTCAGCGCCGTCGAAGCGCACTGGAAAAACGGTGCCAATCAGGAATATGACCAGCTCGCCCTTGTCCCGCATGCGGACATTGATACCTGGCTAAACCGCCCTGACCTGCTCCCGACCTCCCGCGCGCTGCTGGCAGCCGCCCGTTCATGACCACTCAGCCTCCGCCTGTAGCCCAAGACCCCACACAACAGGCTGGCCCCAGCCCGAACCTGATCCGAGTCATTGCGGCCGCGTGCGGTCTGATTGTCGCCAACCTTTATTATGCACAGCCTCTGGCTGGTCCTATCAGCGCAACACTTGCCATGCCGGAAAGCCAGTCCGGCTTAATTGTCACTATCACCCAGATTGGCTACTGCCTCGGCCTGCTGCTGATTGTCCCGCTGGCCGATTTGCTGGAAAACCGCAGCCTGATTGTGTGGATGACGCGGCTTGTCATGCTCGCACTGTTAGCGTTGCCCTTTTCACACCACCCGCTGCCCTTCCTGCTAGCCATTGGGCTGGTCGGCATTCTGTCTGTCGCGGTACAAATTCTGGTGCCGTTTGCCGCCAGTCTGGCGCCGGAAGCCATACGCGGGCGCGTGGTGGGCAATGTCATGAGCGGCCTGATGCTGGGCATTATGCTGGCGCGCCCCGTCTCCAGTTTTGTGACGGAATTTTCATCCTGGTACACCATTTTCCTGATCTCTGCCGGGATCATGCTGGCCCTGTCCATCCTCCTACAACGCGTCCTGCCAGAACGCAGGCCTACAACACGCAGTCCTTATGGGGCCCTGCTCCGCTCTATGGGCACCCTCCTGCTCACCACAAGAATTCTGCAACGGCGGGCGTTTTATCACGCCTGTCTGTTTGGCGCATTTAGCCTGTTCTGGACGGTAACGCCCTTGCTTCTGGCCGCTCCCCCGTTCCTGTTTTCTCAGGGGCAGATTGCTCTTTTTGCTTTCGTCGGTGTCGCCGGGGCTATTGCAGCCCCCATTGCCGGACGCATTGCCGATAGAGGCTGGACATGGCCCGCCACCCTTGCCGCCATGGCGCTGGTTTCCCTCGCCTTTCTGACAAGTGCTGTTATGCCGCAATCCATTTTTATCGGTGTGCTGGCACTGGCGGGAATTGTGATTGATTTCGGCGTTACCGCCAATCTGGTGCTCGGGCAGCGTGCCCTGTTTGTGCTGCCAGCAGAAAACCGCGCCCGCCTGAACGGGCTTTATATGGCAATTTTCTTCATGGGTGGTGCGGCTGGCTCAGCCCTTGGCAGCTGGGCGTACGCCTATGGCGGCTGGCAGCTGGCCTCTGCTCTGGGAGCCGCCTTGCCAGCGCTCGCTTTTGCTGTCTGCCTGACGGAAAAGCAGCGCTAGGCGGGATTATTTAATTTCAATCCCGATCTGCTTGATATCGTGGAAGGTGATATCCGGGTTCTGTTCCTGCGTGCGACGCATCATGAAGGCTGATGTGGCCAGGAACACCGGATCATCATCCAGATCATCCGCCATGGAAGACCGATTTGCCATGGCAAAGGCTTCAATCTTCTCGCGCGGGCCAGTCACCCAGCGGGCCAGAGAAAATGGGATGCTATCGAACCCGATCGCCACACCATATTCCGCCCTCAACCGCGCCTGAAGCACGTCGAGCTGAAGTGTGCCAACCACACCCACAATCGGCTGTGCGCCATCCTGCGGTTTGAAGAGCTGCACCACGCCTTCTTCCGCAAGCTGGGTGAGCGCCTGCTTCAGCTTCTTCGCCTTCATCGCGTCATCCAGCCGCACACGACGCAGAATTTCCGGGGCAAAGTGCGGCACACCGGTAAATTTCAGGTCTTCACTCTCCGTCAGCGTATCGCCAATGCGCAGCGTGCCGTGGTTGGGAATCCCCACTACATCGCCCGCAAAGGCTTCTTCCGCCAGCTGCCGGTCCCGCGCAAAAAAGAACTGCGGGGTATGAACGGCAAAGTTCTTGCCGGTACGGCTATGGCGCAGGCGCATGCCTCGCGTCAGCTTGCCGGAACAAATCCGGGCGAAGGCAATACGGTCCCGGTGGTTGGGGTCCATATTGGCCTGAATTTTAAAGACAAGCGCGGTCATGCCTTCTTCATCGGCCTTGACCGTCCGGCTTTCCGCAACCTGATCTCGCGGGGACGGCCCAAACGCGACCAGCGCATTCAAAAGGTCCGTCACGCCAATTTCCTTCATGGCGCTCCCGAAGAAAACCGGCGTCAGATGCCCGGCGTCAAAGGACTCCCGGTCAAACTCCGGCAGAGCCGCTTCCGCCAGCTCCAGCTCTTCTGAAAGCTGCACCATGCGCGGGTCGGACTGGGCCAGCGTTTCCTGCGTATGCACTTCTTTAGTGCGCAGGTCATAAGTCCCGACAAACCCGGCAGCGCGGCCAATCGGCCATGTGGCAGGCGCCGTATCCAGCGCAAGAGCAGACGCAATTTCATCCAGCAGCGCAAACGGATCCTGCGCCTCACGGTCCATCTTGTTGATGAAGGTGACAATCGGAATATCACGCAGGCGACAGATTTCGAACAGCTTGCGCGTCCGGTCCTCAATACCTTTGGCGGCGTCAATCACCATCACGGCAGAGTCCACAGCCGTCAGCGTGCGGTAGGTATCTTCCGAGAAGTCTTCATGGCCCGGCGTATCCAGCAGGTTGAAAATGCACCCGCCATATTCAAAGGTCATCACAGAGCTGACGACGGAAATCCCGCGGTCACGCTCAATGGACATCCAGTCAGACCGGGTGCGCCGCCGCTCACCCTTGGCCCGCACGTTCCCAGCCAGCTGAATAGCGCCACCTGCCCGCAGAATACGTTCCGTCAGCGTGGTTTTACCAGCATCCGGGTGCGAGATGATCGCAAACGTACGGCGGCGGGCAATTTCCGTGCTGAGGTCAGGTGCAAGCGTTTCAGACATGACAGACAATCCGGCTGGAAAAGATACGGGGTAAAACGGCAAACGCCGGATGGAGAGAAAAACCCTCCACCCGGCGCAGCACAAATCGGGCCGAAGCGCCGATTAACGAGAGTAGTATTCGACCACCAGGTTCGGTTCCATCTGCACCGGATACGGCACATCAGCGAACTTCGGACCACGGACGAACGTGCCCTTCATCTGACGGTGATCAACGTCCATGTATTCCGGAACGTCGCGTTCACCCGTCTGAGTAGCATCCAGCACGATAGCCAGCTGCTTGGACTTTTCACGGATTTCGATCACGTCCCCGTCCCGCACCAGATAGGAGGGGATGTTCACCTTGCGGCCGTTGACCGTGATGTGGCCATGGCTGATGAACTGACGCGCAGCGAACGGCGTGATGGCGAATTTCATGCGGTAGATAACCGCATCCAGACGACGCTCGAGCAGGTTGATCAGGTTTTCAGACGTATCGCCCTTACGACGCACGGCTTCCTGATAGTAGCGACGGAACTGCTTTTCGCTGATGTTACCGTAGTAACCCTTCAGCTTCTGCTTTGCCATCAGCTGGACAGAGTAGTCAGACGGCTTGCCTTTACGGCGCTGACCATGCTGACCCGGGCCGTATTCACGACGGTTAACCGGGGACTTCGCACGGCCCCACAGGTTAACGCCAAGACGGCGGTTAATCTTATATTTGCTCTCGAGGCGCTTGCTCATAGGGCGCTCTTCTCTTCTCTGTCTGCGTGAGTCACACTGTTATCTGTGTCTCATCATGGTGCCGGTAGTCTCCGTCCCCCGTGGATCAGAGCGGGCGCAGTCCGTATCACCGGCAGGTGGGAGCATCTGTCCACCTGCATCGGCCGTCCTGTCCACATTCCCGGCAATGGGAGCAGCCATTACGGAAAGCGGGGCTTTCTGTCAACTCATCGCCTTCTGCCTGCTCATACCAGATAACGGCATGCAACCCCGCTCAGAGCCGGAAAAGCGTGCCTTTACAGATAGTATTTCCGCCGTGCGTGCCTTAGATTGTTCCATGATTTTCAGAAACACCTCTAAAGAATAAGGAAAAACCACCATGCCGTTCGCTAAAAAATGGGCGATTTTTGTCGCTCTGGGCGCGGTGCTGATTGCGCTGGGCTTTATTGCCTGCGTCGATGCGATTTCCGTCACGCTGGCCAGTACAATTTTTATTGGCATTCTGCTGATTATTGCCGGCGCATTTCAGGTTGCCCATGCCTTTGCCGTGCGGGAATGGGGCGGCGTCCTGTTCTCCGCGCTGTTCGGCCTGCTTTATATCGTGGCTGGCGGCATGATTATTGAAGAACCCGCCACCGGCTCTGTGATGATCACCCTGTTTGCCGCCGCCTGCTTTATTGTGGTGGGTGTGATGCGCAGCCTTATGGCCATCCAGTATCGCAGCCTGCCCGGTTGGGGCATTGTGCTGGCTGGCGGGCTGATCAGCCTTTTGGTCGGCCTGTCCCTGTATTTCACCCTACCCTGGTCCGGCCTGTGGCTGATTGGCACTTTCGTTGGGGTTGAGCTGATTACCAGCGGCATCGGCTGGCTCCAGTTCGGTCTGGCCCTGCGCCAGAGCGACGTTCGCCCGCCCATCAGCCGACTGTAAAAGCAACCGGCCGTCCATGGCCAGAAAAGGCGCTTTGCTTTCATGCAGAGCGCCTTTTTTATGCGATACGTGCAGAGGTCGTTTAAATCTGCCCGACCATCCGCCCAATTCCGGCAAACGCCGCCCTAAACTGCTTTTCTGTCGGATGTCAGGCTC
Organism: Acetobacter sp. P5B1; assembly: GCF_018811985.1. Lineage (NCBI taxonomy): Bacteria > Pseudomonadati > Pseudomonadota > Alphaproteobacteria > Acetobacterales > Acetobacteraceae > Acetobacter > Acetobacter sp. P5B1. Next base: position 41,616 of record NZ_JACRVS010000002.1, on the reverse strand, counting down.
TAGCCGATCACCAGATTGGGGGCATAAAGGTTTCAGTGTCCCTTACGGGGGGCTCTGACACAGCCCATCCAGCAGCACATCCAGAGCGGCCCGGACCGGATCTGGCCCGACTTTTTCTTCAAGAAGCTGACCGTTCATCGCCAGCATAGCCAGACCATGCACCTGCACCCAGCTGGCTGCTGCCTGTGCCGTGATGGGAACAGCGCGGAAACTGCCATCCTGTTGCCCCTCTTGCAGAAGGCGCAACAGGACCCCGAACGTCGCCATAGCGGCCTCATGTAAGCGTGGGTCCGCCGCCTTATCCGCATCAGCACTAAACATCAGCCGATACAAGCCGGGGCTATGACATGCAAAGGCAATACAGGCCTGAGCACCAGCGACAAATTTCTCGCGAGAGGAAGGCAGACCTGAAGACAGTGCTGTCGCCATCGCCTGCCCAAGCCGGACAAAGCCAATACGAGCCAGCTCCCGCAAAAGTGCCTCTTTATCCCGAAAGTGCTTATAGGGCGCAGCGTGACTGACGCCGGTACGCCGTGCCACTTCCCGCAGCGTAAAAGCCCAGGTCTGATCGGCAGCCAACATGGCAAGAGCTGTGTCGATCAGGGCGCGCTGCAGATCCCCATGATGGTAGGGCCGCTGTTTGGTATCACTCATTCGTGAGGCCTATGTTTACAAGAGAAACTTTATTGACGCGGACTTGTTTTCCTCCATAGCCTGCCCAGAAAAGTTTTCCCTGTAAACATGGAGGACGCAATGTCCGACACTGTTCCCGCCCCCACACACTCTTCTGAATTGCACCATGTTCTCGACCAACAGCGCGCCGCCTTCCTGCGGGATGGCCCACCCGAACTGGCTCAGCGTCGAGCAGCCCTCCGCCGCCTGAAAGCGGAAATTCTGAGGCGACGCACAGAAATCACCCGCGCCCTGAACACAGATTTCGGCCAGCGCTCGGAGCGGGAAAGCGCCATTGTGGAACTGATCCCGCTGGTGCAGTCCATCACCTACCTCACCCGACATGTCGGCCACTGGATGCAGCCGGAACGTCGCCACGTTTCTGCATATTTCCAGTTTGGACGCGCATGGGTTATCCGCCAGCCGGTCGGCGTTGTGGGTATTATCGCTCCGTGGAATTACCCGGTCTCCCTTGCTCTTGTTCCGCTGGCCACGGCCATTGCGGCAGGCAACCGCGCCATGCTCAAACCCTCGGAACTCACGCCCGCGACCTCGGCCGTCATCGCAAAAATTGTTCAGGCTGTGTTTCCGCCGGAGCAGGTTTCCGTTGTTCTGGGAGATGCTGACGTCGGGGCGGCCTTCTCAGCCCTGCCGTTCGACCATCTGCTGTTTACAGGCAGCACAGCGGTCGGAAAGAAAGTAGCTGTCGCCGCTGCCCGCAACCTGACACCGGTCACACTCGAACTGGGCGGCAAGTCTCCCGTTGTGATTGAACCCGGTTTTTCCATGACGCAGGCGGCGGAGCGGGTAGCCTACGGCAAACTGACCAACGCCGGCCAAACCTGCATCGCCCCGGATTATGTCCTGCTGCACGAACAGGATCAGGAGCGTTTTGCACAAGCCTATCAGGAGGCCGCACACACACTCCACCCCAACGGATATGCCAGCTCACCCGATTACACAGCCATCCTCAATACGCATCATTACGAGCGCCTCACCGGTCTGGTCCATGATGCTGAGGCACAGGGGGCGCAGGCCATTCGGCTGGGGCAGGACGCACCTGCCGAGCATCTCCTTGCCCCCGTTCTACTGCTGAATGTCACGCCCGAAATGGCGGTCATGCAGGAAGAAATTTTCGGCCCCGTCCTGCCAATGCTGACCTATCGCCACCTTGATGAAGCGATTGCCTTCATCAACGCCCACCCCCGACCGCTGGCCCTGTATTACTTTGGAGACAACCGCGTTGAACGGAACAAACTGCTGAAGCGCACAGTGTCAGGCAACGTCACGCTCAACGGGACATTGCTGCACTACGCTCAGGATGATCTGCCCTTTGGCGGGGTGGGAGACAGTGGCATGGGAGCCTACCACGGTAAGGAAGGGTTCATTGCCCTCACCCACCCGCGCGGCATTTACAAGCAGGGGCGGTTCAACGCCGCAACATTCCTCAAGCCGCCCTTTGGAAAGCTCACGGACCTCATCACAAACTTTATTCTGCATTAAAAAAGGCCAGAGCACCTGAATGCTCTGGCCTTTTGCCTCAGTTGGAAGAGGAAGGCGGCGGCTCTGACTTCTCATCACCCGTCGCCGCATCATCCGCAGGCTTCGCAGAGACAGACGGCGGCATCTTGCCATCCAGCCTCAGCAACGCTTTGGCGGCCACACCGGGGCGTTCACTGCCCTGCTCGCCCGGAGCGGCCCCGGGCACCAGCTTGATGGCCCGTTCGCCCTCTTCACGCTTGCGCCGCAGCCGTTCAATATTTTCCAGCACAAGCGGATATTCTTCGACCAGCCGCCGGAAGCGAGAGGCACTGATAACCATGAAATGCCCAAACTGCACGGCACGGATATTGGCCGGGCACCGCTCGTTATTAATGGTGGAGAGCGCGCCAATCAGGTCCCCTGCACCGTAGAGAACATCCCGCTCCGCCACATGCGATTCCGCCAGCCCCGCGCTGATGAAGTAGATATTGCGGATCTTGCGCCCACGGCGGCAGATCAGCTCCTGCGGGGCCACAAAACGCAGAGACGTGGTGGTTGCCAGATCATGCAGTTCCGCATTGGGCAGCCCCCGGAACACGGCAGCATGTTTCAGGCGGCTTTCAATCCCGCTGCGCAGATCAAAACTCAGCGGCTTGTCCAGCCGGTGGCGGCGACGTTCCAGTTCTTTCAACAGCTCACGGTTCAGCTCATCACTAATCAGAGATTCCGCCAGCAGGGAGTCATATTCCTCCCCTTCCAGCCGCAGGACGATCTGGCGGAAAATCCGGTTTTCCAGCGCTTCTGAATAACCATGATAATGCAGACGCAGGGTTTCCAGCGCCTCGTCCAGCAGCTTCCGCTGCCGTTGCAGCACCTCCGCCACAACCTCACCAATACGGCTGCCCAGCGTCGGCTCCAGCCGCTCACTCATAAAGCGCGTGAGCGAGATAGAGACGAAATGCGCCACCATCAGCATTTCAAAACGCTCGGCCATGCACAGCATCAGAGGCCGGTCGATGCGCAGGTTTTTATGAATCCACTGCGCGGCCTTAAAGCGCAGAGACGGGCTCAGCCGCTTACGGAGCGCCCGCACATACCCCAGGCGCCCTTCCAGCCGTGCGCCGTCAATCGCGGCTTCGGACGACCGGAGCAAGGTTTCCATCACCCGGCGGGACAGGCCCTGAATACGGAACAGATCCAGCAGAACGGACCGCTCCTGACTGGCAATGGTGATCAGCGCAAGGTTCACGCGCTGCGTATCCCCCAGCGCGGTATCGAAGGAGTTGGCGGCCTGCTCTTCATGCGCGCGGCGGTCCACCTGCTCAATGACAGTGCCGGTCGCATCGGTGGAAAAGCCAAGGCCGTCCGCCAGCTTTTCGGCCCGGTCCTTCACATTTTCCAGACCAATGCTCAGCACCTGATGCCGCATGGCTTCATCAATGGGTGAGAGTTTGTCGAGCTTGAGGAACAGCACCAGAGACCGCAGCGTCGTGCCATTCAGCAGCAGCGTAATCAGCACGAATCCGGTTGCGAGAATACCGATAAAATGGGCCACGGGCGTGGAGACGCGCTCGTTCTCCGTCACAGCCAGCGCCAGCGCCAGCGTAATGGCCCCGCGCAGACCGCCCCAGACCATGGTGACCTTGAATGGTGTCGGCACAGGGGGCGCCAGCTTGGTCATGGCGAGGAAAGGCAGCAGACCAAACACCACCGCCCCACGCGCGGCCAGTCCGGCGACGCTGGCAATCAGGATCAGCACGCAGTCCCAGCGGGTCATGCCCACCAGCAGATGCGGCACCAGCATGGAGGCCAGTACGAACACCAGAGACCCGGCCCAGAACACAAGCTGTTGCCAGAGCTGGTTGAGGAAAAGCCATGTTTGCGGTCGGACCGTGGATGGCCCGTAGACCGACAGCGTCAGCCCGGCAGCCGCCGTGGCAACCACGCCGGATACGCCCAGAAATTCGTCAGAAACAATATAGGCCACATAAGGGAGTGCCACGGTCAGCGTAATTTCCGCCGCTGCCGAGCCACCAAGGGCCGTAATCATCATCAGGGTCAACTGCCCGAACACCACACCCACAATCAGTGCGCCAACAAAGGAGATCACGAACGAGATCACCGCCTCGCCGGGATGAATGGCATGGTGCAGCGTGACGGACGGCAGCAGAATGGAGAAGATGGAAATTGCCGCCGCGTCATTCAGCAGCGCCTCACCTTCCACCAGACGGGTCAGCCGCGTTGCGGCCCCGATATCGCGGAAAATCCCGGCCACAGCGGACGGGTCGGTCGTCGCCACAATGGAGCCCAGCAGCAGGCAGACCACCAGCGGCATTTCTGCAAACGGATACAGCGCCAGCCCGATCGCACCTGTAGAGACCACAACAGCCACCACAGCCAGCAGCAGCACCGTCGCGGCCTCATGCGCCAGACGCCGCACATCAATGGCCAGTGCGCCCTGAAAAACCAGCACAGGCAGGAAGATCAGCAGGAACGCTTCACTATTGATGGGAAAATCGAGCAGCGTTTCCGCAATGCCGTTCAGCGCCGACGTATGCGTGGTGCGCAGGGCGAGGTCCGCCAGACTCCCGATAATAATGCCGACAATAGCCAGCAGCACGGTTTCAGACAGCTCCAGTCTGCGGGCAATAGGCTGCACCGTGCTGACAATGACAAGAAGAAGCGCAATGGCAAGCAGTACCGCAGCCAAACCCGTTACCGCCATACCCTCTTTGCTCCTCCAGCCAGATTATTCTGCAATCAGATCTTCCTGTTACACGGTGATAAGGCACCAGAAAGGCAGACGTTCCAGAATGTGAGTGTCTTTTAACACACTCCTTTGACGAAAACCTACCGCCCCCGGCGCGTTTCCTGCCTTGCAGAATGGCTCTGGCGCGAAGGAAGCCTCGCTGCAATGTGACTTTATTCTGACATGCGGCAGCTATGCCACACCCCATATTGGAAAAAGGACGCCAGACCTCCGCACCACGGCATGAGGCCGGCATGAACAATCGGGATGCGTATCATGAACTCATCACCCAAAATCACAGACTGCCCGGTGGGCCTGACTGCAACGGGGTTCCGCATGGAGCGGGACTCTATGGGAGAAATCAAAGTGCCCGCAGACAAATACTGGGGGGCACAGACCCAGCGCAGCCTCGTGCATTTTTCCATTGGGGAAGACCACATGCCCCTGCCCCTCTGCCATGCCTATGCGGTGGTGAAAAAAGCCGCGGCGCTAGTCAACGCGGCAGACGGGCGGATGCCACAATGGAAGGCTGATCTGATTGCCCGCGTGGCGGATGAAATCTGTGCCGGCAAGCTGGACGCCCATTTCCCGCTCTATGTCTGGCAGACAGGCTCCGGCACCCAGACCAACATGAATCTGAATGAAGTCATCGCCAATCGCGCCATTCAGCTTGCGGGGGGTGAAGTCGGCTCCAAGACGCCGGTGCATCCGAATGATGACGTTAATATGGGTCAGTCGAGCAATGACTCCTTCCCCACCGCCATGCACGTTGTCACGCTGCTGGAAATAGAAGACCGGCTGATCCCCGCTGTGGAAGCCCTGAGCGACAGCATCCAGAGTAAAGCGGACCAGTGGATGAATGTTGTCAAAATTGGCCGCACCCATCTGCAGGACGCCGTGCCACTCACTGTTGGGCAGGAATGGTCGGGCTGGGCCTGCATGCTGGAAGATGCTCTGGCCAATCTCCGCAACGCGCGCGAGGGTCTGTTCCAACTTGCCGCTGGGGGCACAGCTGTCGGCACCGGGCTTAATGCGCCTGCCGGCTTCAGCAAGGCCATTGCCAGCAAAATTGCTGAACTGACAGGCCGCCCGTTTGTCACCGCACCCAACAAATTCGCTGCTCTGGGCGGGCTGGACGCAATGGTCCGGGCCTCTGCGGGCTTACGCGGGCTGGCGGTCCCTCTCCTGAAAATTGCCAATGATATGCGCCTGCTGGCCTCCGGCCCCCGCTGCGGGCTGGGAGAATTGCATCTGCCGGAAAACGAGCCCGGCTCCTCCATCATGCCCGGCAAGGTTAACCCGACCCAGTGTGAAGCCATGGTGATGATCGCCTCACAGGTTCTGGGCAATGATGCCACCGTGGGCTTTGCCGCCAGCCAGGGCCAGCTGGACCTGAATGTGATGCGCCCGGTCATTCTGGCCAACTGCCTGCACAGCATCCGTATTCTGGCGGATGGCTGCCGGAATTTCAGAGTTTTCTCGGTGGAAGGAACGGAACTGAATGAGCCGCGTCTTGCTCAGTATGTGAATGGCTCCGTCATGCTCGTCACCGCTCTCAGCCCCGCTATCGGGTATGATAAAGCGGCGGACATTGCGCATCGGGCCATGGAGCAGAACCTCAGCCTGCGGGAGGCTGCCGTGCAGTCAGGCTATCTGGACGGCGAGGCCTTTGACAGGCTGGTTAACCCGCTGGATATGGTGGGCAACGGCGTGGCCGGGGCCTGACACACATCCCTTTCGTCCCACTTCAAATCCCGGTATGGTTGCCTGATGAAACGTTTTCCTATTTCTGCACGGTTGATGATGCCCGGCCTGTTCCTGCTGGGCTTGCTGGGGCTCGGCGCTTGCGCGGATGATCATGACCATCACTACTACCACCCCAGAACGCATCATGGGGAACGCGGGCCGAGCTGGTACCGCCCTCCCACCAATCCCACGACACAGCGCTAAGGAACCGCAGGCTTATGCAAGGCAAACTCGTGCGGCTTGGCATTGTCATCGCCACGCTGATTCTGGGCATTTTTCTGGTCAGTTCCCTCTACAGGAACTTCTCTCACCTTATGGACCCGCCTCCGGGGCAGACTGATCAGCCTGCGGTTAGCGAAGCCCCGGCCGACAAGCCTTAAAAGAGGAACAGGAATGCGCGCCTTCCGCACCCTCATGTACCGGGGCGTGCACCGTTCCTGTTCCGCCGTCCTGCTGGCTGGCCTGACAACAGCCACCAGCATGGTAACGGCCATAGCCCAAACAGCCGTTGACCAAACGCCTGAAACGCTGGCGGCCCATCGGGGTGGCACGCTCAGGCTGGTCGCCGCCGCATCCGGTGGCACGCTGGACCCGCAGATCAATTACACCAGCAAATACATCAATCTCTATGCCGTCGTGTATGACGGTCTGACGACCTTCCGCAAAGTGACAGGCCCCCGAGGCAATGATGTTGTGCCCGATCTGGCCGAAACGCTCCCTGCCCCGCAGGATGGCGGCCTGACCTATGTCTTCACCCTCCGTCCGAACATCCGCTTTTCCAACGGTCAGCCCCTGACCACGGCAGATGTTGCAGCCTCCTTCCGGCGCATTTTCCGGGTTGGCTCTCCAACGGCAGGCTCCTTCTATTCCGCTATTGCCGGAGCCGATGCCTGCCTGCGCAGCCCCGCGACCTGCACACTCAAGGACGGCATTACGGAAGACCCGGCACAACGCACCGTCACCTTCCACCTTGCCCGGCCCGATACGGAATTTCTGCAAAAGCTGGCCTTCACGCATGCCGTCATTCTCCCAGCCGAAACCCCGGATCATGATCTTGGCAACGTGGCCGCCCCCAGCACAGGGCCATATCGGATCACCACCTATGACCCGAACAAATTCCTGCATCTGGACCGCAACCCGTATTTCCGGGTGTGGGATGCACAGGCCCAGCCCGAAGGATACCCGGACCGCATAGAATATAGCTTCGGCATTCCGGATGAGGCCGCCGTGACTGCTGTTGAAAATGGTCAGTATGACTGGCTGGCTGACACAGTCCCCATGGACAGGCTGGGCGAACTGGGCAGCCGCTTTACGGCGCAAACCCATGTCGCACCCCATCCGGCCATGTATTTCATCCCGATGAACGTCAATTTGCCGCCCTTCAACCAGCTTAAGGCACGGCAGGCCGTTAATTACGCGCTCAACCGCAAGGCGATGGTCATTCTGTATGGCGGCCCCGGCATTGCCCGGCCTCTGTGCGGCATGTTGCCCTCGTCCTTCCCCGTCGCGTCGGACCAGTGCTTCTACACCCGCGGCGCCTCACCCGCCGCGCCTGCCGCACAATGGTCTGCGCCGGATCTGGAAAAGGCTCGCGCTCTGGTGCGGGAAAGCGGGACCGCCGGGCAGCACGTCACGCTGGTAACAGCCAATACGAGCATCGATTACGCCATGGGCACATGGCTGCGCGACATGCTGCAAAACATTGGCTATCAGGCCACGCTCCGCCCGCTCAGCAGTTCCATGGCGTTCAATTACATGCAGAACTCCGGCAATCACGTGCAGATTGCCCTGAAGGACTGGTCAGCGGACTATCCGTCCCCCTCCAACTTTCTGGATGACCTGCTGGGCTGTGAGAACTTCCACCCCAATTCGGACAGCTCCATCAACATCCCCGGCTTTTGTGACAAACGCATTCAGGCGCTCATGGACCGTGCCAAAACGGATGTCTCCCTCACCCAGCACCAGACGGATGAACTCTGGCGGGAAGTAGACCATCTGGTCATGGAACAGGCTCCCATCGCCCCGGCGATTGAGAAAGATGATGTTATCATCACCTCGCCGCGCCTGAAGAATTTCTTTTACACTCAGGTCAATAAGCTCTTTTTCTCACAGGTCTGGCTCCAGTAGCCCTTCCCGGCCCGCTTTATCCACAGAATCTGTGGATGAAAGTCGGGACAACAATGGGATGAGTACTGGATGACTGCATATATCCCCCGCAAGACGCATCTTGCAGGAGGACAAAACCCCACCCCACACAGCACCAGTGAAGGTTTTGTTAAAGATTAAAGTTAGTTTTGTTAAATATTAACACATCGCCTTCCGAGCCCCTATTCGGGACAATCAGACTTGCTACAGGACGCTTCTCCAGCCAGTGAGGACGCCTGACGTGAGCAGCAACACGGTTACCCTGAATTCTGACCAGACCTATTCCAACACAAACACCCTCAGCACCAGCAAAACCACGGTGTCTGTTGATCTGGATTCCGTCGAAACCCTCGATATTGAAAACAGCGGCACCCTTCAGTCCACCGGCAAACGCGGGATTGACGCGACAACCAGTGGCGCGGCAGCAACCGTCTCCGGGGCCAACCTGACCATCAACAATACCGGCACCATCGAAGGCTCTGATGACGGCGTGCGGATTGATGCGGATATGCCCTCCGCCACCATTGCCCTGACCAATAGTGGCACGATTGATTCCACAACCGATGGGCAGGCGATCGACTTCGACTCACTGGCAACTGCTTCCAGCATCACCATCACCAACACCGCAACCGGCGTGATCAAATCGACGGATGCAGATGCCGTCCGCCCCGGTGAAAACGCCGTTATCAACAACGCCGGTGAGATTTACGCAGATGGCGCAAACGGCGCCACCAAGAACGACGGCATTGATTTTCAGGACCATTCCGGCACCGTTAACAATTCCGGCACCATTTCCGCTGCGCGGCACGGCATTACCAGCAGCACGGATGTTGTGGTGGTGAATGAATCTGGCGGCGAAATTACCGGACGAGATGGCTCCGGCGTTGGCTCGGACGGCACGGGCACAGTCACCAATTACGGCACCATCACTGGCGCTTACGATGGGTCCGGCACGGGTGACGGCGATGGCGTGGATATCGACGGCTACTCCGTTATCGACAATTACGGCACCATTCAGGGCACCGGCGCTGGCGGCAACGGGAGCGATGGCTACCCCAACACCAGCGAAGGTCTGGCGCTGGGCGGTGGTAGCATTACCAACCATGCGGGTGCAACCATCAGTGGTGCGCAAAACGGTATCCTGATTGACAACAGCAGTCAGGGCTATGCCCCTTACGCCACAACGCTGGTCAATGATGGCATCATTCAGGGGCTGGACGGCTACGGCATCCATATCAATGACGATAAGGATGACACCATTACCAACTCCGGCACCATTTCCGGCACCACAGACGCCATTCTGTTCGGGGATGGGAATGACACGCTGAACATCCAGACCAGCTCGGTCATCACGGGCACGGTGGATGGTGGCGGCGGCACGAATACGGTCAATCTCTCCGGTTCCGGCACGTTTGACGGCGCACAAAATTTCCAGACCATGACAGTCGCCGGCGCGTGGACGCTTTCCGGCAACCAGTCCTATCAGAACGTCACCATTACAAGCGGCGCCGCTCTGGTGCTGGACGGGGCCGCTCCCTCCACAGAGACCATCACCTTCAGTGACAACACCGGCAAGCTGACCCTTCAGTCCCCCTCCACGTTTGCCGCCACACTTGCCAACTTCACAATCGGTAACACGCTGGACCTGTCATCCCTCACCGGTGACGGGACTGCCACGCTCAGTGTTTTCGGCAACACCGCGACAGTGACCGATGGCCAGACCAGCTACACCCTGACCTTCAGTTCGTCCGACCTCTCCCACCTCACACTGGACAAGACGGATGATGGCACGGTCCAGCTCGAAGCCGTGATCTGCTTCCTGCCCGGCGCGCTGATAGAAGCCGAAGGCGCTCTGAAACGCGTGGAAGATCTCCGCATTGGGGATGAGGTCATGACCTATGACAAAGGCCATGCCGAACTGAGGGAGATCATTTGGGTCGGTAAGCGCCCTGTCACGGTGCAACCCGGCCTGCCCCCGGATCACGCAGGCTGCCCCGTCCGCATTCTGAAAAACGCCTTTGCAGATAATGTGCCATTTGAAGATCTGCTCGTAACCCCCGAACATTGCTTCTATTTTGATGGCCGGTTTGTGCCCGTGCGTATGCTGGTGAATGGTGCGTCCATTCTCTACGACACCACAATCAGCCAGTATGACTGCTTTCATATTGAAACAGCGCAGCATGCCGTCATCCGTGCAAACGGAACTCTGACGGAAAGCTATCTGGATACAGGCAACCGCCGCAGTTTCTCCCAGCCGGGTCCGCTGACGCGTTTCCCATCCGCTCCCAACACATGGGCGCAGGATAGCGCCGCTACCCTGACCGTGGCCCGGCAGGATGTCGAACCGCTGTTTAACACCTTCAGGGCCCGCGCTCAGACCCTTGGTTTGCTGGCCTCCACGCTCCCGCGCCAGACCACGCAGGATGCGAACCTGCATCTGCGCACCTCAACCGGCACACACCTCCGCCCCCTGCGCACCGAACAGGGCCGCTTAATTTTCCTTCTCCCACCAAACGTGACTGAGGTTTCTCTGATCTCACGCGCAAGCCGTCCCTCTGACAGCATCGGACCCTTTGCAGATGACCGCCGGACGCTCGGCGTGCTGGTCGGCAACGTGACGTGTGTGCAGGCAGGCACCCCACACACGCTGACCACGTACCTGACAGACAGCACTCTGTCCGGCTGGCATGCGCCAGAGAACGCAGCAGGCCGCTGGACCAATGGGTGCGCAACGCTTCCGCTGCTTCCGGCAGCACCTTCCACAAGCCGGTTGCTCGCTGTGGAAATTCTGGCCGCAGCCCCCTATCTGCTGGACACTAAGGCAGAGGACGCCAAAGAGGCAGCCTCTCTTTCGCCGGCAACAGACTGCGCCTGAATACACCGCACTGACGCCGGCCTGCCGGGCCGAGCCGATATACAACAAAAAGGGCGGGCACATGATGTGTCCGCCCTTTTCTATGCCAATCTCTCGACACTTAAGCCGTCAAAAGCCTCGGGATGTTATTCCGCAGGCGTTCCCGGATGCACAAGCTGATCCAGCCGCCCGAGCGCCATGGTTTTCACCCGCTCCGGGATAGGCACGTAATCCAGCTTGCGGCTGGCCTCCTCACCATGTGTCAGCCCCCAGCGGAAGAACGTCTGGACAGCCTGCCCATGCGCGGTGCCGGCCAGACGCTGCGGCACCAGAACATAGGTTGTGGTCACAATGGGCCACGCCCCCTCGCCCTGAGTGTCAGACAACGGTGCTGTCAGGGTCTTATCGTCCCACACAGCAGAGTCTGCGGCTTTGGCAAAACTCTCTGCCGAGGCCGTCACAAAGCCGCCTGCCTTGTTCTGCAACTGCACCATCGGCAGGTGATTGCGCTCGGCATACGCATATTCCACGTAGCCAATGCTGCCTTCCGTGTTGGCCACGTAGGACGCAATGCCGTCATTCCCACGTGTGCCAGACCCAACAGGCCAGTCAACTGATGTCCCACGCCCGACGGACGTGCTCCATTCGGGAGACACCCGGCCAAGGTAATCCGTAAACACAAAGGTCGTGCCAGACCCATCCGCCCGGTGCAGCGGGGCCACCGGCAGATCAGGAAGCTTGAGGTTCGGGTTCAGTGCCACAATGCGCGGATCATTCCACGTGCTGATACTGCCATCATACAGTCCAGCCAGCACCGGGCCTGTCAGCCGTAATGCCCCATCAGGCACTCCGGGCACATTCACAATCACCACAATGCCACCAATACCGGTGGGAAATTGCATCAGGTGACCGGTCTCCAGCTTTTCCGGTGCCATCGGCGCATCAGAAGCCCCGAAATCCACCGTACCGGCCAGCACCATGTTCTGCCCGGCCCCGGAGCCGATGGTCTGATAATTGACCCGCACCCCGGTGCTTGCTGACGAAGCCGCAGACCATGCCTGATAAAGCGGGGCCGCAAAGCTGGACCCTGCCCCGGTAATCTCTTCCGCCCGCAGGTTTTGAGCACCGCACAGAAGCACCGTGGCAGAAAGCAGCGCCAGCTTTGCCCCATCTCTCAGGAGTGTCGTCCGGTGTGTCATGCCTGCTGCTCTCCGCTTCCGGTTTCTGTCATGCTGCCCTGCTTAGCGCAGGGTTGCCCCTGTTGCTTTGGCGACGGCTGCCACAATACGCTCGGAAACAGCTTCCAGTTCCGCATCCGTCAGGCTTTTGTCCACGGGCTGCAAGGTGACTTCCACCCCCATGGAACGGTGGCCTTCCGGCACATGCTCACCTTCATAGAGGTCAAACAGGCTGACATCGGACACAAGGTTGCGGTCCGCACCCTTCACGGCTTTCAGCAGTTTTTCACCCGGCACGTCGCGCGCCACCACAAAGGCAAAGTCACGCCGCACTGGCTGGAAGGCTGAGAGTTTCGGCGCGGCCTTCCGGCGGCGCTTCGGCTCTGGCACGGCATCCAGCAGGATTTCAAAACCCACCACCGGCACATCAATGCCTTCCGCCTGCAACAGAGACGGATGCAGCTCACCAAAGTAGCCCAGCACCATTTTCGGACCCTGACGCAACACGCCAGACCGGCCCGGATGATACCAGGACGGCGCATCCGGCGTCGCACTCAAGCCTTCAACCGAGACACCCAGCTGCGTGAGCAGTTCCAGCGCATCCGCCTTGGCGGTCCACAGAGACACAGCCGTGCTGACCTGCCCCGGATAGCGCGGCGTGTGGCCAGCACGGAGACCCGCGGCAATCTGCTGCTGCCCGTCTTCCGAGAACCCGGCCCCGATTTCAAACAGGCCGATATCCGCCCAGCCCCGCGCGGCATTGCGCTGGCTGGCCGCAACCAGGTTGACCATGGGCGTGGGGCGCATCTGGTCCAGATCAGACGCAATGGGGTTCAGCAGACGCAGGGTGTCCGGCGCACCACCAAAGCGCAGCGCATCTTCATGCGAGACAAAGGAGAACCCAACCGTTTCCACCAGTCCACGCGCAGCCAGAACCCGACGAGCCCGCGCAGCCCGCACCTGACGCGGTGTGAGAGCAACAGCCGGCACTACGCTGACAGACGGCAGCGGCACCGGCGGCACAGCGTCCAGCCCCTTCAGGCGCAGCACTTCTTCCACCAGATCGCTCTCGGCTTCAATCAGCTCCACACCTTCGGCAGCGCGAGCGGCCTGATCAGCTGGCAGATCACGGCCCTGAGCCAGAACCGGCTTCTGGGCAATATCATTGCGCCAGGAGGGCACGCTGGCCCGAACGTGGGTGTCGGTCTTTTCCTGAACCTCAAAGCCCAGCTTTTCGAGCAGGGCGACACTTTCCTCGGCAGGCACATCCAGCCCACCCAGATCCCGCACACGATTAAACCGCAGCGTGGCGTCCCGCTGCCATTTGGGCTGCTCACCAGCAGAGACAACCTCACTGGCCTTACCGCCGCACAGCTCAATAATCATGCGGGTTGCGGCTTCCATAGCCGCCACAGGCAGAGCCGGATCTACACCGCGCTCAAAGCGATAGCTGGAATCAGAAGACAGTCCCAGACGGCGGCAGCTCAGAGCAATATGCACCGGGTCAAACAGCGCACATTCCACGAACACGTCTGTCGTGGCCTCATCCGCACCGGAGGCGTCCCCGCCCATAATGCCTGCAACGGACTGCACACCGTTGGCATCGGTAATCACGCAGTCATCCGGCGTGACCGTATAGTCCTGCCCGTCCAGCGCTTTGAAGGTCTCTCCGGCCCCATGACACAGTGTCAGACGGCTTCCTGAAAGTTTTTTAACATCAAAGACATGCAGCGGGCGGCCAAGATCAAAACAGAAGTAATTGGTAATATCCACCAGCGTGGAAATGGACCGCAGACCAATGGTTTCCAGCTTGCGGCGCAGCCATTCCGGGCTAGGACCATTTTTCACACCACGAATGGTGCGCCCCAGCACCCACGGGCAGGCTTCCGGATAGGAATTTTCCCACGTGATGGGGGACTCAAACGTTCCTTCAACAGCCTCGGCCATCCACGGACGCAGCGTGCCCAGACCAGCAGCAGCAAGATCACGCGCAATCCCACGCACGCTCAGCGCATCCCCCCGGTTGGGGGTAATGGCAATTTCAATCACCACATCGTCCAGACCGGCAAAATCGGCATAGGACTGACCGGGGAGCGTATCCTCCGGCAGTTCCGCAATGCCGCCAGTATCTTCACCCATGCCCAGCTCACGCAGAGAACACAGCATACCGCCGCTGGCTTCACCACGGATCTTGCCCGCCTTGATGGTAATATCCAGCCCCGGCACATATGTGCCCGGCTTTGCAAAAATGACCGCCAGACCGGCGCGCGCGTTCGGCGCACCGCACACAACCTGCACATCATTCATGCCCGGCCCGGCATCCACACGGCAGACCTGCAGACGGTCGGCATTCGGGTGCTGGGTGGCTTCCAGAATACGGGCGGTCAGGAACGGTTCCAGCGCCGCACCGGGGTTTTCCACCCCTTCAACCTCAAGGCCAATCTGGTTCAGCCTGGCGCAGATTTCCTCAACCGTGGCTGAGGTTTCAAGATGGTCATACAGCCATGAAAGCGTAAATTTCATGTCTTACACCCCTTCGTGCAGCAGTGCGGGCGCAAGCGGGTCAGACCCGTAATGACGCAGCCAGCGAATATCACTCTCATAGAACGAACGCAGATCCGGAATGCCGTTCTTCAGCATGGTCAGGCGTTCAACGCCCATCCCGAAGGCAAAGCCCTGCCATTCACGCGGGTCCAGACCACAGTTGGCCAGCACGCGGGCATGAATCATGCCGGAGCCCAGCACTTCCAGCCAGTCTTCCCCGTCACCAATCTCACCCGTGCGGCGAGACCAGCCGATATCGACCTCCATGGAGGGCTCGGTAAACGGGAAGTAGGAGGAGCGGAAACGCACTGGCAGATCCGGCTTGTCAAAAAACACCCGCAGAAACTCAATCAGGCAGCCCTTGAGGTGCCCCAGCGTAATGCCCTGCCCGACCACCAGACCTTCGCACTGATGGAACATGGGGGAATGGGTCGCGTCATGGTCCGCACGATAGGTCCGACCGGGGCAGATCACGCGGATCGGCGGCTTCTGGCTGAGCATGGTGCGTATCTGCACACCAGAGGTCTGGGTACGCAGCACGCGCGCAACATCCAGCCCAGGCACGGGCGGCAGATAGAACGTATCATGGTCAGTCCGGGCCGGGTGATGGTCCGGCGTGTTCAGGGCGGAGAAGTTATGCCAGTCCGTCTCGATATCCGGCCCTTCCGCCACACTGAAGCCCATGGCCCCGAAAATGGCGGTCATTTCTTCCACAGCGCGGCTGATGGGGTGAATAGACCCCTGTGCCGTTGCTGGCGGCGGCAGGCTGACATCTACACGCTCGGCAACCAGACGAGCTTCCAGCGCAGCGGCTTCCAGCTCACGCCCACGGTCCTCAATGGCCCGCGTCAGGTCATCGCGCAGGCGGTTCAGCGCCACGCCACGCGCCTTGCGCTCGTCCGGGGCCATTTTCCCCAGTGCCTTGAGCAACGCCGTCAGGCGGCCTGATTTACCCAGTGTACCAACACGCACGGCATCCCATGCCCGCATATCGGCCGCACCGGCCAGTTCCGACAGGACGTCCTGCCGGAGAATCTCAAGATCGTCGCTCATGAAACCTCACACGAGAGGGGAAAATGCTAGGAGGCGGATAGCCGCTCAGCCGCGCAGAGAAAACCCCTTAGCCAGAAAAACAGGCGCCGGAACAAAAAAGGCCGCCCTTGCGGACGGCCTTTTTCAGGACAAATCGGCCAGAAGCCTCAGGCAGCCAGAGCGGCCTGAGCTTTCTTCACGATTTCCGCAAACGTTGCGGCGTCATCAAAAGCGATGGCGGCCAGAACTTTACGGTCGATTTCAATGCCAGCCTTGTCCAGACCGTTGATGAAACGGCTGTAGGTCAGGCCGTGCTCACGCACAGCAGCATTGATACGCTGGATCCACAGAGCGCGGAATTCGCGCTTCTTGTTCCGGCGATCGCGGTATGCATACTGGAGAGACTTTTCAAGCCGTTCCAGAGCAATGCGATAGTTTGTAGAAGACCGGCCACGGAAGCCCTTGGACATGTCCAGGACTTTTTTGTGACGAGCGTGGGTTGTTACACCGCGTTTTACACGTGCCATATCTCAGATGCTCCTCAAACCAGCCCGTAGGGTGCCCACTGCTTGACGGTACGACCGTCCTGCGGTGTCATCACCTGTGCGCCACGGTTGGTGCGCTTCATTTTCTGCGGACGCTTGATCATGCCGTGACGTTTACCGCACGGACCTGAGAGCACCTTGCCGGTTGCGGTGATTTTGAACCGCTTTTTGACCGACGACTTGGTCTTCATCTTGGGCATTTCTTTACTCCTGAAAGCTCGAACCGCGCCCCTCTGTTGCCAGAGCGGCAAAACACGGCCGGGCATGCCCCACAAGCCCGGACGCGTGTAACGAAGGCGCTGACATAACGGAAAGTGCTGAGAGTTTCAAGCGGCATCTCACCGGGATTTTTCTGCGCAACCATGGTATAGTCTCCCATGGTCAGGCCTTTCCCGCCCGCAAACCGGGCACCGCATCCTGTGCAGCACAGCCATCCAGTGCGCTGTGATTGAAAGATTTTTAGCCTGCACCAGATCTGTCTGAAAACAGAACGAGGTACGCCGATTTCATGATTGCCCTTTCCAATGCCACCCTCAAACAGCTTCCGCCGCAGGTTCTCCCCCCCGCCTATGACCGCCAGAAGACCACACCGGGCATTGCCCATCTGGCCGTTGGCAACTTCCACCGGGCGCATCAGGCGATGTATGTTGATCGGGTATTGGCGCGCCCCGGCCAGCAAGACTGGGCCATTGTGGGCGTCGGGCTGCGTGACAATGCGCGGGAAACACGCCGCGCCGCAATCATGGCGGAACAGGACGGCCTGTATACGCTGACGGAATTTGCCCCCGACAACACGCACACCATCCGCGTTCTGGGCGCTATTACCGAATATGTGCAGGCAGCGAAGGACCGCGCCGCCGCCATCAAACGGCTGGCCGACCCTGCCATTAAAATTGTCAGCCTGACCATTACGGAAGGCGGCTATTATGTGGATGCCAGCGGCAAGTTCATGCTGGATGATCCCGCCATTGCCGAAGACCTCAAGCGCGACGTGCCGGAAACCGCTTTCGGGCTGGTGACGGAAGCCCTGCGCCTGCGGCGTGATAGTGGCGTCGGCCCCTTCACCGTCATGACGTGTGACAATCTGCGCGATAACGGCACCGTCGCCCGCACGGCCTTTTGCTCCTTTGCAGAAGCACGGGACCCGGCTCTGGGCGCGTGGATCAAAGAAAACGTGACCTTCCCCTCCACCATGGTAGACCGCATCACCCCGTCCGTTTCCGAAGCCGACATTACCCGACTGGACGACATGAGCGGCATCGCGGACCAGATGCCGCTGTTTGCGGAAGACTTCACCCAGTGGGTCATTGAGGACAAATTCTGCGCAGGTCGCCCGGAACTGGAAACCGTTGGCGTGGAATTTACGGATGACGTCGGCCCGTATGAGCAGGTCAAACTGCGCATGCTCAACGCATCCCACTCCATGCTCGCCCTACCCGGCGTGCTGATGGATTACGACACCGTGCCGCACGCCATGGCGGACGACGGGCTTGTCACCCTGCTTGAGCAGTTTCTGGCCAATGATGCCAGCCCGCTCATCACGCCGCCGAAAGGTGTGTCCCTGAGCGAGTATGCGCGTCAGGTTCTGCACCGCTTCCGCAATCCCGCGGTGGGTGACCAGCTTCTGCGCATCGCCTCAGACAGCGCCTCCAAGCTGCCGGTTTTCTGGACCGACACCGTCAAGGGCATTCTGAAAGATGGCAAGGACCATCGGCGCGTTGCCTTTGGTGTCGCCTGCTTCCTGGAATATCTACGCGGCGAGACGGAAAGCCACAAAACCTACAAAATTGCTGAGCCAGGCCTGCCTGATGCAGCGAGAGAACTGGCGCTGAAAGACGATCTGGCTGCTGGCCTGACCATGCCGGTCTTCTCCGGCTGGGATCTGGATCAGTATCCGGCGTTTGTTGAGGATATCACCAAACTGCGTAGCAGCCTCCGCACACAGGGTGCACGCCAGACGCTTAAACAACTCGGCCTGTAAATCTGTTATAACATCTGGGTTCTGCTCGCTTTTTTGGGAGCAGAACCCTTTTGGTAACTTAAGACACAGCGCAAACCTGCAAGAACACCCACGAAATCAGGCTTTTTATTACGCGACAGACGCATGCCTTGCATGCAAAAGAGCCTCTGTCCATATACATGAAAATATAGTCAAGAGAGAAACTGGCTGATTTCCATAACATTCTCGTGTTTCAAATAAATCTTATTCAGATTTCACCGCTTCACGCAGAAACCTATGCGTTTATTTGCAAGCCAAATCCAGATAAGTTTTGTCCACTATTAAATAACAGACCTTCAGACGGCAGGTTCCCGGACCTCCCGAAGAGGAGGGACTGGATGTTTTCAGTCTTTCAGCTTCGGCTGGCTGTCGTATGCACAGGATTGGGGGTAGAGTGATCAAACGTCTCTTAGCAGGAGCTGTCGGGGCTGGTGTCCTGGGTGGGCTCGGGTTTCTGTATTATGCATGGTATCCGCCAATTGCCCCGATAGAGCGGCCTGCGGCCAGCAGCTTCTCTGCCGAGCAGATTGAGCGCGGGCGCATTGTTGCGGCTGAAGGCTATTGCGCGGAGTGCCATACCCGCACAGATAACGGCGGCGGCCCTGAGCTTGCCGGTGACTACAAGATGGAAACCCCGTTCGGGGCCATCTATTCCTCCAACATTACCCCCGATGTGGAAATGGGCATTGGCGCATGGTCGGAAGAGGCCCTGCGCCGCTCCCTGCACTATGGCGTGTCCCGCAAGGGCGTGCATCTGATCCCGGCTTTCCCGTACGATCACTTCACCAAAATGACGGATCAGGACATTTCTGATCTTTATGCCTATCTGATGACACGGCCTGCCGTGCATATGACGCGCCGCCCGAATGAACTCCCCTTCCCGCTCAGCCTCCGCATTGGTCAGGCTGCATGGAAGCTGCTGTTCTTCACTCCCGGCGTCTACAAGCCCGATCCCAGCCATGATGCGCTGTGGAACCGTGGCGCGTATCTGGCCGAAGGCAACGCTCACTGTGGCGCATGCCATACGCCGCGTAACCTGATGGGCGCTGAAAAGAAGGGCTCCATGTATGACGGCGCTGTTGTGGATGCGTGGATTGCACCGCCGCTGAACGACAAGAACCCGACCCCGACCACATGGACGGAAGACGAGCTGTACCAGTATCTGCGCTTTGGCGTAGCCCCGCTGCACGGACCGGCTGGCGGCCCAATGTCTCCCGTTCCGCACCGCTTCCTCTCTCAGGTGCCGGAATATGATGTGCATGCCATTGCGCATTACTATGCGGACGTGGACCACGCTGCGGAACGTCAGGGTCATGACAAAGCCGCCCTTGCCCGCGCCATGGAGCAGTCCAAGAAGGACCTGATCGGCCCGAACACGCTGGACCCGGATGCACGCCTGTATCAGGGCGCCTGTGGAGCCTGCCATTACAATGCAGCCCCCATGCCTGTCCTCGGCCGCCCGGATCTGGCTCTGAACAACGCGCTGTGGCTGGATGAACCGACCAACCTCTATCAGGTCATGCTGCACGGCCTGACGGCTGAAGAAGGCCAGTCCGGTGTTGCCATGCCCAGCTTCTATAACGCTCTGTCCGATGCAGACATGGCCCGCATTGCTGCCTATCTGCGCCGCACACGCACCACGCTGCCGCCCTGGACAGACCTTGAGAAGAAAGCCGCGGAAATTCGCAAGACCGTTAAAACCCCTCCCGTTAACTCTTCTCACTAAGGCGGCACACGGAGCCACTCATGATTAAGTTCAAACTCAATGGCCGTGACGTTTCCGTCGATGTGCCAGAAGATACCCCCCTGCTCTGGGCCCTGCGTGACGAGCTGGACCAGACAGGCACAAAATTTGGCTGTGGTGTTGGCCAGTGCGGTGCCTGCACCGTGCATGTAGGTGGCCGCGCTACCCGCTCCTGCATCACGCCGATCAGCTCTGTAGAAGGCGCTGAGATCACCACGATTGAAGGGCTGCACCCTGAGGGTGAACACCCTGTGCAGCAGGCATGGCGGGACATTCAGGTTCCGCAGTGCGGTTACTGTCAGTCCGGCCAGATTATGCAGGCTGTCAGCCTGCTGAAGGACTACCCGGACCCGACGGATGAGGAAATTGACGGCGTGATGGGCGGCAGCCTGTGCCGCTGCATGACCTATGTCCGCATCCGCAAGGCTATCAAGAAAGCCGCTGCCGCCATGCGTGAGGAGAAATCTAATGGGTAAACTGGAACGCATTGCAGCCCGGCAGGACCGTGCGGCCGGGCGTGGCCCGACCCGCCGTGGTGTGCTGCTGACAGGCCTTGGCTCGGCGTTCATGTTCGGGTTCGCGCGGGAGGCTTCTGCCGCGCAGACCTACCCGCAGAATGCCAGCCTGCCCGGCAACGGCGCGTTTGAACCGACTGTCTGGTGTTCTGTCGGCCCGGACGGCGTGGTGAACGTCAACATCATCCGTGCAGAAATGGGCCAGCATATCGGCACCGCCCTCGCCCGTATTATCGCGGATGAAATGGAAGCCGACTGGGATAAGGTCCGCATCACCTATGTGGATACAGACCCCAAATGGGGCCTGATGGTCACCGGTGGGTCATGGTCTGTGTGGATGACATGGGATGTCTTCCGTCAGGCTGGCGCCGCAGCCCGCACCGTGCTGGTGGAAGAAGGCGCCAAACTGCTCGGCACCTCCCCCGCTAACTGCGTTGCGCGCAATGGCCGCGTGATTGCCGGCAACCGCTCTGTCTCCTTTGGGGACATTGTCAGCCATGCCCGCCCCACGCGCTCCTTCAGCCCGGATGAGATGGCCAAGCTGCCGCTCAAGCCCGCAGCTGAACGCCGCCTGATTGGTAAAGAGGTCAAGGCGCTGGACATTCCGTCCAAAACCGACGGCACTGCCATTTACGGGATCGACGCCAAGCTGGAAGGCATGGTGTATGCGCGCCCCAAACTGCCGCCCACGCGCTATGGCTCGAAGGTTGTCTCGGTTGATGATAGCGAAGCCAAAAAGATCAAAGGCTATATCCGCTACATCGTTCTGAACGACCCGTCCGACACGGTGCCCGGCTGGGTTGCCGTTCTGGCCTCCAGCTATCCGGCAGCCATCCGCGCAACCGATGCGCTGAAGGTCACCTGGACGCCGGGCAAGACGGCCAATGTCTCGGAAAAAGACATTATCGAACACGGTCGCAAGCAGATTGCCGAGAAAACCGGCGGCTCCTGCGTGTTCAATGATGACGGCGTGGATGAAGCCTTCGCGTCCGCCAAGCATGTGTTTGAACGCACCTACACCTGTGCATCCGTACTGCATTATCAGCTTGAGCCCATGAACGCTCTGGCGCGCCTGCAGGACGGCAAGTGGGAAATCCATTGTGGTAACCAGTGGCAGTCTCTGTTCCTGCCGGTTATCGCCAAGGCGCTGCAGGTTAAAGAGACCGACGTTGTTATGCGCAGCTACCTGCTGGGCGGTGGCTTTGGCCGACGCCTGAACGGGGATTACGCTGTTCCTGCCGCGCTGATTTCCAAGGAACTCGGCGGCAAGCCGGTCAAGCTGATCCTGACCCGCTCTGACGATATGCAGTTTGACTCCTTCCGCTCCCCGTCCATCCAGACGGTGCGCGTGGCTATGGATGACCAGAAAGCCCTCAAAGGCTGGCAGCACCATGCTTCCGCAGGCTGGCCGACTGGCGTGATGGCTGCGGCCTTCATGGAAAAGGGTGCCGACGGCAAACCGTACGATCAGTTCGCCATTGCTGGTGCTGACCACTGGTATGACGTTGGGCCGATGCGCGTGCGTGCGCTGGATAATGATCTGGCTGACGCCACCTTCCGTCCGGGCTGGCTGCGTTCCGTGAGTTCCGGCTGGACGCCATGGGCGCATGAAGCGTTTCTGGATGAACTGGCCCACGAACTCGGGCATGACCCGGTTGAGTTCCGCCTCTCCCTGCTGACGGCCAAAGGCCGCAATGCAGGTAAGGCACCGGACTCTGTCGGTGGTGCCACCCGTCAGGCCAACGTGCTCAAGCGTCTGGTTGAAAAATGCGGTTATGGCAAAGTTCAGCTGCCGAAAGACACGGCCATTGGCATTGCCACCACCTTCGGTCAGGAACGCGCCATGCCGACCTGGACCGCAGGCGCTGTGCAGGTGCATGTGGACCGCAAAACCGGCGCTGTAACCTGCCAGAAAATCTGGCTGGTTCTGGATGCCGGCACGATTGTTGATCCCGATGGCGCTATGGCCCAGACGGAAGGTGGTGCTCTGTGGGGCCTGAGCATGGCGCTGTTTGAGAACACCGAAATCGAAAACGGCAACGTGCGGGACCGCAACCTGAACACCTACACCCCGCTCCGCATTACCGACATCCCGGAAATGGATATCGAATTTGTGGACAGCACCGAAAAGCCCATGGGCCTTGGTGAACCGGGTGTGACCACTATTGGCGCGGCTATTGCCAATGGCGTGTTCAATGCCGTAGGCGTCCGCCTGCGCCACCAGCCCATCCGCCCGGCAGATGTTCTGAAAGGCCTTTCTGAGAAAAAGTCAGCCTAACGCAGGCTTTTTCCTGAACGGATAAAACGGTTACAAAAAACCGGCGCGCTGTTTTCAGCCGCCGGTTTTTTTATGCGCAACGCTTTAAAAGACGCCTGTGAAAGACAACGATGCGCCCATAAAAAAAGCCTTCCAGACCGTTCAGGGCCTGAAGGGCTTTCTATTTATCTGGCACAATCAGCCAGAAAAAAATCCGAAAACCAGAAATCCCGTCTTAGACTTTCAAAGACGCTGCCGCAGACCGGATCGCCCGCGCCATGGCTTCCACCCCGTTACCACGGTTGGTGGAAAGCGCCTGCACCAGCCCAAGATCGCGCAGAAAGTGCGGATCTGTCGCCATGATTTCCTCACAGGTGCGGCCGGAATAAACCCGCAAGAGCAACGCGACCAGACCGCAGACAATGGCGGCGTCGGACAACCCGGCGAAGTAGAGCTTGCCGCCCTCTTCCCGTGCTTCCAGCCACACCTGGCTCTGGCAACCCGGAACCCGGTGCTCGTCATTGCACCATTCCGGCGGGAATGGCGGCAGCTTGCGGCCCATTTCAATGATGTACTGGTAGCGTTCCATCCAGTCATCAAAAACTTCGAGTTCGTCGCGGATCGCCTCAATCGCCTCAGCGGCAGTCTCTTCTTCGGGCAGTAAAAAGGGTGCGTTCATTACAGAATAAACCGGCTGAGATCGCCCTTGCGGGCCAGAGGAGCAACTTTGTCCTGAACCAGAGAGGCTTCGACGTGAATGACCTCGCCTTTCCGGTCAGACGCTGTGAAGGAGATTTCCTCCAGCAGCTTTTCCAGCACCGTGGCAAGACGCCGGGCACCAATATTTTCCACGCGCTCGTTGATATCGGCGGCCAGTTCGGCCAGCGCTTCTACTGCACCATCCGAGAAGGTCAGCGTCACATCTTCCGTGCTGAGCAGCGCGATATACTGCTTGAGCAAAGAATGCTCAGGGTCCGTCAGAATACGACGCAGATCCTCACGGGAGAGCGGCTGAAGCTCAACACGGATCGGCAGACGCCCCTGCAATTCCGGCAGCAGATCAGATGGTTTGGCCAGATGAAAGGCACCAGACGCAATAAACAGAATATGGTCCGTTTTCACCGCACCATATTTGGTGGAAACCGTCGTGCCTTCAATCAGCGGCAGCAGGTCACGCTGCACACCTTCACGCGAGACATCGCCACTGCGCCCGCCGCCATCAGCCGCACGCCCGCAGACCTTGTCGATCTCATCCAGAAAGACAATGCCATTTTCCTGCGCATGCGCCACGGCTTCCCGCGTCAGGGCTTCATTATCCAGCATCTTGTCGGCTTCTTCACGCTCCAGATACTCCCGCGCGGCTGCCACTTTCAGGCGGCGCTGCTGAGGGGCCTTGTTCACGAAATTCTTCATCATCTCGCTGAAGTTGATGACCTGACCGGGCATCATCCCCGGCATTTCACCGCCACCAGCGGGGGCTGCTTCCACAACAGCCACCTCAACCTCTTTATCTTCCAGCTGACCATCCCGCAGCATGCTGCGGAACTTGTTCTTGGTCTCAGCCGACGCACTCGCACCGACCAGCGCATCCACCAGCCGGTCTTCCGCAACCTGCGCGGCGCGGGCAGCAACGTCTTTGCGTTTGACCTCCCGCAGCATGGTGATGGACGCTTCAACCAGATCCCGCACAATGCTTTCCACATCGCGCCCCACATAGCCCACTTCCGTAAACTTGGTGGCTTCCACTTTCAGGAACGGGGCCTGCGCCAGTTTGGCCAGCCTGCGGGCAATCTCAGTTTTACCGCACCCGGTCGGGCCGATCATCAGGATATTCTTGGGCACCACTTCTTCACGCAGCGCTTCTGGCAACTGCGCGCGCCGCCAGCGGTTGCGCAACGCGATGGCAACGGCACGCTTGGCGTCAGCCTGCCCGATAATAAAGCGATCAAGCTCCGAGACAATTTCCCTCGGAGAAAATGTCGGTGCATCCATCAGGAAGAAGCCTTATCGGTTGAAGGAGAAGCTGTCAGCGTTTCAACCCGCACAGAGTGGTTGGTATAAACGCAGATGTCCCCGGCAATTTTCATGGAACGACGTACAATTTCCTCAGCGTCCAGATCCTCGACCGTCAGCAGCGCACGGGCTGCCGAGAGGGCAAAATTCCCGCCGGAGCCAATGGCGATAATGCCATCTTCCGGTTCCAGCACGTCGCCATTCCCCGTCAGCGTAAAGGAATGCTCCGCATCCGCCACAGCCATCATGGCTTCCAGCCGCCGCAGGTAGCGGTCTGTCCGCCAGTCCTTGGCCAGTTCCACACAGGCACGTTCAAGCTGATTAGGGTAGCGTTCCAGCTTGCCTTCCAGCCGCTCCAGCAGGGTGAAGGCATCCGCCGTTGCCCCGGCAAACCCGGCCAGAATGGAGCCAGAAGGCCCGATACGCCGCACCTTGCGGGCGTTGCCCTTGATGACGGTCTGACCGAGCGTCACCTGCCCGTCCCCGGCCATGGCCACAGTCGGGCCGCGCCGAACACAGAGAATGGTTGTCCCGTGCCATCCGACGGGATCATGCGAGGAGGAGGCTGTCTGAAAGCTTTGCATGGTAGAAAGAGATAAGCTTTCCTGCCGCCAGCACAAGAGGCCAGCGGGCAGGAAACCGCTCGTTATGCGGCCAGCATGGCCCTGACATCCCCCAGCAAGGCATCCCGCGTGTAGGGTTTGTGCAAAACCGTCACGCCTTCCGGCAGCAAGGCGAGGTCGGCATAGCCGGTTACAAACAGGACGGGTAGCTCTGGCCGCACCTCATGCAGGCGGCGAGCCACTTCATCCCCGTTCATGCCCGGCATCATGACGTCCATCACCACCAGTGCAATCCCCGGCTTATCGCCAATTACACTCAGCGCCTCGGCACCACTGGCGGATTCCAGCACATCATACCCGGCCCGGCGCAGGAAGCCTGCCGTAACAGCCCGAACACCCGGCTCATCATCCACCACCAGAATGGTTTCCCCGTGCTGAACCGGCGGCAAGGCCTGTGGTGTGACCTGCCCACTGCGAACAGACCGAACCGGCGTGACCGGTGCACGCTCTTCCACCATGGCAGGCAGCCAGAGCTCAATGGACGTGCCGCCACCGGGCACGCTTTCCACCCGCACTTCCCCACCGCAATGGCTGATAAAGCCGTAGATCATAGACAGGCCCAGCCCTGTGCCCTGCCCGATCCCCTTGGTGGTAAAGAACGGATCAAAAATGCGGGCCTGCATTTCTTCCGTCATGCCCACACCGCGATCCATCACCTGCACAACCACCCAGGCTTCCCCGTGGGTGGCGCTACCCGTCAGACCCAGAGGCCGGTTTGCCTGCCGGACAGAAACCGTGGTCGCCCCGCCTTCGGGCTGTGCATCCAGTGCGTTGACGCACAGATTGAACACCGCCAGTTCCAGCTGCGTGGCATCCGTCCACACCACCGGCAGCGGCGTGGCTGGGATATCAAACTGCACGGTGCTGATCCGGCTACTGGAGGAGAGTGCCGCAGCCCCCAGCACGGCCTGAATTTCATCCGGCACTTTGCCCTGCGTCATGAAACTTTGCAGGGATGCCATCAAGTTCCGCAAATCAACCTGCTGGCACACCAGATGGCGTGGCCGGCTGAAGTCCAGAAGTTTCTGCGTCAGCGCACCGCCACGACGCGCCGCTTCCAGCGCGTTATGGAACAGGCGGGAGACACCCGGCTCTTTGGGCGGCTCCAGATCCATCACCAGTTCAAGGGAGCCGAGAATAGCCGTCAGCAGGTTATTAAAATCGTGCGCAATACCGCCTGCCAGTGTGCCAATGGCCTGCATTTTTTCGGCCTGACGCAGGCGCTGCTCCATCGCCAGCAAATCGGTCACATCCCGGTCAATCAGGATGGAATAGTTTTCCAGAGCAGAGGCCCCGGCAGGCGGTGTACCGTCCGGCGCACCATCCAGCCGTACGCGCGTCAGATCATGCCAGCGCGCCTGACCATCCGGCCCGGCTAGTTGCAAAATCTGCTGGTCCCGCCCTGAAGAGTTCAGAACTCTCTCCGCCCCCCTCAGGCTATCCAGACGCGTGGCGTCCACCAGTTCTTCTTCCGTATGGCCCACGCATGCGTCCACACTGCGCCCGAACTGCTGCGCCATCTGGCTATTCAGGCGGATAAAGCGCCCGGACTGCTCTTTGAACGCCAGACCAAACGGCAGATTATCCAGCAGGCCACGCAGCAAAAGCTGTTCACATTGCAGCTCTTTTTCCAAACGATAGCGAGACGCCGCCTGCCCAACCATGGAGAGCAGCGTTTCATCATCCCACGGCTTGTACGCAAAAAAGGAAATCTGCCCCTGGTTCAGAGCGGCTTCTACTGCCGTGATATCGGCATATCCCGTTAGCAAAATGGCCCCGGCAGAGGAGAGCAGTCTGGCGCGCGCCAGAAACACGTCCCCCGTCATACCCGGCATCCGCTGGTCGGACACAATGACGGCAACATCAGGGCGTTCCTTCAGCAACGCAAGCCCGCGCTCACCCGAAGATGCCGGGAGAACCTCATACGTGTCTTCCAGCAGATCCGTCAGGGCGACCAGAATCTCCGGCTCGTCATCCACGATCAGGACAACAGACCGCTTGTCAGGTTCAAGCAGCATGAGTGCGCCTCTCCTCTTCGGCCCGATAGGGCACACGCAATGTAAAGCAGGCTCCGCCATTTTCGCGCGCATCGGTCACAACAATACTCCCGTCATGCGCCTGTACAACGCCATACGCGGTCGCCAGTCCCAGCCCAGTCCCTGAGCCTACAGGTTTTGTTGTAAAAAACGGTTCAAAAACGCGTTCCTGAAGATCCTGAGGCACACCCGGTCCTGTATCGCTAATCCTGATCACGTAATCCTGTCCGGCATGCGTGGTGGCCGGTTCCAGAGTAGAGGTGATTTCAATCCGGTCTTCCTCACCCGCAGGCAGGCCAGCTTCCTCTTGCTCACGCTGCTTTTCCATAATGGCGTCGGCGGCATTGCTGACAATATTCATGACAACCTGATTGACCAAAGCCGCCTGACAGAACAGATCCGGCGGCGCATCCAGAGCGCATATCACCCGAATATTCTGCCCAAGTTTGGGGGCCAGCAAGGTCAGCACCATGCTGATGGCATCCGGCACATCCAGACGGCTGAATTCCCCTTCTTCCAACCGGGAGAACCGCCGCAGGCTGACAACCAGATCCCGCATACGGGACAGCCCGACGAGAGACGCCGCCAGACGTTCACTGCTTTTGGCCAGCGCCTGCTCGGCCGTCAGACTATCGCCTTCGCGCACGGCGTTCAGCGCGCGGGCAATGCTGCGATTGACAGTATTTTCATGCGCCAGAACAAACGCAAGCGGGTTGTTGAACTCATGCGCAATCCCGGCCGCCAGTTCCCCCAGCGAGGCCATTTTGGCGGACTGAACCAGCTTGGCCTGCGCCTCAATCAACTTGCGGTTAGCGGCTGCCAGATCCGCATTCACCCGCCGCAGGGCATCTGCCAGCGCCATACGGGCACGCGCACTTTCAATATGCGCCTCTTCCCGCCGGGTTTCATCCTGCACCATCTTGCGGCGCACAAGGCTGCCAATCCGGGCTACCAGAAGATCGGGCGCGATATCCGCATCTACCAGATCATCCACCCCGGCGGTAAAGGCCATGCTGGCCATCTGCCCAGACAACTGGCCGCCATCCACCATCCCCAGCACACGCATGCACTGCCGGGTTCTGCGGCGCATGGCGACAACGGTGTGGGCAAAAGCCAGCCCATCAAATAACGGGCACCCCAGATCCACCACCAGACAATCCGGCTGGTCTTTCCCAACTGGCCAGTTTGTCAGGTTGAAATCGTCCGGGTCATCAATCAGCACGACGCTGGCGCCATTACGCCGCAGCAGGTCGGACAGAACAGGTGGCGTATCCCGTCCCTCACTCCGCCATGACCACAACAAACCGCCCGGCGCCGTGACAATCGCCACACAGGGCTGACGGAATGTTCCCCCGGGGCGAGAGAGCGGATCTTCCTCTTGCTCCCGCAGCAGGGTGCATATCCGAAACATCAGAAAAGCCGGTTCGGTCTGGCTGCTCAGGCAGGCATCCGCCCCCTGCTCCAGAATCAGGCGTTCCTGCTCCGGGTTCTGTGTCTCCACCAGCACCAGAACAGGAATGCCTCGCGTCACCGCGTTCAGCCGCAGGCGCTGGCACAGTTGTGCAGCGGACATATCCGGCAGCGCGGCAGGCACCACCAGCAAATCCGGCAAATGGTCCTCAAACCCTTCAAACGCCTGACGACCATTGAGCGCAGACCGCACCTGAAAGCCGCGCTGGTTCAAAAGCGCAGAAAACGCCTCACGCCGCTCAGGCTCCAGTCCCACCAGCAAAATATTATCCGAGCGGATCGTCATCTCAATTCCGCATCCCACACCTGTTGCCCCGGAGCGTCCATCACGTTTTCAGGTGTCCTGCTTTCTTCTGCTGCCGTCTTCTACATCATGCCCCTGCCTCACGACCACAGGTGCTACGCGTTCATGAGCGTGAATTCATCTAACCCGATCCCGGCACCCCCGTCTGTTCGCGAATGCGTTACCTGAGCAAGAAAAGCTAACACCCACATGATTGTTATAACAAAGTCCTATAGCAGCAAAGCCACAGCATCCGCCTTTTGCGGCAAGCGTGTGTGTGCTTGGGCGGCACTTGTGTATAATCCCGCCCAATCTGTGCGTGCCTGATGGTTTCTGACCGCCGCCGCACCCTGTTTTTACTGGCTGAGGACACACCAGACCTATGGACCACACCCCCAACCGCGCTGATGCTCAGCGGCCCCTTTCCTTTTTATCCAACGCGCAGACTTCTACGCCGCTGGGGCTCAAGCTGGCCCGTGCCGGCCTGTGGTCCATCTGCTATTTTGTTTTCTATTTTATCCAGCAACTCGCAGAGCTGTTTGCCCCGCTACTGCTGATTGCCGGCGTGGCGTGGAAAGCTCTGCCTGTGCTGATTGGCGCCGTCTCCCACGTCAGCGCCTCAGCTGACCCGCAGGCGCGGGACGCCATTGCCAACGTGGCCTCTGCCATTCCGGAACAGCTCACCCTGGCCGGCCATACGCTGACAGCCAGCGGCATGATCTGGGACGGCATTCTGCTGATGGGTCTGGCCGCTGCCGGAGCTACACTGGCCACGCTGGCCGGGCGCAATATGTAAAAGGTAACTCAGCCCGGTTGATGCAGCCGGGCTGCCGCGGGCCAGACCTGCACAATATCCTGCCACCAGAAACTGACTGACAGGACCACAAGCACAGCCACCACACCGCTGGCCATCCACGCCCACCGCCAGAACCTGTCCGTCAGCATCAGTTCTCGTAAAGCGGGCATTCTTACCTCTTCCTGATTGATCTGCCGGCAGGCTTCAAAGCTCGAATCGAAGGGCTACTCTGGTAGCGTGTTTGCGAGCCAGCCGCGGGAGCCGTCTTTATACACAACAGACGGAACGCCACGCCAGACCGGAGGCCCCGGCCTGCTATTTTAGCTTCCCCTACGGCTTCTGATCGACAGCACCACCTTCCCTCCGTTACACTTATTTCTATGCGTAACCCCCGTCCTTTTTGCCTGCTGCCGAGTGGCAGAAGCGTGCTTTCACCATGATTCGTCTCACCAATGTCTCATGGCGCAGGGAGCGCAAGGCCAGCACACCCGTGCTCTCCAACCTGTCTTTTGAAGTGCCTCAGGGTGGCTTCCGCTGGCTGCTTGGTCCCTCTGGCGCGGGCAAGACCAGCCTGCTCAGCCTGCTGCATGTAGAAAGCCTGCCCTCCGATGGTACGCTGTGCCTGCTGGACAAGGACGTGACAGCCCACACGCACCGCTCCGTTCTGGTCCGCCTGCGGCAGAGAATCGGTATGGTGCATCAGGATTTCCGTCTGATGCCAGACCTCTCCGTGGCCGATAACGTGGCGCTGCCCATGCGCCTGCAACACAGGCCGGAAGATGAAATTACGGATGAAGTTCAGTCTATCCTGAAATGGGTGGGCTTAGGCGACCGGCTCGGCGTCCGCGCCTCCCGCCTGTCTGGCGGTGAGCAGCAGAGAACAGCCATTGCCCGCGCCATTGTGCATCGCCCCGGCCTGATTTTGGCGGATGAACCCACCAACGCGCTGGAAGAACCGCAGGCCCACAAACTGCTGGATATGTTCAGTGAGCTAAGCAGCATGGGCACCACCGTAATTGTCGCCACCCATAATGAGGCACTGGTCCGCCGCCTGCCCCGACCGGCCTTAGTGCTGGAACGCGGTCGCCTTGTGCAGGACGGAGCCTGAGCCGTGGCCCTTCCCTTTTCTGGCCGTAAAGACGGCCTCTCCCTCTCCGAAGCGCTGCCGGACAGAAGCCTGTTTATTCTGGTCGCCATGATGAGCTTTCTGGCCGCCCTGACGCTGACGGGTGCCACCGGTGCCCGCACCCTCTCCACCCGCTGGGCAGGTGGTGCCGCGCAACTGCTGACCATTCAGGTTTCCGAACCCGACCAGCCCCTTGCCGCAACCAGCAAAGCCGACAAGACGGCCCAGCCAACCCGCGCCGATGCCGTGCTGGCGGACCTCGCGACCCTGCCCACAGGCACGCAGGTCCATCGGCTGACGCAGGACGAACTGGCCAGACTACTCACCCCCTGGCTGGGAGACGCTGGCAAAACGGCCCTTCCCCTGCCTGCCGTTATTGAAGTGCGTCTGGCCGAGGGGCAGGAAGCCCCCGCCAATTTGGAGCAGACGCTGGACGCGCACGTGCCCGGCACGGTGGTGGAACATAATGCGGAATGGAGCACGCGCCTGCGGGCTCTGGCCCAAAGCCTGCTGGCCTGCGCCGCTCTGGCGCTTGCGACTGTTGGCGGCATTGCCACCATGATCACCGCTTTGGCTACAAAAGCGGGCCTGTCCACGCGCCGCGATATTATTGAAATCCTGCACGGTCTGGGCGCGACAGACAGCTACATTGCTGGCCGCTTTGCGTGGCGCACAGGCGGGCTGGCGCTTGGCGGTGGCCTGCTCGGCACTCTGCTGGCCATGGCCCCGCTGCTCCTGCTGTTCAGAATGGCCGCGCCGTTTGCGGCCTCCACGCTGCAAGCCGCCAGCACCACCATGCCGGACTGGCGCACTCTGCCGGACCTGCTGCCCGGTGATATGCTGGTCGGGCTCGCCGCCCTGCCGTTTGTTGCGGCCTTTATTGGCTGGGTGACGACACAGTTTATGGTCCGCGTCTGGCTCCGACGGCTCCCATGAGACACGAGGCCGATCGTCCTCATCGCCCCTCACGCCTGTCTCGCTTCATCTTCTGGTGGGTTAAAATGGGGTTGCTGGCCAGTCTGGCGCTCTGCGGAGCGTTTGGCTGGTTTGTGTATGATGCGCTGAAGCCTGCACCGGATAACATGCCGCACACCGATGGCATTGTGGCCCTAACAGGCGGGCAAGGCCGCGTGGATACCTCCCTGCGCCTGCTTATGCAAAACCGAGGCGACAAACTACTGATTTCCGGAGTGGACCCGCAAGCCACCCAGCAGGATCTGCTTCCGCCCCACCTGCCCGAAAGCCTCAAGGACCGCGTAACCCTCGGCTATCTGGCCCGCTCCACTATTGAAAATGCGAGTGAGACAGCCGCATGGGTGGTGGACAACCATGTCCACACCCTCACCGTCGTCACCGCAGGCTACCACATGCGCCGCGCTCTGGTGGAACTCCGCCGTACCCTGCCGGGCGTCACCCTCTACCCCTACCCGGTTATCCCACCAGCACTCGAACACCCCTTTGAACGCTCAACCCTGCAACTCCTCCTACGAGAATTCTCAAAATGGCTCGGCGCACTAGCCGGTTTTGCGCATAATCCGTCGCGTGTTGCGGGGTGACTGTGGAGAATTAAGGGAATGTCTGATTAGGCGGGGTATGCGGAATGTCAGCTTTTCGCTCACCTTATTTACAAAGTAGACAATTTCTTATTAATCGAAACATTTTCTATCTTTTGGGATTATTATTATCATGAGAAGCATAGAAAAACAGCATTATTAGTGAAATTATGAGTATGGGATCAATTGAATAAGTCCAGTTCACCGGATAAATTTAGTGACCATTTGTAGATATCTTTATCTCGCCGTGAGGAAAAATTAATAACTGATTTTTCCACGCCCAAATCATAGATGGAATGTCTTTGAAATCCATCCCATGGCACCAATATTTTCCAGATGAAAACCATACAAAATAGGAAATCTGAGATAATAATTTTGTCACTGACGTAATCAGAATTGTAATAATAATTCCGATGGATATCGTAGCCTTTTTTCCAAAATCGTCAGAAATATATTTTTCGGCAAGCTTATTCCACGTGGCATAAACTAGAGTTGTCGATAAAAAAGCGAAGATAGAAAAATTTATAAGAAACTTCCAAGCTACCATGTTGTGCAGCATGTGTATGGTTTGTCCTAATCCAAACTCCCAACACATGTGAAGAAATGGAAATAAAAAGGATAATAAAAAAACCATAGAAAGGTTTTTTAATTTCCTAAAGCCAATAAGGCTTTCGTGGAAAAAAGAAAATATTTTCGGAATAATTTTCATGATACCTCACCATCGCAAGTGTTTTTATAAAAAACTAATACCGTTTAGAGATCCTTCAAGATAGAGCTATATTGATCATGCTTCCAGGAATGTCCGCTTTTCGGTTCACCTCGCGACGCGCTGTATGTCCGGCATGAGGGCGAAAGCAGACCAATCATTTTCGCCCAATTTTGAAAATTCCCTCACACCCCCCTCAACACCCCCGCATGATGCCGAACATGATCCGCGGCAAAACTCTGCACAAACCAGTAGGAATGGTCATAACCGGCATGTTGGCGAAGACGAAGAGACTGGCCGGCCTTGCGGGCGGCCTCTTCCAGTAGCTCCGGTTTCAGTTCGCGTTCCAGAAACTGATCGGCCTCGCCCTGGTCAATCAGAATATCCGCCGGGTGGCGGTAGCCATCTTCCAGCAGGCAGACAGTATCTTCCCGCCGCCATGTCTGCCGGTCTGGCCCCAGGTAGCCGGTAAAGGCTTTCTCGCCCCACGGTACGGCTGCCGGATGCACAATAGGGGCAAAGGCGGAAATGGATTTCCAGAACTCCGGCGCCCGCAGGCCATGCACCAGCGCCCCGTGCCCACCCATGGAATGCCCCATAATGCCGCGGCGTGTGCCGTCCAGCGGGAAGAGCTGTTCTGTTAAGGCAGGCAGTTCCTGCGCAATGTAGCTGCCCATGCGGTAATGGCGGCTCCACGGTTCCTGTGTCGCGTCCAGATAGAACCCGGCTCCGGTGCCAAAATCCCAGCCTTCCTCCTCACCCGGCACTTGTGCCCCGCGCGGCGAGGTATCCGTCGCCACCAGCGCAATCCCCAGTCGGGCGGCTTCGGCCAGCGCATGGGCCTTGATAAAGAAGGTTTCCTCCGTGCAGGTCAGCCCCGCCAGCACATGCACCACCGGCACAGGCCGCGCCGCCGTGGCACCGGGCGGCACAAACACGGCAAAGCGGGCTTCCAGCCCCAGCACGTCGGACTGATGGCTATAAAAGCCAACACGCCCCCCGTGGCACAGGTGCTCCGATCTGGTTTTCAGCATGCTGGTGGTCGTCATCAGCCCGACACTCCTTACTTTCCCCAAGCCACAGCGCAAATGCTCTGCCGCCCTGACGCAATACGGCCACGATAATCCGCTTTTTAACGGACGGGCCAGAGCTGTTCTCTCCTCCGGGGTCACAAGAAAATCATGACGATTTTTTTAAAAAGCCCTCCCCMCCCCCGCCACACACGCGCCAGACCATGCTATTGTCCCGCTCTGTGCGATACAGCATTGCATCCAGGGAAACCCTTTGGGGGCTAAGCTGTTAAGCAACATTGCTTTTTATGGTCCGGCCCCGGTGCCTGACATCAGAGAAAATGGAGATTTAATGGATGATCGTTGACCAGCGGATCGGCCTGCGCATCATCACGAAAGAAATTTTTGGTGTTATCCTGCTTATGGCGGCGTGGGATTTCATCGTGGTTATCCTGTTCCAGGTATTCCATCAGGAATGGATGGAGCAGCCAAGTCTGCCCACTTCGCTCATTGGCTCAGCGCTGGCCCTGTTCATGGGCTTTCGCAGTAACAGTGCCTATGCCCGCTGGTGGGAGGCCCGCACCCTGTGGGGGGCCATTACCAATAACAGCCGCTCCTTCGGCCGACAGGTCGGCACGCTGCTTAAAGACCGGCCAGACCTGATGATGGGTATGGCCGCCTACCCGCACGCCCTGCGTGGCGCGCTGGGCAATGTGGACGTCTCTGCCGACGTCAACCGCCTGCTCCCGCCGGAAATGGCGCGGGCCATTGCAGGCTGGCGCAACCAGCCTAACGCCATTCTCTATCAGCTCGGGCTGGGCGTGAGTGATGAAGTCGCCAAAAAAGGCATTGATGGCGCAGTGCATGGCCAGATTGACCGCATCCTCTCAGACCTCGCCAATGCACAGGGCGGGCTTGAGCGTATTCGCAACACGCCATTGCCCATGCAGTTTTCCGCCCTGCCCCGTGCGCTGGTGAACGTCTTCTGCATCCTTCTGCCCCTGTCCATGGTGCAGACGCTGGAATGGATTACGCCGCTTGGCTCATCTCTGGTGGGTATTCTGTTTCTGGTGCTCGATAAAAGTGCGAATGACCTGCAGGAGCCGTTTGCCAGCACGCCGCACGCCCTCCCCATGGCCGCCATGGCCCGCACGATTGAAATTGATGTGGTCCAGCCCACAGGCCTGCCCCTGCCGCCCCCCATTACCGCAGTAAACGGCATTCAGCCCTGATCTGCGGCTCCATCTGCCATACGGGCCTGTCTGCCGTTTTGGAAGACAGGCCACCGAAATTGTGGTATAAGGTTTGGTTATGAGCACATTCAGAACAACTCCGAAAGGCGGCGTGACAGACGCAATGGCACGCACTGCCGCCGCAACAACCGCAGCGCAGGCCAAAACCAAAATTAAAGATGACGACCCCTTCCAGGAAGGTGACGCCATTGTCTATGCCGCCCATGGCGTGGGCCGTGTAGACCGCATCGGTGTTGACGAGATTGCCGGGACCAAGCTGGAAGTGATTCAGATCTCCTTCCCCGGCAACCAGATGACCCTGCGCATCCCGCTGACAAAAGCCCGTAAGGCTGGCCTTCGCAAAATCGTCTCGCGCGAGATTGTGGACAAAGCCATGGCGATCATCAAGGGCAAACCGCATGTCAGCAAAGGCATGTGGGCCCGCCGCGCTGTTGCGTATCAGGAAAAGATCAACTCTGGTGATCTGGTTCAGATTGCCGAAGTCCTGCGTGACCTGCGCCGCAATGTGGACAGTCTGGACGGCAGCTTTAGTGAACGGAAGCTGTTTGAAGCCGCTCAGGAACGCTTTGTGGCGGAAGTCGCCGTTCTTGAGAAAAAAGACCCCACGGAAGTTCTGGACTCCCTCACGGCTGTGATGAAAGCAGCCTGAGCTTCTCGCTCCAGATCTGACGCAAAAACCCGGTCCGGCCCAGTGCCTGACCGGGTTTTTTGATGGCGGGTGCGCTTCCTCTTTTCAGCACTGCATGAGCGCAGTAGGCTGGCGACCATGACGCGCAAAGCCTCCTCCCCCGCACATTCTGCGGTTCCTGATCCTGCCATTCTGCGCCGGGCGCTGAGTGAGATCAAAGCCGGGCACTTTGAAAGCACTCTGAAGGCCCTCAGTCCCTACGCCAGCAGTGGGGAGAATTCCGTTGATATATTACGCGCCTTCTGTCTGGCAGGAACCCATAAGCCGGAACAGGCTGCGGAACTTCTGTGTCGCGTTGCGCAGAAAAGCCCCACCACCGTTCACCCCGTGCAGGACCTGAGCGACATCATGGCCGAGCTGGACCGCAGGCCGGATGCCGTTGCGACCTGCCGCGCCGCGCTGAAGGTCACCCCGCAGGATGCCCGTATTTATGACGTGCTGGGCGGCGTGCTGACCCAGATGGGCCTGTTTGACGAGGCCGTTGAAACCCTGCGCCACTCCATCGCCCTCCGCCCCAATGCCACCTATTCCTACAACATGCTGGCCATGGCGCTGACGGAGCGCGGAGATATGGCCGAGGCGCTGAGCGTGCTGGAAGGTGTGCTGGCTGAAAACCCGGACCATGCCGGCACTCTCTCCAACATCGGCTGCATTCTGGCCGGTGAAGGCCGGTTTGAGGAGGCCCTGAACGCCTACCGTCGCGCCATTACCCTCCGCCCCACCGATGCCCAGATCCGCCTGAACCACTCCATCACTCTGCTCAAGGCCGGACGCTATGCGCAGGGCTGGGCAGAGCATGAATGGCGGCTGAAGCTGCCGGGCCACAGCAGCCTGCCGCAGGACCGCCTGCTCCCCTCCCTCGGCCCGGACACAGATCTGACCGGCCAGCGCGTTCTGGTTACGCAGGAAGA
Source organism: Acetobacter sp. P5B1 (assembly GCF_018811985.1). Lineage (NCBI taxonomy): Bacteria > Pseudomonadati > Pseudomonadota > Alphaproteobacteria > Acetobacterales > Acetobacteraceae > Acetobacter > Acetobacter sp. P5B1. Next base: position 3,686 of record NZ_JACRVS010000002.1, on the reverse strand, counting down.
AGGGCTGGGCGATACACTGATGTATCTGCGCTATGTGGAACCGCTGGCGCGCCGGGGGGCGCATGTTCACCTCTGGGTGCCTGATACGCTGGAAGCTCTCTGCCGCCGTCTTGAAGGCGTTGGCACCGTGCAGGTTGGGGGCGAGGTGCCGCCGTATGACTGGCATTGCCCCTTTATCAGCCTGCCCCGCGTTTTTTCGGCCACGCCGGATGCTATGGGCGCGCCCGTCCCGTATCTGAAAGCTGACCCGGACAAGGTGAAAGAATTTGCTGAACTCCTGCCAGACAATCACAAGCTGAATGTCGGCGTCATCTGGGGCGGTGCGCCACGGCCTAATCTGATTGGCCCGCACATGGTGGACCGCAGACGTTCGATGAGCCTGAAAACACTGGAACCGCTCAGCGCTATTCCGGGCATCAATCTCATCAGCCTGCAAAAAGGCCCGTATGCGGACCAGATGCTGGACCCGCCACGCAACATGACGCTGTATGACCCCACGGATGACCTGCATACCATGGACGATACAGCCTCGCTCATGATGTCACTGGATGTGATTGTGTCCGTCGATACCTCGTCCGTCCATCTGGCCGGGGGGCTGGGCAAGCCGGTCATCATGATGGATCGGTATGACAATTGCTGGCGCTGGCTGCATGGGCAGGACACCAGCCCGTGGTACCCAACCATGCACATCATCCGCCAGACTACGCCCCGCAGGTGGGATGATGTGGTGAAAAAAGTCGCTGCACGCCTGCGCGTGATGGCCGCCTATCGCGCCTGAAACAGCAGACTACGCCTGAAACAAAAATGGGGCACCGGGAAATTCTCCCCGGTGCCCCGTTTGCTTTTTCAAGCCGCGTTCAGATCAGCCTGAAACAGCGCTTTTGGTGGTGGCCGGAACCAGCAGTTTTGCACCGCCACCATTATCCAGCACTTCAAACACACCCAGCGCACGGCGCGTGCGGCCATCCGGCAGCAGTGTGAACGGACCATCCACCCCGGCAAACCCTTCCGAACGGGTCAGCACATCAGCCGGGTAACCATTGGGGGCCACGCGCGCCACGGTGGTGGCAACTTTCGCGGCATCATAGGACAGATCCGCCAGCGGACGCGGCATGTGGTGGTTGCGCGCCATAAAGCGGCTGGCAAAGCTCTGGCGGGATGACGGATCCGGCGCCGCATACCATGCGCCTTTCAGAGCACCCAGCTTGGTTGCAAACGCAGCCCACAGACCCGGCCCCATAATCCGCACATTCGCGGAGGACACCTGACTATCTGCCAGCGCACCAATCACGTTTTTCAGGCCGAGGCCCGTATCACCCAGCAGCAGCGCATCAAACGGCGGCGGCGCAAGTTTGGGCACTGCCGGGGTTTGCGCTGCGCCATCAGCCGAAGCGGTGGCGGATGTATCAGACCCACCTTTGAGCGCGGCAGCCAGATCAGACGGCAGCGCCTTGTCTGCCGTGTCCGTGCTGCCCGTAGCCGGTGCCGCAGGCGTGCTTGCAGGAGCCGCAGCATTGCCATCCGGCTGCGCTTCTGCGCGGCGCGTATCGTAGGAGGACAGCTCCCGCATCATCTGCGTAATGCTGGCCTGAGAGCCGGTATGATAAACAATGGTGGGGGACATCAGGCCCTGATCCCGGCAGGACGCCAGAAGACCATTCCCCAGCGCATGGCCCAGCGGGTTATCCGGCAGGAAGGCTGCAAAACGATGCCGCCCTTCCTGACGCGCCGTGGCGACCAGACGTTCCACCTGATCCTCCGGCGTAATGCCCATTACCCACACACCATTCCGGGCCTGACCAACATCGCTGGTAAAGGCCAGAACCGGCATGCTAGCAGACTGCGCGGCAGCGGTGTCCACTGCCGTCAACGGGCCGAGGATAATACCATCGCCAGCCTCCGCTGCCGCCGTGGCCGCAGCGGAGGCGCCCCCGACAGCTGCTGTGTCATGCACATCCATTTGCAGGGCAGAGGCCTGCCCCTGTGTTGTGGACGTTCCGTTTTCTGCAAGAGCAAGCTGCGCACCCGCCAGAAGCTCATGCCCGAGGGCGGCATTCGGCCCGGTCAACGGCAGCAGAACGCCAATCTTGTGGCTGGTCGCGGCCTTTGGGGCCTGCGGGCCAGTGGCTGCACCGGGGCCGGACTGGTCCGCACATCCCGCCATTGCAAGCCCAACTGTACCCAAAACAACCATTCCGGCCTTGCGTCCTGCGCCATTTCCAGCCAGACCTCGCGTGGATGCCTTTGACAGGAAAGAATATGTGCGCGTCATCATCCAGATCGTCCTCCGCAAACAACCGGCCTGATGAAGCTTATGACCGGACTTCCACACTCCATAGCGAAGGAAAGGCCTCTCGTCATGCCTTCTCTTCCTCCGGTAGTGCGGCAGGCCTCACGCTGGTTGCGACTCCCATAGGAAATCTGGGAGATTTCAGCCTGCGTGGCGCGGAAGCTCTGGCCGAAGCCGACCTGATTTTGTGTGAAGATACCCGCATGACAGCCCGCCTGCTGTCTGACCGGAATATTACGACCCGCACGGAAGCCCTGCACGAGCATAATGAACGCCAGCGTGTTCCGGCGCTAATCGAGCGGATGCAGAACGGCACCCGCATGGCGCTGGTGTCCGACGCCGGCATGCCGCTGATGTCCGACCCCGGCTTCCGGCTGGTGCGGGCGGTGATTGAGGCCGATCTCCCGCTAACCGTCATCCCCGGCCCTAATGCGGCCCTGACGGCGCTGGTATTATCCGGCCTGCCGCCGCACCCCTTCATGTTCATCGGCTTCCCGCCTCCGCGCTCTGCCGCCCGTAAGGAAGCCTTCGCCAAACTGCGCGCAGCTGAACGGGCGGGCCTGAGCGCCACCCTGATCTGGCATGAAGCCCCGCACCGTCTGGCGGATACGCTGGCTGACATGACCGAAGTTTTTGGGGAAGACCGCCCGTGCGCCGTGGGACGGGAACTCACCAAACGCTTTGAGGAAGTCAAACGCGGCCCCGTGGGCACCCTCGCCGCATTCTATGCGGAAACCGCACCGCGCGGGGAAATCACCCTGCTTCTCGGCCCGACAGAAGCGGAAGAAAGCAGCGCGGATGATCTGGATACGACCCTGCGCACCCTGCTGAGCACGCATTCCGTCAAAGACGCCGCTGCTCTAGCCGCCACCGCCATCGGCCTGCCCCGCCGCACGGTTTACGCCCGTGCGCTGGAACTGGCTGCGGAAAAAAGAGAAAAATAGAATTTCAAACGCCTTACGGAAAAATACTCGTAAGGCGTTTGATATAAATTACCGATTTTATTTTATATTTTCCATTTTTTTACGAATTTCATTTTGCATTTTATCGATTGATGCTTTGGATGGCTTAAGCAAATTCTCAACATGTATTTTTTGCCCTAAAAATTCGCCATTCATATTATTTTTTACCTCAGATGTTTTAGCAAATGGAGGGATCGAAGAACCGTTGGTTGATGCGCCTGGCTCGTGATTTCAGGGTTTTGGCGATTTGATTGACGGTTTTTGGGGTAGCTTTTGATCTGCGTTTTGAGCAGATCGGGGACTGCCCTCCCGCTGGATGACTACGCGCTCGCGTTCAACCTTTCGAGGAAGAGGAAGCGGCGCATGTTGTAGACGATATTGGCCAGCCCGATCCTCATGGTGGCCCGGGTGATACCGACAGTTCGGATGAACAA
>NZ_JACRVS010000019.1:0-47763 GCF_018811985.1 Acetobacter sp. P5B1 | reverse complement strand
GGGTAGGCCTGATGGCCCACATCCCAGATCACCTTGTCAGCCGGGGTATCGAACACCGCATGCAGGGCCACGGTCAGTTCCACCACGCCCAGAGAGGCGCCCAGATGGCCACCGGTGGTGGAGACGGCGTCAATGGTCTCGGCCCGCAGCTCGTCCGCAATCTGCTTGAGCTGCTCGACCGAAAGGTTCCGCATGTCAGACGGGTAGGTCACCCGGTCCAGAGCAGGAAAACGGCCAAGGGTGGGAATCTGGGGCTTGTCCGACATTCTTCTCAGTTCCTGCGTTCAATCACGTAATAGGCCAGATCTCGCAGGCGGTCGGCCTGCTCTCCAAACGGAGCAAGATCTTCAATGGCGCTTTTGGCCATGCGTTCTGCTTCGGCGCGCGCGCCGTCAATTCCCAGAAGGGCAACGTAGGTAGACTTGCCGGAAGCTTCATCCTTCCCAGCCGTCTTGCCCAGTTCTTCAGCCGTAGCCGTGGCGTCCAGCACATCATCCGCAATCTGGAAGGCTGCACCAATATTGGCACCGTAGGAGCGCAGACGCTGCTGAAGTTCCGGTTTGGCCTGCCCGAGAATGGCTCCTGCTTCTGCCGAGTAGCGGATCAGGCAGCCGGTTTTCAGGGCATGCAGGTGGCGGACTTCTTCCAGCGGCAGGGCGCGGCCTTCGCCTTCCATGTCGATCATCTGACCGCCCACCATTCCGGCAGCGCCTGAGGCCTGCGCGAAAGCGGTGATTAGGGCGATGCGCACGGTCGTGCTCTCGTGCGTTTCGGCTTCTGCCAGAATTTCAAATGCTTTGGTCTGAAGAGCGTCACCGGCCAGAATAGCCGTGGCTTCATCAAACTTGCGATGGGTGGAGGGCTGACCGCGACGGAGATCATCATCATCCATGGCCGGCAGATCATCATGCACCAGGGAGTAGGCGTGCAGCATTTCAACGGAGGCCGCAACGCGGGCGGACTGGCAGTCCGGCACATCAAACAGGCTGGCGGTTGCCATGGCCAGATAACCGCGCAGGCGCTTGCCGCCGCCCAGCGTGGCATAACGCATGGCGTCAATCAGACGGGCATCGCCACCGCTGGTGGGCGGCAGAAGCTGGTCGATTGTCGCTTCAATCACTTTGGCGCGGGCCGCCATAGCCTGCTTGAGCAGCGGCCCATTGGCTGAGGAGTGCGTCTGGGAAGGGGCGATGGTTGTCGGGTCAGTCATCGACGTCTCAATCCATAGGTTTCATGGTCAACGATCCGTCAGACCGTTGCACGATCGCCTGAACGCGGGCCTCGGCCTCGCTCAGCTTGGTTTCGCAATGCTGGCGTAAGGCTGCCCCGCGCTCGTAGGATGCAATGGCCTCTTCCAGCTTGAGCTGGCCGCCTTCAAGGCCGCGTACAATCTTCTCCAGCTCGGAGAGTGCGTCCTCAAACGACAGAGACTTGATGTTATCCGACATGGCGCAGGTCTTCCTATCCGTCATGAGGGGCAGGCATTACTCCGATAAGCGTGGGTCTGCCAAGTCTTGCCGGGGTAGAATGCGCAATAAAACATACCGCCCTCACGGTGAGGGTATATCCGCACGGCGTCTGATGGTGAAGGACAGGGAGCCGTTTTCATCTGAAAACGCGACCAGCGCGTGACCGGTTTCCCTGCAAAACACCTGAAAATCCACGATAGAGGACCGGTCTGTTGCCAGAACGCGGAGCTTTTCTCCCGCCTGCATGCCGCGCAAAAGACGGTTGGCTTTTAAAACCGGAAGGGGGCAGCCAAGCCCCCGCGCATCAAGAACAGCCTCATTCATGACACAGAGCCTTGTATAGAGAGTGGAAGATGTGTGATTGCATAGTTCACTAATTTATCCCATGCCGCATGGCATATTAATCATTTGCCGGAAGAAGACGTAGGGTCGCTGTATGTCAGATTATCGTTTAGGAATCGATGTTGGTGGAACCAAGGTCGAAATAGCAGCCCTTGATTCCACAGGGGAAATCCTTCTGCGGCATCGTGTTGCAAATCCCGGTAATTACGATGATCTGCTCGTGACGTTGCGGGATCTCGTGGAAGAGGGACGTGGACGTACAAACCGGACGGCTACGGTCGGGGTCGGTATCCCCGGTGCTATTGATTCCCGCACAATGCGGGTCAAGAATGCAAATGCTACATGGCTGAACGGCCAGACATTCGGCAAAGATCTGGAGCAGGTGCTCGGCTGCCCGGTGAAGGTAGAGAATGATGCCAACTGTTTTGCGCTGTCTGAAGCAGTGGATGGCGCAGCAGCGGGTCGCAAGATCGTCTTCGGGGTGATTCTCGGTTCCGGCGTGGGTGGCGGTTTTGTCATTAACGGTGAACCGGTGACAGGCCTGCATCACATTGCCGGCGAATGGGGGCATATCCCGCTTCCGTGGGTGCGGGAAGACGAATTCCCTATGCCGAAGTGCTTCTGTGGGAATGAGGGCTGTCTGGAGCGTTTCCTGTGCGGCCCTGCTCTGGCTGCTTCATGGAAAGGCGAGGGGCAACGCTGCGCAGACGGTATTGAAGAAGCTGCTGCTGCAGGCGATGTCGCTGCCCTTAAGGCGCTGGATACGTATGTGGATCGGCTGGGGCGTGCCTGCGCGCTGGTCATCAACATGGTGGACCCGGACGCGATTGTGCTGGGCGGCGGCGTCTCCAACCTGAAGACGATCTACACCCGCGTGCCTGAGGTGATGAAGAAATACGCCATCACCCCGGAATGCCGCACGGAACTGCTGAAAAATCAGCATGGTGACAGTTCCGGCGTGCGTGGCGCTGCGTGGCTGTGGGGGAAATAAACAGGCTGACCTGAGGTGAGGCCTGCCTGCTCATTCCGTTCCGGCAGGCTCAGGTGTTGGCCTGAGCCTCTTTGAGGCGATCAGGCCGGAAGCCTGTCGCTACCACATAAAGTTCGCTAGAATCCTTGCGGCTGGCCGGTGGTTTGGCGTGCCGCACCAAAGTGAAGGCCTGCTTCATCACATCAAGGATGGCCTTTTCCGAGCCGCCCTGAAACACCTTGGCGACAAAACCACCGCCCTCTGCCAGAATTTCAAAGGCAAAATACAGGGCTTCTTCAGCAAGCCCGATAATCCGCATATGGTCCGTCGGGCCGTGGCCGGTTGTGTTGGGGGCCATGTCCGAGAGCACCAGATCGGCCTTGCCATCCAGCAGGCTGACCAGCTTGTCCGGCATCTCGGGGTCTGTGAAGTCGCCTTCGATGATCTCGGCACCCGCCACAGGATCAACCGGCAGCAGATCAACCCCGACAACGCGATTCGCACCACGTTTGACGGCCACCTGTGTCCAGCCGCCGGGTGCGGCACCCAGATCGACCACGCGCATGCCGGGCTGGATGAGGTGAAAACGGTCATCCAGTTCAATCAGCTTGAAGGCCGCACGGGAACGCCAGCCTTGCTTGTGGGCAGCCTGCACATAGGGGTCGTTCAGCTGGCGGGCCAGCCAGCGCTGCTGCGCAGTTGTGCGTCCGCGCGCCGTGCGGAGGCTGACGGATTTGGTGCGCATTGTGCGCGGGGCTGATGAGTCATCCAGAGAATGATTGGAGCCGGGGGCGCTGCTGCTGGTGCGGGCACGCCCCGGAACGCGGAGAGAAGTTGCTTTCCGGGGAGGCCCGGATTTTTTGTCGCTCATGAACCTGTTGCTTGAATAGGGTGCAGAAAAGGGATGGGGCCATTGAGCATGGGCGCTTTGTGGAGCCTTCTGGATGCAGACCCACTCTTGCGGATCATGCGCAGAACCATGCCATCCCGTAGGCCACGGTCTGCCACAATAATATCTTCCACCGGCCAGGTCTCGTGAATAGCCTCGAAAATGGCGCAGCCCGGCAAAACGAAGGGGGCACGATCCGGCCCGATGCACGGATGCTGTTCTATGCCTGCATGCCCCATATCCTGCAATGTCCGAACGGCCTTGCGGGCACTGGTGGCTGGCAGCTGTGAGCCATCAACCGCCGCACGCACATAACGGGGCAGGTTGAGCACAAGGCTCGCCAGTGTGGTGACGGTGCCACTGGTGCCAATAAAGCGTGTTTGCTTGCGCCGAATTTCCGGGCCAATCCGATGCACGCCCTCAAAGTCCTGCAGGGCCGCCTTGGTGTGGTCCACCATCTTTTTATAGAGGCTCGGGTCATCATGGCCGGTGCTGCCGAACTGCTCTGAGAGGGTAATGACCCCCACGGGCAGGCTCAGATAGCCAATCAGCTCATGCGTCTGACGAGGGGCGTCCACACGGACCCAGGCAATTTCTGTCGAGCCGCCGCCAATATCAAACAGCAACGCCCGGTTGCGCACAGGCCCGAAGCGCGGATTGTGCACAAGGTTGGCGCAGCTTTCTACCGCAAGGGAGGCTTCCTCTCGCGCGGAGATGATATTGATATGAAAGCCGGTCTCCGTCCGCACGCGGTTCAGAAAGTCTGATCCGTTCACCGCGCGGCGGCAGGCTTCCGTTGCAACGGCACGGATATTCTTGATAGGGCGGCGACCGACACGTTCCGCACAGGCGCGCAGTGCGTCCAGTGTACGTTCCATGGCGGGTTCGCCCAGTCGGCCTGTATGGTGCAGGCCTTCACCCAGCCGCACCATGCGGCTGTAGCTATCAATAACGCGGAAGCCGCCAGCGGTTTGCGCCGCGACCATCAAACGGCAGTTGTTTGTTCCCAGGTCGAGCGCGGCAAACAGCTCATCTTCGGCAGAACGAGAGTAGGGTGAAGGATAAGCTGGTCTGTCCGGGCGGCCGGCCCAGGGGGGGATGCGATCCATCTGTCCGGTCCTTAGTAAGAGGTTGACTCATGTTAAGACTATTTTTGGGGAGGGCGGCCAAAGGAGCAAGACAATTATGTGACAAACCGACATTTCTTTTCGTTTAGGCACTTGCGCCCCCTAATTCACAGTGCTAGGAAGGCGTCACCGCAGCGGAGGCGGCTTTTTAAGCCTCCCGGTTCTCCTTGCTGGGAGATAGTTTAGCGGTAGAACTACCGGCTCTGACCCGGTCAGCCCTGGTTCGAATCCAGGTCTCCCAGCCAATCTTTCCCAAAAAATTATAGTCTTATATTGGGTCGCTCAGAGTGATATTCAACTCTGCGCTGTAAACCTGTGTTCAGACAGGTCACCCTGCCTTCCGATCTCCCATAAGGAGGAGGATCGCAAAGCAGGGCGCTGCCAGATTTCAGAAGGTCGCGCTCAGGCTCAGATTGAACGAGCGCCCTAAACCCGCGAGCGGGCTCAGAACCCCGGTGGCGCGATAGTCCCCCAGAGAAAGACCGCCTAGCGGCAGATAGTATTTCTGGTTCAGGACGTTCTCGATGCTGGCATCCAGTGTCAGCACCCGCCAGTGGTAGCTTCCGCCCAGACCCAGCAGGGCATAGCCGGGCGTGCGGGGCTCATTGCGCAGCCAGTCCACAGTGCTCTTGGCTTTAACAAGGGTGACCTCGACGCGACCCGTCCAGTTTTCATAGGTTTCATGCAGGCTGATGGAGCCGTTGGCGGGCATCTGATGATACAGGCCGGAGCGGGTCACCAGATCCTGCCCCCGTACCCAGTTCAGATTGGCTTTGAGCTCTCCTGCCCCAAAAGCCGGGCTTTTCCAGAGTCTGACGAAGCCTGAACTGTTGATGCCGTAGCTCCGGGCATTGTGGTTGACGAACTGGAGTTTGGACAGGCCGTTAGAGAGCGTGCCAATGCGCACCACATTTATATAATTGTGGGTGTAGGTATAATAAGGCTGCACCTTGAGTTCCCACGCATTGTTCACCGGGTCATGCCAGGTGAGGGTGGTGCTGAGCGTATTGGCAATTTCTGATTTCAGGTTGAGGTTGCCGACATAACCATTGCCGTCTCCAAACCAGCCAATCATTGTGGTGCTCATAGCGCCTTCGCCCCATGAGTAGCGCTCATACAGGCTGGGAGCGCGGCTTTTGCGGGCGTATCCACCCTCCAGCGTGAGGCTGTCGAGAGGTGTCCAGCGTGCCAGAGCTGTGACATCAAAATTGGTGTCGGTGCGTCCGCGAGAGGCCGCGTTAAAGCGTTGGGCAGCCATGGCGTCGGCCATGCTCATCATGCTGGTCCATGAATACGGGGCGACCGGACCGGTATTCATCATCACCAGATCATTCCGCAGTCCCAGTTCTGTGGAGAAGCGCGGCAGCCACTGGGCTTTCCATTCAATATAATGGCCGAGGCGGTCGCGGTGTCCCTGATTGATATTATGGAACGTGTCTGGCCCCATCATCATGCTGCCGCTCAGGGGCGGCCACCAGTCGTTCAGGCCATTATGGTCAAAGGAGCTACCCAGCCCGAGTATATGCTTCCGGCCAAGCGGAATGGTCGCCTTGATGGAATAGCCTGCCGTGCGGGTATCCGTATTCATCGGCATGCCGGTTGTGGCGGTATGGCCCCCTTTGTCGGCCAGCATGTTCATGGCGTGGTCGACCCGTTGCCAGAAACCGCGAGCCTCCAGCGTGCCCCAGTTGAAATCACCCTTGTATTTGCCGTTCACAAAGGTGGAGCGGTTATTGGTCATATCCATGTACTGGTTGGGGAAACCCTCATAAGGGATATCCTGCTGACCGACGGTGAGCGCCAGCAGATGGTTCTCTTTTTTCACCCCAAGTGTCACGGCATGGTTGAAGCTGAGATAGCTGGTGGAGAGAACGCGCCGGCTGTTGCCTCCCGTGTGATAGTCGCTGGCATGGCTATATGAGCCGGTATAGCGCAGGCTTAGCCAGTCATTGGCAGTGGTGAGAGAGCCGGACGCGCCCGATCCGCCGCCATTGCTGCGATAATCCCCCCGGACATGGCCTGTCACGAGCAATTTGGACGTGCTGGAAAAGATGGGATCTTTCCGATTGACCTCCAGCGTGCCGCCGGTGCTGTCGCCACCCTGACTGACAGAGGTGATGCCCGCAATGGCGACAGCGGACGAGACGGCATCCGGGTCAATATAGGACATTGCCGGATTCATATGGTTGGGGCAGGCGGAGGGAATGCGCATGCCATCGACAAAGGTCGCCACGCGCTCATCCGCCATGCCGTTCAGAACAGGCAAAGAGGAGACACCGCCAGCGGAATAGGCGCTGTATCCCAGACTGTGCCGAAACAGATTGGCCGTATCCGGGTTGGAGGACATGTGATGCCGGGTTCCGTTGACCGTCATCTGCTCTGTGGATGGGCTGTCGGCGTCCGCGTCTGAGGTTGGCGTGGTTGGTACGGTTAAGGCTTCTGTTGAAACAGGTGTAGCGGGCAGACGGCTTTGAGCGTCCGCTGCGGATGGGCGGGCGACTGTGCAGGCCAGCGCGCAACCGGCAGCAAGCAGGCTGGTGCGCGCGGCATGCCGAACAAAAAGACAAGACATTGTGCTGAGACTTTCCTTGAAACGGAAACAGCCGACATCACAGGCGTTCAGGTGTCCTGAAGGCCTGCGTGTCAGCGCGTATCGTTTTCAGAGAAAGGCTGGTGGCCCCGTAGGTGGTGGCCGAAGGGCAAGAGCAAGAAGCGGCGGTGCGCGCGGCAGGAGCGTGCCATAGGCTGACTGAGACCAGGCAATCAGGATCAGGGCCGCAAGAAACGCCACACTGAAAATGACAACTGGCAGATGCAGCAGCGGGCAGAGCGGGCACGACCCATCATGATGATGGCCTGAATGCTGAGGCGCTTTGGCGTGTGCCATTTTCAGCATATGCCCGGCAGCCATGTGCATGACATGCGGGAGCGCGGGGGGCTGATCTGGCCCGATCTGTAATCCGGTCAGCCGTTCAAATGTCACACGGGGTGCTTCATCCGGCAGAGCATTGCTTTGGAGAAAAAGCTGTCCGCAAAACCCCAGCAGAACGCAGCACACCATCAGCCAGCGACACAGTGTCGCCAACGCAAAGGGGACTGAGTCTGAACGGCGCATGGGAAGAGTGTTCGCCTCTATTCCGGGAATATCCCCTTAAGAAAGCACTCTGAGGCTGTTGTAAAGAGCATAATAATCATGCGTTTTATCTCCAGAACCCCGGAGGGGTATAGCCTAAGTACTATGCGTTTTAGGGTGCTGAGGAGGGTATTCTCCCTTTTTACTGACGCTAGTTCAGCTCATGTTTGAGGGACGCAAAGAGTATGAGTGGCCATAGGGTGGCAGTGGCTTGCATCAAGGGAGACCGGATGACGCGGGCAGAAAGCTCTTGAGTTCCTGTTTTGTTCTCATTATAAAAAGCGGAACAGGAGGGATGCACTCATGGCGTCATCACACTCGGATACACTGGATTTGCTGCGGGACCGGATTGCCCGGATGAACATCAGCCCTGCCAGTTCCATCACGCAACGGCTTTCCACAGGTGTTGCGGAAATTGATGCCCGTCTGGGCGGCGGTCTGGAAAAAGGGACCGTCCACGAATTTTTTGGAGCAGGGAGTGACCGACAGGTTTCTGCCAAGCCTGCGCGTTTTGTGGCAGCCGTTCTGGTCCGCACGACAGGTGTGGTCATCTGGATTGGCGAGGAAACGCTCGATCTCTGTGTAGCAGGCGTTGAGCAGGCTGGTCTCAATCCGGGGCGGTTGATCTGTGTGACAGCCACGCAAGCCTCTTTTGTGGATTTATGTGAAGCCGTGCTGCGGGAACCAGGCGTTGGGGCCGTGGTGGTTGATAGCCGCACAGCGCCAGACCTTGGCACAACGCGCCGCCTGCAACGGGCTGCGCATGAGCGCGGAGCGACCGGCTTTCTGCTCTATCGCTCAGCTTTTCTGGCTGGCTGTCCGTCACACTGCCTGAGTGCCACACGCTGGAAAATCGGGCCAAGCACGTCGTTCAGCCTCAGAGATAACCCTGTTGGCGGCGCCTATGCGGCGGAAGAGCGGTGGTCGATTGAGATGCTGAGCCATCATCATGGTGGGGCGGCTGGCTGGGTGATTGATCCCGCCCAGTATGAGAGGCATCCTTTCTCGGTTTCGCCAGAAGAAAGCCCGCAACACGCCCGGGACGATAGAGAGCGGCGGTCGTGGTGGCGGAGCGCCTTACGCGCCTGAGTTTCTCACGAGCGAGGATGCTTTTCTTCTTGCCGTATCTGAAGCTGATCCATGCTAAGGAGCAGCGCATGATCGGACTATCAGGCACAGAAGGATAGAAAGCATGCGTCTGGATGATGAGCGGGAAAGCACGAATATTGATGACGAGCGTGGTTCCGGCGGTGGTGGTGGCCGTGCCCCTCTGAAGATCGGTATTGGCGGCATTCTGCTGGCACTGGGGGCTTTGTATTTTGGAGTAGACCCCAAAATTGTTTTCAGCCTTCTGGAAGGGAGTGCGTCTTCCGGTAATCAAAGCGCGGTTGTCGCGCCGCAGCAGTCTGTGCAGGGGCCGGATACGCAGAAGCAGTTTATTGCCCGTATTCTGGGTTCAACAGAAGATGTCTGGACATCCTATTTTCAGCAGATGGGCCGCACGTATCATGAGCCCAGACTGGTGCTGTTCTCAGGCGGCACGCAGTCTGCCTGCGGATATGCGCAAACGTCTGTGGGACCATTTTACTGCCCGGCGGACCACAAGGTGTATCTGGATCTCGCCTTTTTTCAGGAATTGAAAAACCGGCTGGGTGCCGGGGGTGACTTTGCGCGGGCTTATGTGGTGGCGCATGAGGTCGGGCATCATGTCCAGAATGAGCTGGGGATTATGGCGCAGCTTGAAAAGCAGAATGGCGGCATGAGCGAGCGCGGCGCGACGGGCGCTTCTGTCCGGACCGAGCTGCAAGCGGATTGTTTTGCCGGTGTCTGGGCCAAGCGGGCGAATGACGCAAAGAGCATCCTGCAATCGGGCGATGTGCAGCAGGGGCTGAATGCGGCCTCCGCTGTGGGGGATGATCGCCTGGAACGGCAGGGGCAGGGCTATGTTGTGCCAGATAGCTTTACGCACGGTACATCCGCCCAGCGTGTCAACTGGTTCAGCCGGGGGCTGCAAAGCGGCGATATCCGGCAGTGCGATACGTTCAGCGCGCTTGCTCTTTAAGGCGGGTCTTATTCAAACTGTTTTGAATCTGCATCCTTCTGATTCCAGCAATGAATAAAAAAGTGCTCCCGATATTATTCGGGGGGCATTTTTTTTGCGCATAGAAATAGAGAATCTCAAAAATGTTGCATGCTTTTTTTTTGGGGACCTCTTATACTACTGGGTTATCCAAAGAAAACCTGATGCGCGTACGGTGTTCCATTGAAGAGTGTTAAGAAATTAAGCCGCAAAATTTTAAGAGCTTTTAAGGGATACCGCTCCAAAGAAGGCGATTTAAAAAAAGAGCAGGGCAATCCAGTCACATCTCAGCTCGGCTTTGTGGATCATATTGGTTTGCGTCACGTGCACGGCTGGGTGATGGATCCGGATGATCCGGCTGAACGCCTCTCTGTAGAAGCTTTTTTGCCAGAAACAGGGGAAAGCCTTGGTAACGCTGTTGCAAGTCAGTTTAATCATGGAATTGCAGGGGTTGGTGATAACAGCCGGCAGTATGGATTCTGGTTTCCTCTAAAGCGTGAGATCACCCCTGAAGAACAAAAGAATCTGCAGGTAAGGGTTCCGGGCCGGAACGAAGTTTGTCGCGCCCCCAATCTGGAATCCTGGCATCCACTTCTGCATGTTGCGATGGATATCGTCGATAACTGCAATCTGCGCTGTCCTTTCTGCCTTTATGATTACAGTAAGGTGCGCAAAACGCACTTTATGACGCAGGAAACCCTGGAATCAGCTCTCCGCCTCATGCCCTATACCAAGGACCGGGAATTCTGGTTTTCCTGCCTGCATGAGCCGTCGCTTCATCCGGATTTTCTCTCATTTCTGAATCTGGTACCGCCCGCGATGCGAAAGAAGGTGTTTTTCACATCGAATTTTGCCCGCCGTATGCCGGAATCTTATTTTCAAGGGCTCGCAAAAAGCGAAATCTCTCACGTCAATATCTCTCTCGAATCTCTCACGCCAGAAATCTATGAACGGATGCGTAAGGGGGCACGCTTTCCCATCTTCATGGAAAACTGGGATAAGCTCATCACTGCATTTAATGAGGTCAATTCATCAGTTAATTTATACTATATTATTATGGCTTATAAATCGAACCTCGATGAGTTGCCGAGTATGGCCCGTTATTTGATAGAAGAACGCCGCGCTGCACGTGTGGAGATTCGCTATACTTACGATGTGCCATTTATTGAGGCAGCTTTTCGTGATCAGGAGTTTTTACAGGAGGAGGACTGGGACTGGCTTCAGGCCAATCTTCCTCATCTGGGCTCAGGGCAAGTTGTTCTGGATAGGCCGGCTTTTTCGAAAACACGTGAGGACGATGTCGCTGAACCGGACGTGGTGCCTGCTGCATATTCGGAGGCCGGTTTTTTGCCAGACCGATATCTGGCTCGTCTTATGTGGGATGGAACGCTCGAATTAAGAGGGATCAGTCGGGCCAGTGAGGGCGAAGCGATGGTTGAAATACCTATTCTCACCAGAAATATTCGGGATATTGATGATCTGGATAGTTTTTTTCATTCACTAAACTGTTCGAAAATTCCGTCCTGAAAAAATCTCATCAAGCTTTTCGGTCAAAGTTTTTTTCAAAATGGATTTTCCGCTGCTACCGTAACGGATCATTTTTTGATGGCAATGAGCGGGACAGGTTCTCTGCTCCAGCATCAGTAAGCCGTTCTTGCAGTCCGGCAGATTACAAAACAAAGGCGCAGCGTTCTCTGGTAGCGCTGCGCCTTGATCGTAGAAAGCAGAAATAAAGAAAGAGCCTGCTTCATGCCATCAGGCAGCAAAGCAGGCGCTCTTTTTCAGGATGCAAAAACTTTCGAAATGGCGGCCTGAGCTTCCGTCTGGATAGCGTGCAGGTGTTCTTCGCTTTTGAAGCTTTCGGCGTAGATTTTGTAGACATCTTCCGTGCCGGAGGGGCGGGCGGCAAACCAGCCGTTTTCCGTCACCACTTTCAGGCCGCCGATGGGGGCGTCATTGCCCGGAGCGCGCGTGAGCTTGCTGATAATCTTGTCTCCAGCCAGCGTTTCCAGCGGGAACTGCTCCGGTGAAAGCTTGCTCAGCTTGGCTTTCTGTTCGGCATTGGCAGGGGCATCAATGCGCGCGTAGAACGGCGTGCCCAGACGTGCACTGAGTTCGCGATACTGCACGCTCGGGTTTTTGCCGGTTTTCGCCGTAATTTCAGCAGCCAGCAGGCCGAGGATGAGGCCGTCCTTATCTGTGGTCCAGACGGTGCCATCACGCCGCAGGAAGGTCGCGCCCGCGCTTTCTTCACCACCAAAGCCCAGTGAGCCATCCATCAGGCCCGGCACAAACCATTTCAGCCCGACAGGCACTTCCACCAGCTTACGACCGAGATCTTTCGCAACGCGGTCAATCAGCCCGCTGCTGACCAGCGTTTTGCCTACACCCAGTTCGGGGCTCCAGTCGGGGCGGTTACGGAACAGATAGGAGATAGCGAC
The DNA here is from genome assembly GCF_018811985.1 of Acetobacter sp. P5B1. Classification (NCBI taxonomy): domain Bacteria; kingdom Pseudomonadati; phylum Pseudomonadota; class Alphaproteobacteria; order Acetobacterales; family Acetobacteraceae; genus Acetobacter; species Acetobacter sp. P5B1. Next base: position 35,312 of record NZ_JACRVS010000019.1, on the reverse strand, counting down.
AGCAAGGTAATGGTTGGGGTTCAGCAGGCCATCCGGCTTGGCCACAATGCCGTGGCGGTCGGCGTCGGTGTCGTTCGCAAAGGCCACGTCAAATTGGTCGGCCATGCCAATCAGGCTCTTCATGGCGTAAGGCGAGGAGCAGTCCATACGGATCTGGCCATCCCAGTCGGCCGTCATGAAGGCAAACTGCGGATCTACCGTTTCATTCACCACCGTAGCGTTCAGGCCGTAACGCTCAATAATCGGCTTCCAGTAATGCACAGCAGCACCACCGAGCGGGTCAATGCCGATTTTTACGCCGGCATCCCGAATGGCCTTCATATCAATGACGGAGTCCAGATCAGCCACATAGGGGGTAATGTAGTCATACCCTTTGATGCAGGCGGCCTTGCGAGCTTCCTCATAGGGAAGGCGCTTCACATCCTTCAGGCCATCAGCCAGAAAACCGTTGGCCATGTCCTGAATGGCTTTTGTAATGGCAGTATCCGCAGGGCCACCGTTGGTCGGGTTGTATTTAAAACCACCATCGGACGGCGGATTGTGGGAGGGGGTGATGACGACACCATCAGCCAACCCTGTCGTGCGGCCTTTGTTATAGGTCAGAATTGCGTGAGAAATGACGGGTGTGGGGGTGAAGCCATCATTCTCGTCCACGCGCACATCCAGCCCATGGGCTGCAAACACTTCAATGGCAGAACGCTGAGCCGGACCGGACAGAGCATGCGTATCCATGCCAACAAACAGAGGGCCATCAATGCCTTCAGCCTTCCGGTGGCGGCAGATCGCCTCGCAGATGGCCAGGATATGGCCTTCATTAAAACTGGTGTGGAAGGACGATCCGCGATGCCCGGAGGTGCCAAAGGAGACGCGCTGGGTCGGAATGGAGACATCAGGCTTGCGGTCATAATACGCTGCAATCAGAGCCGGGATGTCAGTAAGCTGGGACTGATCAAGTGTCTTGCCAGCAAACGGGCTGAGTGAGGCCATCGCTTCAAAAATCCTTGTAGAACCTGGGGTATCAACGGTCTGCCAATACGCTTTCTGTCAGGAGGAAAGCGTGTGTCCGGTGGGATGTCCAGAGCGGAAAGGGCGTTTCCGCCGGTCTTGACTAATAAAAAATTTCCTAACGGTAATTGTTTTCTTTTATTTAGCAAAGATGCGTTTCTGAGAAGGGGCTCTGGAAAAGGCAGACAAACGAGAGAAGACCTATCAAACACGAGAGTCTGGCCGGAATGAGGCTTTGAAGAGGTGCAAGATCTGTCTGTCTTGCGGGCCCGCTCTGTATATAAGAAGAGAATGCTGATGAACCGGAACGATCCCTGAGCACTATGACGGACAAAAACCGCATGACCCTGACCGCACTTCCTGATGAGGGCTCGTCTTCCAGCCGGATTGAGGACCGCATTGTCTATGCCGCGCTCTCTGGCCAGATCGCACCGGGCGAGCGACTGGGGGAAAAGGATCTGGCGGAAATCTTCGGGGTATCCCGCACGCTGGTGCGCGAGGCCATGATGCGGTTGCAGGCCCGCGGCATTGTGCAGGTCTCCTCTCGCCGGGGCTGGTTTGTGATTGAGCCTACCGAGGAAGAAGCTCGTCATACGCTGGATGCCCGCCGGGCGCTGGAAGTGGGGATGCTGGTCACGCTGGGGAAGGGCGACGCCCGCGTCATTCAGGCTTTGCGGGAACATGTTCAGGCGGAACAGGCTGCTATCGAGAGAGATGACAGAGCCGCACGCAGTTATCTGCTCGGACATTTTCATGTCTGTCTGGCGGAAACGCTGGGGAGCCCGGTGCTGGCGGCTTTGTTGCAGGATCTGACAACGCGTACCGTGCTGATTGCCGCCCTCTACCAATCGTCTCACGATGCGTGTGAATCCAGCGGCGAACATGAGCAGATTATTGATGCGCTGGAAGCAGGCGACGTGCCGGAAGCGGCCCGCTTAATGGATGCGCATTTGCGCCATGTGGAAAACGCACTGAACGAACGGCATGTGCGCACCCGGCTGAAAAACCTGAAATCTGCGCTCGGTCGCCCCGATTAAACACCAATCAAAGCATCCCTCCTGAGCATGACATGCGGAAGGGGGTTGCAAGACCTTTTTCTTGTATGCAAGATTGTATGCGAACTGCAACGACTTGCGCCATTGCAGGCAGGAGCCTCTTTTTATGATGTCTTCAGACTGTTCGGATATCGCCAGCCTTTCAGCGCTGCCTCCGGGAGGACACCGTGCCGTTGCCCGGTGTGATGAGCTGGGTGTTGCACCCTATTCTGAAGAAAAAGACCAGCTTTTCCGCCCGTATCTGAGCGCATCCTATCGCGCGACTTGTGATTGTATTGCTGGCTGGATGCAGTCTGCGGGCATGAAAACCCGCATTGATGCAGCGGGGAATCTCGTCGGGCGCTACGAGGGGCTGACACCAGATGCTCCGGCCCTGCTTATCGGCTCCCATATTGATAGCGTGCGGGATGGCGGCCGCTATGACGGCATGCTGGGTGTGCTGATGGGTGTGGAACTTGTCGCACACTATGCCGCGCAGGGGCGACGCTTTCCGTTTGCGCTGGAAGTTATCGGGTTTGGGGATGAGGAAGGCTCACGCTTTCCTGCTGCCATGTTGACGTCTCGCGCTGTGGCCGGGCTTCTTAAAGAAGTGCCTGCCGAGATGCAGGATGCGGCAGGTATTAGCCTGCAGGACGCTCTGGCCGAAGAAGGTCTGGCGCTGGAACGCATGCCGGAGGCGGCCCGCAAACCGGAAGAAATCCTTGCCTATCTGGAAGCGCATATTGAGCAGGGGCCGGTTCTGGAGGCTGAAACCCGGGCTGTGGGTGTGGTGACGGCCATTGCCGCGCAATATCGCTTCCGTGTGCGCATGAAAGGTGTGGCAGGGCATGCGGGCACTATGCCCATGACCTTGCGGCAGGACGCTCTGGCTGCTGCCGCTGAGGCTGTTCTGGCGATTGAAAAAATCGGTCAGTCCGGCCCGTCTGATCTGGTCGCCACGGTTGGTCAGCTGACCGTGGTGCCGGGTGTGCCAAATGTTGTGCCGGGGGAAGTTGTTTTCAGCATTGATGTGCGGGCAGGGGATGCCGCAGTGCGCAATGCCGCTACCGCAGAAATCCGCATAGCGCTGGAGGCTCTGGCAGCCCGGCGCAAGGTGACGCTGGAGATCAGCTTGCAGCAGGACCTGCCCGCAACGCCGTGTGATGCCGCGTTGACCAACATGCTGAGTGAAGCCGCCCAGAGCGTGACGGGCACTGTGCCGCGCAGAATGGTTAGCGGGGCAGGGCATGATGCCATGATCGTCGCGGCACTTGCCCCCGTCTGCATGCTGTTTATCCGCTGTGAGGGCGGGATCAGTCACAACCCGGCAGAAGCCGTGAACCCGTCGGATGTCGAGCAGGCCTTTCAGGTCATGACCCGTTTTATTGAAGATTTTGCCGGACGTCGTCCGTAACGTAACCAAGGAAAGGCCTGTGTGATGGCAAACGATTTTTTTGGCCAGATTGACCCGCCGCAGAGGCTTTTGATGGGACCGGGGCCGGTTAATGTGCATCCGCGCGTACTGCGGGCCATGGCGGCGGACATGCTGGGCCAGTTTGACCCGGAAATGACCACCTACATGAATGAAACCATGGCGCTGTATCGTCAGGTTTTCATGACGCAGAACCGCTGGACCTTTCTGGTGGACGGCACGGCGCGTGCGGGGATTGAGGCAGCTCTGGTCTCTCTGGTGGAACCGGGCAGCAAAATCCTGATTGTGCGGGCCGGGCGTTTTGGCCTGCTGCTGTCTGAAATTGCCGAGCGGATTGGCGCGGAAATCTGCACGATTGATCTGCCCTGGGGTGAAGTGGCGACGCTGGAGCAGATTGAAGAGGCATTAATCGCGCATCGCCCGCAGGTTTTTGCCTGTATCCATGGCGATACCTCCACCACCATGGCGCAGCCGCTTGAAGGCGTGGGCGCGCTGTGCCGCAAATATGATGTGCTGTCCTACGTGGATGCCACGGCAACGCTGGGCGGCATGCCTGTTGCGGTCGATGCGTGGGGCGTGGACGTGGTCTCCGGCGGTTTGCAGAAATGTATGGGTGGGCCTCCGGGTTCTGCACCCATCACCATTTCTGACCGTGCGGCAGAGCACATCATGGCGCGCCGGCATGTGGAAGCCGGAATTCGTAGCGGGGATATGGCAAACGGCAGCCGCGCGCGTATCCCCTCCAACTATTTCGATCTGGCCATGGTGATGGATTACTGGTCGGAAAAACGGCTGAACCATCATACGGAAGCCACCACCATGCTCTACGGCGCGCGGGAAGCGGCCCGTGTGATGCTGGAAGAAGGGCTGGATGCGCGCTTTGCCCGGCATAAGGCTGCCGGTGCCGCCATGGTGGCCGGACTGCGGGCCATGGGGCTGAAGGTGTTCGGGAATGATGCCTATCGCATGACCAACGTAACCGGGGTGTGGATCCCGGAGGGTGTGGAAGGCGAGCGGGTGCGTCAGCGTATGCGTGATGATTTCGGTATTGAAATTGGCACAGCGTTTGGCCCGCTGGCGGGCAAGATCTGGCGCATCGGGGCCATGGGCTACAATGCCAAAAAGCACAATGTTTTGCTAACACTTGGGGCTTTGGAAACCTGTCTGGCGGCAGAAGGCTATGCCGTTAAACGCGGTGCAGGTGTGGATGCCGCTCTTGCAACGTGCCAGAACTGATATCACTATCGAAACAGACTGACAGGAGGGCGACATGAGCGAGAAAGACAACACAATCGCCAGACTGGAGGCGACGGCTGCCTGTCTTGATCTGACAATTCCGGAAGCCTGCCTGCCGGGCGTAGTGGCCAACACACAGCTCTTGCAGGGCTATGTCGATCTGATTTGCGGCATGACCCTGCCTGATACCTGTCTGCCTGCTTATGAGTATCGCCCCTGATGACGTCCCTAATCGACATTGCACATCGTATCCGGGCGGGTGAAGTCTCTGCCGTCCAGATTGTTCAGCAAACGCTACAGACCATTCGGGAGCGGAATAACGTCTATAACGCTGCTACGCGCCTGCTGGATGAGCGCGCTCTGAAAGCGGCCGCCGAGGTTGATGCGCGTCTTGCCCGGGGTGAACAGGTGGGTCCGCTGGCCGGTGTGCCGTTTGGCGTGAAGGATCTGTTTGATCTGGAAGGTCTGGTCACAACAGCCGGATCTGTTGTTCTGAAAAACCAGCCCCCGGCCACGCAGGATGCGGAAGTGGTGCGTCGGCTTTGTGCGGCAGGCGCTATTCCCGTTGCAACGCTCAATATGGATGAGTTCGCTTACGGGTTTGCGACAGAAAACGCCCATTACGGTACGACAAAAAACCCGCATGACACGGCGCGTCTGGCGGGAGGGTCTTCCGGTGGGTCCACTGCTGCGGTGGCGGCGGGACTGTTGCCGCTCACACTAGGGTCTGACACCAACGGCTCCATTCGTGTGCCCGCCTCTTTGTGCGGGGTTTGGGGGCTGCGGCCCACGCAGGGGCTTCTGCCGTTGCAGGGGGTCTATCCGTTTGCGGCTAGTCTGGATGTGGTCGGGCCGTTTACCAGCACCAGTGCGGATCTCGCCTGTGCGTTTGAAGCACTGAGCGGCCAGTCCGTTGCCACAGGTCAGGACGTCTCTGGTTTGAAAATCGGGCGTCTGGACGGGTGGTTTGCGCAGGATCTGGCCCCGGAACTGGTGGCTGGGATGGATCGGCTTCTGGATGCGTGTGCCGATGTGCGCACGGTGACACTGCCAGAGGTGGCGCGGGCGCGGGCAGCGTCCTTCGTCATCACGGCGGCGGAAGGCGGAGCGCTGCATCTGGGCCGCTTGCGGACGCAGGCCATGGCGTATGATCCGGCAACGCGTGACAGACTGATGGCAGGCGCGTTGCTGCCCGCCATGCCGATTGTGCATGCGCAGAGAATACGCTCATGGTTCCGGGATGTGCTGCATGACGCCTTCCGGGAGGTGGATATTCTGGTGGCTCCCGCCACGACGGGTGCTGCACCCCGGCTGGACCAGCCGACGATCACGCTTGGTGGCAAACAGGTTTCGGCACGGGCTAATCTGGGCCTGTTCACCCAGCCTTTAAGTCTTGCGGGCATGCCTGTTGTGGCGGCTCCACTGGCTCCTGCACCGGGGAAACCCGTCGGCTTGCCGCTCGGTGTGCAGTTGATTGCAGCACCGGGGAAAGAAGCAACGCTTCTGGCCTTTGCGCAGGCGATGGAAAAAGTCGGCTTACTGGGCTTTCCCTGTGCTGATGCAACTCTGAACACACAGGCCTGACCTCATGCTGCATACGCCCCGCTCAACCCGAGGGATGGTCACATCACCGCATCATCTGGCCAGTCAGGCCGGGCTGGATGTGCTGAAGGATGGCGGCACGGCGCTGGATGCTGTGATTGCGACGGCAGCTGCATTGGCCGTGGTCTATCCGCATATGACGTCCATCGGGGGTGATGCCTTCTGGCTGATTATGTGGCCGGATGGGCGCACGGAAACCATTGATGCTTGTGGGGCGGCGGCGGCCAAAGCTGATCTGGCATTTTACCGCAACGCAGGCCACGCCGTAGTGCCTTGGCGCGGCGGAGCAGCGGCCAACACCGTAGCGGGAACCATTTCCGGCTGGGGTGAGGCGCACCGGCTTTCTCAAACCTACCATACCCGGCAGCAGACGCAGGCGTTGTCGCTGGAGCGGCTCTTGCGTGACGCCATCTGGTATGCGGAAGCCGGGGTGCCGGTGACGGCGGGTGGCGCAGAGGTTGCCGTTCAAAAAGGGGCCGAGTTGCGCGTTGTGCCCGGATACGCGGCGGTGTTCGAGCCGGAAGGCCGCCCGCTACGGGATGGCGATATTCTGAAAAATCCGGCATTGGGGCAGACATTGCGGACACTGGCCGCAGAAGGGCCGAATAGTTTTTATACAGGCTCTCTGGCGCAGAGCGTTGCCGCAGATCTTGCCGCAGCAGGCAGCCCGCTTTCTGCGGCTGATCTCGCCGCTCATGCCGCCATGCTCCGTGAGCCTCTTTCTGTCGGGATTACCGGGGCGACGCTCTATAATATGGCCCCGCCAACGCAGGGGGTCGCGTCTCTTCTTATTCTGGCGCTTTTTGACCGACTGCGCGTGCAGGAGCCGGAAAGCTTTGCCTATTGGCATGGATTGGTTGAGGCGACCAAGCAGGCGTTTCGTTATCGGGACACGCACGTGGGCGACCCGGCCTATATGACGGTTGAAGCCCAGCATACGCTGAGCGACCCGGCAGTGCTGGACCAGATGGCCGCTGCCATTGACCCACAGAAGGCGGCCCCATGGCCGTATCCGTCTCAGGCGGGTGATACGGTCTGGATGGGGGCGATTGATGCGGATGGTGTGGCGGTCAGCATGATCCAGAGCACCTATTTTGAATTTGGTTCAGGCGTGGTCCTGCCGCAGACAGGGATTGTCTGGCAGAACCGCGGCTCCAGCTTCAGACTGACTGAGGATGGGTGGAATGCCCTGCGTCCCGGTCGGAAACCGTTCCATACCCTGAACCCTGCCGCAGCCCGGTTCCATGATGGCCGGGTCATGGTTTACGGCACTATGGGCGGGGAGGGCCAGCCGCAGACGCAGGCCGCCGTGTTCACCCGTTATGCGCAGTATGGCATGGGCTTGCAGCAGGCCGTCACGGCCCCGCGCTGGCTGCTGGGGCGCACATGGGGGGAGGAGAGTGTCACCCTCAAATATGAAGACCGCTTTGCGCCGGAGGTGGTCGCGCAGATGTCGGCGGCTGGACATCAGATGGAACGGGTCGCGCCCTTTACGTCAATGATGGGCCATGCCGGTGCCCTTGTCCGGCACCGGAATGGCATACTGGAGGGCGCGACGGACCCCCGCAGTGATGGTGTTGTGGCCGCCTGGTAAAACAGGCGGTTCTTTAAGCGGTCTCAGGCCGAACGTAGACCGAGCGGCCATCGGCCCATGTGGCTTTAACGCTGCGATCGTCTCCCAGCGTCATCAGTACGAACAGAAGGTCGGCCATGCTGGTACACTCTTTGGTGCGCAGGGCCAGAAGAGGCGTTGCTGCCGGGTCCAGCACGCACAGATCGGCTTCCATGCCGGGGGCGATGGTGCCGATTTTGTCATCCAGATGCAGGGCCTGTGCGGCTCCCGCTGTGGCCAGCCAGAAGGCCTGAATGGCATGGAGGCGCTGTTTCCCGGCCATTAGGGAAACCTTATAGGCTTCCCCCATGGTGCTGAGCAGAGAAAAGCTGGTGCCCGCGCCAATATCTGTGCCCAGACCCACATTGACCGGGCGACGTGGGTCTACGGCATCAAACAGTCGAAACGCGCCGCTGCCCAGAAACAGGTTGGACGTTGGGCAGTGGGCCAGCGTGCAGTGTGTGTCATGACACTGCTGAAAATCGTGTTCATGCATGTGAATGGCATGACCGAAAATGGCGCGTGGCCCAACCAGTCCGGCTTTGTCATACACATCCAGATAGGATGAGCGTTCCGGGAACAGAGTTTTGACGAAGGCAATCTCATCTTCATTTTCCGCAAGATGCGTCTGCATGAACAGATCATCGCGGCTGTGGAAGAGAGCGCCTGCGCATTCCAGCTGTTCCGGGGTGCTGGTAATCGCAAAGCGTGGGGTAATGGCGTAAAGCTGGCGTCCCTTATTATGCCATGTCTCAATCAGCTTCTGAGACTCATCAAAGCCTTGCTGAGCGGTGTCACGCAAATTATCCGGGGCATTGCGGTCCATCAGGACCTTGCCTGCAATCATCCGGGTGCCGAGCTTTTCTGATTCCTGAAAGAAAGCCGTGACGGATTCAGGATGCACGGTGCAGTAAACTGCGGCAGTCGTAGTGCCGTTGCGTAGCAGCTCCTGCAAAAAGGCGCGGGCAATGGCCTGGGCGAAGTCCGGGCTGGAGAACTTTGCCTCGGTCGGGAAGACATACTGTTGCAGCCATTCCAGTAACTGCTCACCCCAGGAGGCAATGACGGGCAGCTGCGGATAATGGACGTGCGTATCAATAAACCCGGCGCTGATCAGGCTGTCCGGGTAATGCGTGATGCTGACCCCCTCCGGCACCTGTGCACGCAGGGCATCATACGCACCGCATTGGGTGATTTTCCCGTTTTCAATCAGGATCAGCCCGTCTTCTTCCACATGCAGCGCGTCTTCCGGCGGCATGGTGAACGGATTGCCAGTAAAGGTCACAAAACGCCCTCTCAGAGCGGCAGTGCGGGAGGAAGAGGGCATGAAACCTCGCAAGAATGAGTGGGCCGGCTTTAGAGCTGATCGGCGAAAAACTGCTCAATTTCAGAAATGATCAGTCTGGCCGCCATGGAAAGCTGGCGCGACCTGTCAACACAGAGCGCCAGCGTGAGCGGAGACAGCTTTTTATTGAGGATGGGCGTGAAGGCAAGCTGATTTTTCTGCACTTCGTCATACACATCCAGATAGCTGAGGATGCCAATGCCCACCCCGGCGCTGACCAGAGATTTGATCATCTGGATATTATCAGCCCGGGCAACCGCCTGAATCTTGATGCCGGTTTCGGCTTCCAGCAGTTCAAGGGGCCTCCATAACGCCAGAGGCGGGGCGGGGATGACGACCGGATATTCCGCACACAGGCTGAACGGGGCTGTTTCCAGCGTACCAACCGGATGATCGGGCTGGGAGATGAAGCCGAGCGGAATTTCCCGATGTGCCCGCACAAACAATTCCCGCATGTGGCCGGGGTTGAACATCAGGGCAAAGTCGGCCTGACCGTCTACCAGAATCTCGCCCATGTCCCGGCTGGCGCGCACATGCACATTTACCACAATACCGGGGTGTGTTTCCCGCAGGCGGCCCAGGACGGCGGGCAGAAAGCCTTTGGTCAGTGCATCGGGGATCAGAATGTCCGCCGAGCCCTGCCGCAAGCCTTTCAGATTATCAATCTGGGTGGTGAGGGCACGGAGGTCCCGGGTCCAGCGGATGCCGGAAGACAGCAGGAGTTCCCCGGCGGTGGTCAGTCGTAGTCCGGTTGGCAGGCGCTCGAAAAGCTGAGTGCCCAGTAGCTTTTCCCCTTGCAGGATCTGCCGGTCGATGGCGGAGGCCGCAATGTTCAGTTCGTCCGAGGCTTTCCGGATGGAGCCTTGTTGCGCCACGGCGATGAAGTAACGGAGGAAACGAGAAAAAACCGGCATAAGGGGTGATCTCATTTTGCGAACGGATTAGACTGAATTAAGTCATATACAAGAATGGTCCGGGTGTGAAATTGTTTCAGATGGCAGTAGGTTCAGATAAAGATAAGGTTTGAAGTGCATATGGAACAAGTTTCTTCCTCTTCAGGGTTGGACCAGCTTGAAAGTCGTGTTCGCGATGATCTGGCCAAGATCCGCTACGCAACGGGTGACTGGTGCGCGCCGCTGGAGCGGGAGGGGGAGCGTGTTCTGGACGTGGCCATTATCGGCGGCGGGCAGGGTGGTCTGGCCACATGTTTTGCCCTGCGTCGGCGTGGCCTGAGCAATACCTGCATTTTTGATCAGGCAGCCCGTGGCGGAGAAGGTCCGTGGGTGACATTTGCCCGCATGATCACCCTGCGGACGCCCAAGCATGTCACCGGGCCGGATCTGGGGATCCCTAGCCTGACGCCGCAATCCTGGTTTGAAGCCCGTTATGGGGTGGAAGCGTGGAAGGCGCTGGATAAAATCTCCCGCCAGGACTGGCAGGCTTATCTGGACTGGCTACGCGATGTGCTGTCTCTGCCCGTGCAGAATGACCGGAAACTGGTTGATATCGACTGGCAGGATGGCTTGCTCCGCCTGACTTTCCAGCAGGCGAATGGTGCGCAGTCCCATGTCTGGGCGCGTAAAATGGTGCTGGCTACCGGGATTGAAGGCGGCGGGGCCTGGCATGTGCCGGACTTTATTGCGCAGGCTCTTCCCACGTCTCGTTATGCCCACACCAGCCAGCAGATTGATTTTGCAGCACTCAAAGGCAAACGTATTGGCGTGCTGGGGGCAGGCGCTTCGGCTTTTGATAATGCTGCCACAGCGCTGGAACTGGGCGCAGGGCGTGTTGATCTGTGCCTGCGTCGGCCTAAAATCCCGAGTGTGAACCCGTATCGCTGGATGGAGAACGCAGGCTTCCTCGGCTATTTTGCTGATCTGCCTGATCTGATCCGCTGGCGCTTCATGCATCGGATTTATGACCTGAACCAGCCGCCGCCGCAGGATACGTTCTGGCGCTGCCGCAAGCATGAGAATTTTGCCTTCCATACCGGCACCCCATGGCTGGCTGTGAAGGAAACAGCGGACGGCGTGGTCGTCACGACACCGCATGGCAAAATGACGTTTGATTTCCTGATTATCGGCACAGGCTTTGTTATTGACCTGACCCGCCGCCCGGAAATGCATCGTTTTGCTGAGAATGTGACGTTGTGGCGGGATCGCTTTACGGCTCCCAAAGGGGAAGAAAGTGAAGTGCTGTCCAGCCACCCCTATCTGGGCGGCAACTTCCAGTTCCTGCCCCGCAACGCGGCGGACCCGATGGCTCCGATGCTGGCAGCCATTCACAACTTCACCTTTGCCGCCACCCCCAGCATGGGGCTGTCTGGTGCGTCCATAAGCGGGATGCGGTTTGGCGTAGAGCGGTTGGCCCAGTCCATCGGGCGTGAGCTCTTTGTGCAGGATGGGGAAAAGCAGCTGCAAAGCCTGCTGGATTACGACACCGACGAACTCGTCAGCCTTGCCCCACCTGTGTAAGAGACGACAGAACCAAGCAGAGCCGGAGAAAGCATGACTGATTATCCGCGGGATATGACCGGATATGGCCCGACACCGCCTGACCCTCAGTGGCCGGGTGGTGCGCGCATTGCCGTGCAGTTTGTCATCAATTACGAAGAGGGCGCGGAAAACTGCGTCCTGCATGGGGACAAAGGCTCGGAGGCGTTCCTGTCAGAAATGGTGGGGACGCGCTCTATCCCCGATGCGCGCTGCATGCAGATGGAAAGTCTGTATGAATATGGCAGCCGCGCCGGGTTCTGGCGGTTGCAGCGGCTGTTCCAGTCCGCAGGCATCCGGCCAACGGTGTTTGGTGTCGCTCTGGCCATGGCCCGCAATCCGGAAGCGGTCGCGGCTATGAAAGAGGGTGACTGGGAAATTGCCACCCACGGCCTGCGCTGGATTGATTATCAGGATATCCCCGAAGACGTTGAGCGTGCGCATATTCAGGAGGCCATTGCACTGCATACGCAGGTGACCGGCTCCCGCCCGCTCGGCTGGTATCAGGGGCGCACAAGCCCGAACACGGCGCGTCTGGTTGTGGAGGAAGGGGGCTTTGTTTACGACGCAGATTCCTACGCCGATGACCTGCCGTATTATGACCGGCGTTACGGGCGGCCTCAGCTGATTGTGCCCTATACGCTGGACGTCAATGACATGAAATTTGCCGCGCTGAACGGCTTTACGGAAGGCGAGCAGTTCTTCCGCTACCTGCGTGATACGTTTGACATGCTGTATCGGGAAGGCGGGCGGATGATGTCCGTGGGCCTGCATTGCCGGCTGGCAGGCAAGCCTGCCCGTGCGCTGGCTGTGGCGCGCTTTCTGGAGCATGTGCAGGCGCATGAGAACGTCTGGGTTGCAACCCGACTGGACATTGCGCGCCACTGGCTTTCGGTGCACCCGGCATGACGCTTGATGATGTGAACGCCCTGCCAGTTCCGGCCTTTGTGGCCGAGTTTGGCGGCTTGTATGAACACTCTCCCTGGGTGGCGGAAGGGGCTGCAACACAGCGGCCCTTCACCAGCAAGGAGGCTATGCTGACAGCGTTTTCTGACGTGGTGCAGAAGGCCGGGCATGACCGCCAGATTGCTCTGGTCCGCGCGCATCCGGAACTTGGGCATCGCGCCGGGATTGATCCGGCGCTTAGCGAAGCTTCTGCGCAGGAGCAGGGGAGTGCCGGGCTGGACCGTCTGACCCCGGCTGAATATGAGCACTTTCAAAGCCTGAATACGGCGTATCGGGACAAATTTGGCATGCCGTTTGTCATCTGTGTGCGCAAGGCGGGTAAAGCCGTTATTCTGGAGGCCATGGCGCAGCGTCTGGCCAGCACGCCGGAGGCCGAACTGGCTGAGGCGCTGAAGCAGATTGATGCTATTGCCTCTTTACGCTTGCAGGATAAAGTAAAGGCATGAGTTCTTTATCAACGCATGTGCTGGATACCGTTTCCGGCCGCCCTGCTGCGGGTGTGCGGTTGCGTCTGTTTTCAGGCGCGTCCGTGCTGTTTGAAGGCCAGACCGATGCCGATGGCCGTTGCCCCGCTTTGCGGGAGCTGACGCTTGAGGGCGGCCAGTATCGGCTTGAGTTTGAAATTGCAGCCTATTTCCGCGCACAGGGGCATGAGCTGGCAGATCCGCCATTTCTGGATGTTGTCCCCCTTGTGTTCGGGCTGAGTGCGGAGGGGCATGCCCACGTGCCGCTGCTTGCCGCCCCATATGGATATTCGACTTACCGAGGGAGTTGAGTGCGTGACCCTCGACAAACGTAATACGACCGAACCTGTTCATCCCGTTGATGAGGTCCTCCCCTTGTGGGAGCTGGCTATTTACGGCTTTCAGCATGTTCTGACATTTTATGCGGCTGCGGTTATTGTTCCCATTCTGCTGGCCAGCGCGCTTGGTCTTTCGCATGAGATGCTGGAACATCTGATTGAAGCAGATTTGTTTACCTGCGGCATTGCCTCCTTCATTCAGGCGGTCGGCATTGGCAAGATCGGGGTGCGGCTGCCGCTCCTGCAGGGGGTAACCTTTGTGGCCGTCATGCCGATGATCGCCATTGGTGTGTCAGCCGGTGGCGGGGTTGAAGGTCTTCGGCAGATTTTTGGCTCCGTCATTGTCGCCGGTATTTTTTCATACATTGTCGCCCCGTATTTTTCCCGGCTGATCCGCTTTTTCCCACCGGTGGTGACGGGCTCGGTCATTCTGGTCATCGGGCTGGCGCTGCTGCCTGTTGCGGCCAATGACATTGTGGCCGGGCATGGCACCAACGCCATGCAAAACCCGGTGGAACTGCGCAATGTGGCTTACGGGCTGGGCACGCTGTTCTTTATTCTGGCCATTCAGAAATTCTGTCGCGGGTTTCTGGGCACCATTGCGGTGCTGATCGGTCTGGTCTGCATGACGCTGGTTGCCTGGGTGCTGGGAGACGCGCATTTTGCCGATGTCGGGGCAGCGCCGCTGCTCACCATCTCAAAGCCGTTCTACTTCGGGATGCCGACCTTTCATGTCGTGCCTATTCTCTCGCTGATTATCGTCATGATCATTTCCATGCTGGAAACAACGGGCGATGTGTTTGCAACGGGGGCGATTGTCAAAAAGCCGATTGGCTCTGCTGATATTGCCGCAGCCATCCGGGCGGACGGGCTGGCGACGTTTATTGGCGGGGTCTTTAATTCCTTCCCCTACACCTGCTTTGCAGAAAATGTCGGGCTGGTGCGGCTAACGCAGGTTAAAAGCCGCTGGGTGGTTGCGTCTGCTGCGATCATCATGATGGTGCTGGGATGTATCCCCAAGCTGGCGGCCATTATGGCAAGTGTGCCGCTGCCTGTGCTGGGCGGTGCTGCTCTGGCCATGTTCGCGGCGGTGGCCGTGGTGGGTATTCAGACGCTGGCGCAGGTGGATTTTGATAATCAGAACAACATGATTATCGTTGGCACCAGCATCGGCCTTGGCATGCTGGCTACGGCTCAGCCGCATATTGCCGATAACTTCCCCAGCTGGGCGCAGATCATTTTCGGCAGTGGGATTACACTGGGTTCCATGGCGGCCATGAGCCTGCATCTGGTGTTCAACCACTTTATGCCAGCCAATAAGCATGGTGTAGTGATAGGCGATCAGCCTTCTAAAACCATCCCGGCAGAGGGCATGGAGGCCGCACTGTCACACGAGGAAACTGTGCGCGAGGGCTAAGGCCTCTCTTGCGGTTCAGGAGGCCACTTCCGCGTTCTGCTCTGCCAGTGCGTGGAAGTTCTCGGTAATCAGATCAAGCGTGGTCTGGGCGGCGGCAGAGAGCCGCCGTTGCGTATTATAGAACAGGCAAAAGCCAAGCGGTTTGATGCCGGACTCAGTCAGCGGCACAAAACAGAGTTCGCCCGCTTTTACCTCATTCATCACATCCATCTGGGTTAGCATGCCAACCCCCAGACCGCTGCGGATCAGGGCCTTGATGCTGGCAATCCGGTTGCTGGTAAACGTGGGATGCAGGCTGACGTTATGCTGGGCCAGCCCTTCCTGAATGGCCGCGCCCACAGCCAGCGTGCTGTCCGGTAAAATCAGCTTGCTGCCAAACACATGGTTCAGGCGGGCATGGTCCCGCTGAGCCAGCGGATGGTCGGGGCGGACAACAAACCCGATAGCGGCTTGGAGTGTGCTGACAATGCGCACCTGCCGCGAGGATTTTCCTGCCAGAGAAATCCCGAAATCAACTTCATTCCGGCTGACAGCCTGCCAGATGGCTTTGAAGTCCAGTGTCTGAAGCTTGAATTCCACGCGCGGATGCTGCTTGGTCACGTCGGAGAGGATGTCCGGTATGAGCCTGTCACTCACGGCTTCAATGGCAGCAATTTCTACCACACCGCCATGCAGGCCGGAGAGCCTGTCGAGCCGGGACTGAAATTGCTCAAAATCCCGCTTGCCGGAGATAATGGCTGCCAAGAGCAACTCCCCCGCAGTCGTCAGGGTCAGGCCCGAACTGTGACGATGGAACAGAGGGGTTTCCATTTCCTCTTCCACAGCCAGAATTTGCCGGTTTACTGCGGAGGGTGAAACATTCAGAGCGGTTGCCGCCTGCCGGATGGAGCCAGTCTGTGCAACCATCTCAAAATAAATGGAAAACCGGGATAGCGTAAAAACGCGGTTAGGGCTCCGCATGGCGCATCTCCAGACAGCAGGGAAGGGTGTTGAGCATCGCGTGGAACTGTTGGCGGTATGTCGACAAAAACGCAACAGGGCGTCGCATTCTTTGTGTTGGACGAAACCCGAAAATGAGATGATTCTGAAACAATACCATCATGACCCGGAACCGCTTGCCCATCATCCACCGGGCGGCATGTTCCAGCAGGAGAGCGCATTTTATGCGGGAGTCTATACGGTTTTACCTTGGAAATGTCCGTCACGAAGTCTCTGGGTTCAGTCCGACCCGGACCGTGCTGGACTGGCTGCGGGAAGACCGCCGCCGCACGGGCACCAAGGAAGGCTGTAATGAGGGCGACTGCGGGGCCTGCACAGTTCTGGTCGTCCGGCTGGAAGGCGATACGCTGGTCTGGCGGGCGGTGAATGCCTGTATCCAGTTCCTGTGGATGCTGGACAGCGCACAGCTTTTTACCGTGGAAGACCTCCGCAGCCCGGACGGCGCGCTGCATCCGGTGCAGCAGGCCATGGTGGATCTGCACGGCGCTCAGTGCGGCTTTTGCACACCGGGTTTTGTGATGTCGATGGTGGCCTATTGCAAGACGCCCGGTGCCTCCATGGAGGACGAGGCCATTAACACAGCTCTCGCAGGCAATCTCTGCCGTTGCACCGGCTATGCTCCCATTGTACGGGCTATGAAGCAGGCGCTGACGACACCGGGAGACGCGCTGGATACGCAGACAGAGGCGATCAAAACCCGCCTGAAGGCTCTGGCTGATGGGCAGACGGTGGAGATTGCGGGGCCGGAGGGTCGCGTCACTCTTCCCGCCAGTGCAGACGCTCTGGCCGCAGCGTATCAGACAGACCCGCAGGCAACCTTGGTCGCTGGTGCAACGGATGTCGGGTTGTGGGTGACCAAAGGCCTGCGCACCTTGCCGCATCTGATCAGCGTCGGGCTGGTGCCGGATCTGCATAAAATTGAGTCTACGCCGGAAGGGCTGAGGATTGGTGCCGCCGTAACCTACACGGAGGCCAAAGAGCCGATTGCAGCGCTCCTGCCTGATGCTGGTGAGGTCATCCGACGTATTGGCTCCACGCAGGTGCGGAATGCAGGCACGGTCTGTGGCAATATTGGCAATGGCTCGCCCATCGGGGACGGACCGCCTCTCCTGATTGCAGCTGGCGCTGTGCTGAAACTTCGCTGTGGGGAGGCACATCGCAGTCTGCCGCTGGAAGAGTATTTTCTGGCCTATGGTAAGCAGGACCGGCAGCCGGGCGAGTTTATTGAAGCTGTGGTGATCCCCGAGCCTCAGCCGGGCACCGTTTTTCGGGCTTACAAGATTTCCAAGCGATTTGATCAGGATATTTCTGCCGTGCTTGGGGCGTTCTCGCTGGTGTTTGATGATGCCGGGCGGATTGCCACCGCGCGGATTGCTTTCGGCGGTATGGCGGCAACGCCCAAACGTGCTTCTGCGACGGAAGCGGCCTTGCAAGGCAAGTTCTGGACGGACGCTACGTTGAAGGCTGCTCAGGAGGCCATGAAAACAGATTTCGCGCCGATTTCCGATATGCGGTCCAGCGCATGGTATCGTCAGACCGTCGCCGTGAATTTGCTGACGCGCCTGTTTGTGGAAACAGCCCCTGAGCATGCAGGGACAGAAACCCGGCTGGCCGGGTGGAAGGAGCAGGCTCATGTCTGAAACTCTGACAAAACAGACGCCCCGGATCGTGCCGGGCGGTGCTTCCAAAAGCCTGCGGCATGAAAGTGCCCGGATGCACGTTTCCGGCAGTGCGGCCTATATTGATGATCTGCCGGAACCGCAGGGCCTGCTGCATGTGGTTCCGGGCTTAAGCACCAAAGCGCATGCCCGGATTATCTCCATGGATCTTGAGGCCGTGCGGGCCGTGCCCGGTGTGGTGTGTGTGCTGACGGCGGCGGATATCCCCGGGGACAATCAGGTCAGTGCCGTTGGCAAAGGGGATGAGCCTTTGCTGGCGGATGGCGAGGTGTGCTTTTACGGCCAGCCGATTTTTGTCGTGGTGGCGGAAAATCGAGGGGTTGCACGTCGCGCGGCCAAACTGGCGAAAATTGAGTATGAAGAGCGGCCAGCCGTGCTGAATATCGCGCAGGCTCGGGAGGCCGGGGGCGTTCTGGTCTGGCGTCCTCTGGTCATGAGCCGGGGCGATGTGGAGACAGGGCTGGCGGCGGCCCCCCGGCGGCTCTCTGGTCAGGTGACGGTTGGCGGACAGGAGCATTTCTATCTGGAAGGGCAGGCGGCACTGGCGCAGCCCGGAGAAGAAGGCGAGATGCGGGTGTGGTCTTCCACCCAGCACCCCACAGAAACGCAGCACATGGTGGCGTATTGCCTGCATGTGCCGAGCAATCTGGTGACGGTTGAAGTCCGCCGTATGGGGGGCGCTTTTGGCGGAAAGGAATCTCAGGCCAATACCCCCGCTTGCCTTGCCGCGATTGCCGCCCATGTCACAGGTCGCGCTGCAAAAATGCGGCTGGACCGTGATGACGACATGATGATGACCGGCAAGCGGCATGACTTCGTGATTGATTACGAAGTCGGGTTTGATGATGCGGGTAATATTCTTGCCGTCGATATGGTGCTGGCGGCCCGCTGTGGCTGGGCCGCAGATCTGTCCGGCCCTGTGGTGGACCGAGCCCTGTTCCATGCGGACAATGCCTATTTCTATCCGGATGTGCGGTTTAAATCAGAACCGCTGAAAACCAACACCCAGTCCAATACGGCCTATCGTGGGTTTGGTGGCCCTCAGGGCATTGTGGCGGCGGAGCGGGTGATTGAGGAAATAGCCTTTGCCACCGGGCTGGACCCGCTGGATGTGCGGGTGCGCAATGTGTATGGCACCGGCACGCGCAACATCACGCCGTATCATATGACAGTGGAAGATTCGATTGCGGGCGAGGTCATGACGCAGCTTGCCGAGCGCTGTGACTATCGCCTGCGTCGGCAGGCCTTGCGGGAGGCTAATAAAAGCAGCCCGTGCATCAAACGCGGTATTGCCCTCACGCCGGTAAAATTCGGGATTTCCTTCACCGCGACCCATTACAATCAGGCCGGCGCGCTGGTGCATGTTTATACGGATGGTTCTGTGCAGGTGAATCATGGCGGCACGGAAATGGGGCAGGGGTTGCACACCAAAATGGTGCAGATTGCCATGCGGGAGTTCGGCCTGACGGAAGACCGCGTGCGCATTACCGCAACGACCACCGGCAAGGTGCCCAATACTTCTGCTACGGCGGCGTCCAGTGGCGCAGACCTGAACGGTATGGCGGTGCTGGATGCGGTGCAGAAGATCAAGGCCCGGTTGGTCAGCTTCGCAGCTGAACACTGGCAGGTGCCGGAAGAGAGTGTGCAGTTTTTGCCAGACGGCGTGCAGGTTGGGGAGCAGGTTATCTCTTTCCCCGAGCTGACCAAGGCGGCCTATTTTGCTCGCGTTTCGCTTTCGGCCAATGGCTTCTACAAAACGCCTAAAATTTCATGGAATGCGGCAACCGGACGCGGGCGTCCTTTCTACTATTTTGCCTATGGCGCAGCGTGCGCCGAGGTGGCGATTGATCTGCTGACCGGTGAGAACCGTATTGAGCGTGTGGATATTCTGCATGATGCCGGGCAGTCTCTGAACCCGGCTATTGATATCGGGCAGATTGAAGGGGGCTTTGTGCAGGGTGCGGGCTGGCTGACCATGGAAGAACTGGTGTGGGATGACACAGGCCGGCTGCGCACCCATGCCCCCAGCACGTATAAAATCCCGGCCTGTTCAGACCGGCCTCGCGTGTTCAACGTGGCGTTGCTGGAGCATTCTCCTAATCAGGAGGCAACTATTTTCCGCTCCAAGGCGGTGGGGGAGCCACCCTTTGTGCATGGTGTGGCGGTGTTGCAGGCTATTTCCGATGCGCTCGCCAGCCTAAATGATTATCAGACCTGCCCACAGCTTGATGCCCCCGCCACGCCGGAGCAGATTTTGCGCACGGCTGAGCGGATGCGGCAGCAGGCGGCGCACTGAGCGGCGGCAATGGCATGAAGGAGCTTGCCGCACGTCTGTCTGAGTGGTCTCCCGATGCACCGCCGGTCGCGTGTGTGCAGATCATGGATGTGCGTGGCTCCACCCCGCGAGAAAGCGGGGCTTTCATGCTGATTGGGGAACGCTGGCAGGCCGGGACCATCGGCGGTGGGTGTCTGGAATGGGACTGTGTGCATCAGGCCAGAACCCTGTTGCAGAGGGGAGAGACTGACTGGTCTCATCGCTTTGTGCTGGGGCCTGAAACCGGGCAATGCTGCGGCGGCCGCGTGGATGTGCGCATCACGCGCATGGATGCGGCTTTGGCTGCCTGCCTGCAACAACAGCTTACCGGGCAGCAAGAGGCCTGGCCGGTGCTGGTGCTATTTGGGGCGGGGCATGTCGGGCGTGCTTTGGCACGGGCTCTGGCGCCTCTTCCGCTGCGTCTGATCTGGGTGGACCCGCGCGCGGAGGAATTTGGCACGGTGCCGGAGGGCGTGGATGCACGCGTTACCTCCGATTGGGAGCATGTTCTGGCCGAAGTGCCAGCCGGTTCTGGCGTGCTGGTGCTAACCCCTAACCATTCGCTGGATGCCCTGATTGTGGCCGCCGCTCTGGAGCGCGGGGATTTGTCTTACGTCGGGCTGATTGGTTCCCGCACTAAGCGCCGCCGGTTTGAAGCCAGCTTCCGGGAAATCGGGCTGCCCGAAGAGCGGATTGCCTCGCTGATCTGCCCGATTGGTGACCGGGGTGTGCGGGACAAACGGCCTGAAATTATTGCAGCCCTTGTGGCGGCGGAACTGATTGAACGGTTTCTGCCCCATCCGCCGCAGGCGGCATAAAGCCATATTTTTCTGACAGATTTATGAGGCCGGGCGGCTGGTTTCCGGGCGCTCTGCCATAAGTGAGACATGGGCGGCGATAATCTTCCAGCCTTTATCTGTCAGCACCCATGTCTGCATTTGCCGCCCAATCCGGGTAGAGCCTTCCCGCTGAAATTCCAGACTGACAACGGCTGAACTCTCGCCCAGAGTAGTAATGGCCCGGCGCAGAACCTTGCGCGGGGGAGAGCCGCCGCTGCGTGCGCGTCGGAAGGCGGCAATTTCTTCCGCGCCATACAGGTTTTCACCCACGCCGTAGCGCACGGTTTCCGGGCCGTCGTGGAAGAAGGCATCCAGTGCGACAAGGTCATTCGCGCCAAGAGCTTTTTCATAAGCATCGGAAAGAGCGGTGATTTCGGCCACCAGAGCGGGTGTATTGAACATATCCGGGGTCTTTCAGGCTATGCGGCAGAACACAAAAAAACGGTGCCGGACATCTCAGAGGGAGACATTCGACACCGTATTGAAGAACGGGAACAGCGTTCCGTAAAGAGGCTGATCAGAAGGACGTGGAGACCGTGCCTGTCATGGTAAAGCGCGGTTCCAGCATGAAGGCGTTGCCGTAACCCGTGTAAGCCGCGCTGCTGCCGCTATAAACCGTGCTGGTATCGTGGGCGCTATAGACAGCGCCCATCGCGCCAGAACGGACAATAGAGCCGGTCAGGTTGGTAAAGTTCAGCTTAAACGTAGGGGATTTGAGGAACCCAACAGGCTTGAAGTGATAGCCCAGAGAGAGGGAGTCCGTCACGTAACCCGGAATGCGCTGGTCATTGGCAACAGAGACAGATTGCGGGCCGGTGTAGTGCACCGCACCGTTCGCAAAAAAGCCTTTGTAGGTATAGGTCAGGCCGAAGTTTGCAATAACGTGTGGTGCCATGACAGCCTGCGTGCCTTTGGAGTGCAGCATGATGTTCTGATACGGGTCAAAAACATTGCTGTCCTGAGTGGCGTGCAGATACTCCACGGACGCATAGGGGCTGAAGCCGTGGATCTCTCTGCCGGCAATCATGAAATCAAGCCCGCGCATGGTCTGGTTGCCGATGGAAAACGGCTTGAAGCTGTTCATGCCCAGATACTGGTCCACAATGCGGTTTGTTACATTGTAGTTGAAGAAGGACAGGTCCAGCAGCAGGTATTTGTTGTGATAGCGGTAGCCCAGTTCTTCCTTGATGGAATACTGGTTTTTCAGCATCGGCGCACTGGCGGAGAGCCAGCCCATATCCGTTGCACTCGGCTGGCGATAATCGCCTTCCGCATTCACATAAATCTGGCTGTTCGGGTCAATCTGATAGCTGATCGACAGCTGGGGCAGGGGGGCTGTGGTGTTGTTGCCAGAGCGATCGCCTGAAATCCAGTTCTTGTTTTCACCACTAAAGCCACGGTTCCACGCATTGGACATGACAAACTTGAAGCCTGCGTTAATCAGCAGCTTGTTGTTCAGGTAGCGGGACTGGTTCTGGATGAACAGGGAATGCAGTTCATATCCTGCGTTCTGGCCATACATTGCACCGCCGACGGCATATTTTGCCCAGTTCGGGCTGGCCGCCGCCCCGTTCGCCATGGTTGTGCTGGTGGGGTAGCCCTGAATGGTCTGGTTGTTTTCATACCAGTAGCCAAGTGTGAGATGGTTGTGGCTATCAATATCGTAGCTCAGCTTGGCCACAGCGCCGACCTGACGGGCTTCGTTTTCAAGGAAGAAACTGGTCATGTTGGTGCCAGCCGGAACGGCTGCGCCGCCGCTGTTATGCGTATACTGCCCTTCTGCCGCCACGCCGCCCGGAGAGGCATCCCAGCCCTGACCCATGCTGAAGTAAGGCTGGAGGTCAAAGTTGAACTTTTTGGGCAGAACAATATGGATAGGAGCCGTCAGGAAAATCTGGTTCCAGTGATCGTTATTGTTCTTCCAGTAATTGACGCTCTTAGGATCAGCAGACCGTCCGTAGCCAGTGCCTGTGTGTTTATATTGGAAGAATTCCTGAGCAGTCGGGTAATTGTCGATCGTGAAATCAGCCGAGTTCCATGAAAGGAAGAGACGGGCGTTGGAGCCGTTCTGCCAGTCTTTCTGCAGCCCGAAATCAATATGTTTACGCTGGTTGATGCCAGCCCCCATCCAGCTCCGCGCATGGGCGTTGGAGAAGGAGAAGAAGCTGCGCACGCCACTTTTGCCAATTTCACCAGATTCCAGACGGATGAATTCGCGCGAGAGATTGTTGGTGCCGTAGGAGAAATCCACCATGCCGCCTGCTTTGCGGGAGGCCAGATGGGTGCGGGAGTTCATCACGCCACCTGCGGCGGACATTACCGGCAGATCACGCGCGGCGCTGCCGGGTGTGACGCTCACTTCCTCAAGGTTTTCGGAATCAATATTTTCCGACAGGTATTTGGCCGATGCCGCCGGTGCCCCATCCACCATCAGCGCCATATCCAGATCTGTCAGACCACGAGACTGGATCTGCCCGCCTTCCATGCCGGAGCTATCCGGCGTCATAATGTTCAGGCTGGGCAGGTTTTTGACCAGATCAAGCGCGGTGGAAGTCGGGCTGCGCATGTTGATGTAGGCTTTTGTGACCGTCTGCACGGCATGCGGAGCCGTTTCCTGCCGCATCATCCCGCCACCGCCATTCAGCGCCTGACGATGGGAGGCGACTGAGATTTCTTCTTCCCCTTTGGCAAGCACCGGGCCTGATGGGCGTCGCGCCACGCTACGGGGCTGCGCCGTTTTTGCAGGAGAGACTGCTTTGCCACCGTGATGCGTGCGGCTGGCATGAGACGTTCCCGTTGCGGCCTGAGCATATGCCAGCATGGCCCACAGGCTTACAGCTCCGGTCAGGCTCGTGACGAAAAGGCGGGAAGGGCGAGCCGCCAGACAAGCAATGGAACTGCGGGGATGTAGGCATTTGGTGGGCATGCGGGGATTTTCCTGTCAGGAGATACAGCGGCTTGGGAACAGGGCGCTAGGATTTGGCCAGGGGAGGGAAAACGTCTTGGATTTTGAAAAAAGCAGAGACCATATCTCGGTGCATGTCTGGCGCATGAGATGGGAGAAGGGGCTGCATTTCTCTATCCGATAATCTTAAGGAATGATCCGTAATCGTTATATAAAAGACGAACGGTGTTCGCACAAAATAAAAAAAAGCACTTCAGCGTTGCTAATATGAGGTCGGGTTGCCCGCGTTTAATAAGGATCTGTCGATCCGGCAAGGGGTGCAGGGCAGCCTGTATGCTTCATGTTTAAGGGACGAGGCGTTTATGCGGGTGAAGGAAAGATGCTCTCCCCATGCCACAAACGTATAAGAAAGATTAAATATTCAACCTATGGTTGCTCATTCTATATTCGAATGAATATAGAAAACTGCCATAAGTTATTTGTTTTGAAAGAAAAGTGATTTGCCGTGCAAGTCGTTAAATGATCTGCATCAATTCAGATTGTGATGAAATCATCTAAATATTCCTTATGCAGTTTATTCGATGCGTAACTGAAGGCTTAGTGCAATGACTCTGGGAAGACGGCAATTTTTAAAGGCTGGCGGCACATGTGTTGCCGGGGCCAGTGCTCTCGCTCTGGGTTTTGCACCGCCGAAGGCCTACGCGGGGGATTCCAGGCAATATAAGTTGCTGCGTGCTAAAGAGACCCGGAACAACTGCACCTACTGTTCCGTTGGCTGCGGCATTCTGATGTACAGCCTTGGCGATGGCGCGAAGAACGCCAAACCGAGCATCTTCCATATTGAAGGTGATCCGGATCATCCCGTCAGCCGTGGGTCTCTTTGCCCTAAAGGGGCCGGGCTGGTTGATTTCATTCATAGTGCAGGCCGTCTGCAGTATCCGGAATACCGCGCGCCGGGTTCCAAGGAGTGGAAGCGGATCAGCTGGGATGAGGCGACGACCCGTATCGCCCGCCTGCTGAAAGATGATCGTGACAAAAACTTCATCGAACGGAATGAAAAAGGGGAGCTGGTCAACCGCTGGTTGAGTTCGGGGATGCTGGCATCCTCTGCCGCCAGTAATGAGACCGGACTGCTGGACTTTAAGTTCGCCCGCTCTCTGGGGATGCTGGGGCTCGATTGTCAGGCCCGCCTCTGCCATGCTCCCACCGTGTCCGCGCTTGCTCCCACTTTCGGGCGCGGGGCGATGACCAATAACTGGGTGGATATCAAGAACGCCAACGTCGTGCTCATTATGGGCGGCAACCCGGCGGAAGCGCATCCGGTTGGCTTTAAATGGGTGATGGAAGCCAAGATCCGTAACGGCGCAAAAGTGCTGGTGGTGGACCCGCGCTTTAACCGCAGTGCGGCGGTGGCGGATTTCTACACGCCTATCCGTGCGGGGTCCGATGCGGCGTTCATGCTGGGGGTGGCGAACTACCTGCTGTCTCACGACAAAATTCAGCACGAATACGTTAAGGCCTATACCAACGCGGCCCTGATCGTGCGGGAAGATTACTCGTTTGATGAGGGACTTTTCAGCGGCTATGACGCTGCAAACCGCACCTACGATAAATCTTCCTGGACGTATGAGCGGGACGAAAAAGGGTTTGCCCTTCAGGATCCCACACTTCAGAACCCGCGTTGCGTGATCAACCTTCTGCGCAAACATGTGGAGCGCTACACGCCGGAAATGGTGACGCAGCTCTGCGGCACACCGGTGAAAGACTTCCTGTATGTGTGTGAAACACTGGCAGCCACCAGTGCGCCGGATCTGACCTCTACCTTCCTGTTCGCACTGGGCTGGACGCATCATACCAGTGGCTCTCAGGTTATCCGCTCAGCCGCCATGGTCCAGCTGCTGCTGGGCAATATCGGCATGGCCGGCGGCGGCATGAACGCCCTGCGCGGCCATTCTAATATTCAGGGCTATACCGACCTTGGGCTGCTCTCCCTGCGTCTGCCGGGTTACCTGAACCTGCCGTCAGACAAACAGCAGGATATGGCCACCTATCTGAAGGCCACCACGCCCTTGGCGGATGTGCCCGGACAGGTGAACTACTACCACAATACGCCGAAATTCTTTGTGAGCATGATGAAGACGCTGTGGGGTGATCACGCCACAGCCGCCAATAACTGGGGCTATGACTGGCTGCCAAAATGGGACCGCAGCTACGATATGCTGGCCTATTTTGACATGATGTATCAGGGCAAGGTG
The DNA here is from genome assembly GCF_018811985.1 of Acetobacter sp. P5B1. Taxonomy (NCBI): domain Bacteria; kingdom Pseudomonadati; phylum Pseudomonadota; class Alphaproteobacteria; order Acetobacterales; family Acetobacteraceae; genus Acetobacter; species Acetobacter sp. P5B1. Next base: position 9,378 of record NZ_JACRVS010000019.1, on the reverse strand, counting down.
AACGGCTATATCGCGCAGGGCTTCAACCCGCTGGCCGCCATGCCGGACAAGAACAAGACCATTGCGGCGCTGTCCAAGCTGAAATTCCTGGTCACGATTGATCCGCTGAGCACGGAAACGTCCTCCTTCTGGCAGAATGAGGGTCAGTTTAATGATGTGAAGACGGAAGATATCCAGACAGAAGTCTTCCGTCTGCCTGCAACCTGCTTCGCGGAAGAAAACGGCTCCATCGTCAATTCCGGTCGCTGGTTGCAGTGGCATTTTGCTGGCGCGGCACCGCCCGGAGAAACCTGGCAGGATGGCAAGGTCATCGGCACGATCTTTACCAAGATGCGTGAGCTTTACAGGAAAGAGGGCGGTGTCTGCCCCGAGCCTGTGCTGAACATGCAGTGGAACTATAAAGATCCTGAAGACCCGACGCCGGAAGAAGTGGCCCGCGAATGTAACGGCTATGCGCTGGCCGACATCACGGATGAGCAGGGCCATATTGTGGTCCCCAAAGGCCATCTGGTGCCCGATTTCTCTGTGCTGCGGGATGACGGCACAACCTCCAGCTTCTGCTGGGTATTCGCCGGGTCCTGGACGGAAGCGGGCAACCAGATGGCCCGCCGGGATAACACGGATACCGGGCTTGGCTGCACACCGGGCTGGGCGTGGGCATGGCCTGCCAACCGCCGTATTCTGTATAACCGTGCCTCCATGGACCCGGATGGTCGCCCGTGGGACCCCAAACGCCAGATTCTGGAATGGGATGGCAAGCGCTGGGGTGGGTCCGATGTGCCGGACTATCCGCCGACGTCACCGCCGGGCAGTGGGGTCAGTCCCTTCATCATGCAGCCGGACGGCCTTGGGCGTCTGTTTGCCTGCGGTGGGATGGTCGATGGCCCGTTCCCGGAACAGTACGAACCGACAGAAACGCCGCTGGCTAACAACCCGCTGCACCCGAAGGTCACCTACAATCCGACAGCACGTGTGCTGAAGGATGACCGTGCGCGGATGGGGGAACAGAAAGACTTCCCTTATGTGGCAACCACCTATTCCATTACCGAGCTTTTCCGGCACTGGACGAAGCATTCTCGCCTGAACGCCATCGCGCAGCCGGAACAGTTTATTGAGATTGGTGAGAAGCTGGCCGGCCGTCTGAATATTGCCGCAGGGGACAAGGTGAAAGTCTCGTCCCAGCGCGGGTATATTGAGGCTAAGGCCGTGGTGACCAAGCGTATCCGTACCCTGAACGTGATGGGGCGTGAGCTCGACCAGATCGGCATCCCCTGTCACTGGGGTTTTGAAGGCGCAACGCGCAAAGGCTTCCTTGCCAATACGTTGAGCCCGGCAGTGGGGGATGCAAACTCCCAGACACCGGAATTCAAGGCCTTCCTTGTTAATGTTGAAAAAGCCTGAGGTGGAATGATGGGAATGCAATCACAGGACATCATCAGGCGGTCCGCAACCAATGGCCTGACGCCCGCACCGCAGGCGCGTGACCATCAGCAGGAAGTCGCCAAGCTGATTGACGTCTCCATTTGCACCGGGTGCAAGGGGTGTCAGGTCGCGTGTTCAGAATGGAATGACCTGCGGGATGACGTGGGCCATAACGTTGGGGTGTATGACAACCCGGCGGACCTGACGGCGGAAAGCTGGACAGTCATCCGCTTTGACGAAGTGGAAGATGAAAGCGGCACTCTGGAATGGCTGCTGCGCAAAGAAGGCTGCATGCATTGTGAGGAGCCGGGCTGCCTGAAGGCATGCCCCAGCCCCGGCGCGATTGTGCAGTTTGCGAATGGGATTGTCGATTTCCAGTCCGACCAGTGCATTGGCTGTGGCTACTGCATTGCCGGGTGCCCGTTTGATGTGCCGCGTATCAACAAGAAAGATAACAAGGCTTACAAATGCACCCTGTGTGCAGACCGTGTGAGCGTTGGGCAGGAACCGGCCTGCGTGAAAACCTGCCCGACCGGTGCAATCTCCTTCGGCTCCAAAGCCGAAATGAAGGATCTGGCCGCAACCCGTATTGAAGAGCTGAAAAGCCGTGGGCATGACGGGGCAGGGCTGTATGACCCGCAGGGCGTTGGTGGCACGCACGTGATGTATGTGCTGACCCATGCCGACAAGCCGGAAATGTATCATCGCCTGCCGAAAGACCCGCATATCAGCCCGTTTGTGCGGGGTTGGAAAGAGTGGCTGAAGCCGGTTGGCGCTCTGGGCTTTATCGCCACACTGGCCGGGGCCTTTGCGCACTATGTCGGCGTTGGTCCGAATACGGTCGATATCCCGGACCCCGAGGCTGAGCCTGCAAAGCTGGCTGAAGAAAAAGAGACTGTGGCAGCGTCTGATACGGCTCAGGATGAGCATCCCGCAGGGAGGGAATAACCATGGACACCAAAAAACTTATCCTGCGGACCAAATTTGTGGACCGCATGTGCCACTGGACCATGGTGGCGTGCTTCTTTCTGGTCGCCATGTCTGGCCTGTCATGGTTTTTCCCCAGCCTGAGCTGGATGAACGGTGTGCTGGGCACGCCGCAACTGGCGCGAATGCTGCACCCGTTCCTCGGCACGGTGGTGTTCGTGCTGCTGATCTGCATGTTCTTCCGCTTTGTGCACCACAACATGCCGGTCAGAACGGATGTGACGTGGTTTCGGAACATTGTGGATGTTCTGATGAACAAGCACACGAAACCGCTGAAAATTGGCAAATATAACGCCGGGCAGAAAATCCTGTTCTGGTGCATCATGATGCTGATCAGCGCTCTGTTTGCCACGGGTGTTGTGGCATGGCGGCCTTACTTTGCCGGGTATTTCCCTATTCCGGCCATTCGTCTGGCGCTGCTGGCGCATTCTCTGGCTGGCCTTGGTCTGATCCTGCTGGTGATTGGCCATATCTATATGGGCATCTGGGTGCGTGGGTCTGTGACGGGCATGCTGACGGGTTACGTCTCCCGCGCATGGGCCAAACAGCATCATGACCGGTGGTATGATGAAGAGGTTGCACCCTCCAAGGATACTCCGGCAAAGCATCATTCATGATTAAAGACCACTCAGACATTCCTTCACTCGATAAGCGGATTCCCGGCGTTCCCGCTATCGAGCCCGTTATTTTCCCCAGGCTTGAGGCGCTCTATGCGCGCCGCTCGGCCCGGCTGGAAGAGCTGGCCTTCCAGCTGGTGAAAGAGGCGGCTCAGAATGAGCCGTCTTCTGCCGAGGCTGAGGAAATAAACGCCGGGTATTTCAGCTTTCTGTCTGGCCTTGTGGCCGCGCAGGGGCGTCTGCTGGCGAAAACCCCGCTGAGCCTCGCGGAGGCCGTGCCCATTCGGGTTCTGCTGCGCGGCAAAAACACCTCTCCGGATATCCCCACGCAGGACATGCTGGAGAAAAGCCTGTACTGGCAGAAAGCCTTCTCAACTCTCGTGGATGATGCCGGCGCTCAGCTTCCGGCGGAAACGCAGGATGCGCTGAAAGTTCTGGCTGCAGAAAAGCCGGACGTTCTGGCCACGCAGGCCTATTCGCTGCTGTCCGGGCAGTATGATCAGGTTGATGCCGGGGCGGCTGTCTTTTTGTGGGCCGCGCTCTCTGCTTTCTGGGCGCAGGCCATTGCCTTGCTGGCAGACGAGGACAAGGCGTTGAAACAGCGTCGGTCAGAAGGCGGAGCATGCCCCTGTTGCGGTGCGCCGCCCTCTGGCGCGCTGGTTCTGACGGGTGACCGGGAAGGGCTGCGGTATCTTCAGTGCAGCTTGTGTGAAACGCGCTGGCACAAAGTGCGGGCCACATGCAGCGTGTGTGACGCGACGGACCATATCGATTACTGGTCCTTTGAGAACACAAATGCTCCCATACAGGCGGAAACCTGCGGGGATTGTAAGAGTTACGTGAAACTCTTCCGGCTGGATCGTGATCCTGTATTGGAAGTGCTCGCGGATGATCTGGCCACTGTCGTGCTGGATGCAGCACTAGAAGATCAGGGGTTTATCCGGGCGGCGCTGAACCCGTTCGCTCTTCCGGCCTAGAGGACGGCCGCCGCAGGGCGGCGTTCAGGAGCCGGGTGTTTCAGGACAGGATTTTTCCGACAATGCGGAACAGTTTTACGAGCATGGTGGCGTGTGACACCGCATTACGGCTGATTGCCGAGTGCGCGAAGAACGCCTCTCTGCAAAGTATACGTGTTCCGCTGGCTGAGGCTGCCGGGCATATTGCTGCGGAAGATGTGCGCGCCGTTACAGCCCGGCCTGAAGCCGATATTTCCGCCATGGATGGCTATGCGTTTGATCATGCCGCCATGCAGGCCGCTCAGGCAGGTCTGCCTGTTGCCGGGCAAACCGCTGCGGGCGATATACCCTTGCCCCTGCCGACGGGTCAGGCTCTCGGCATTCTGACTGGCGCGCGTATTCCGCAAGGTGCGGATTGCGTGATGGCTAAGGAACGCATGCGCCTGACCGAGACGGGCTGCGTAATGCCCGCCAAGGTGCTTGCTGATAAAGGCGCCAATATTAGGCGGGCAGGGGAGGAATTCTCCAAAGGCGAAATTCTGCTGACACGTGGCACCCGTCTGGACTGGCGGCATATCGCTCTTCTGGCGTGTCAGGGGATCGCAGATGTCACTGTCGTCCGTCCTGTGCGCGTTGCCGTGGTCTCAAACGGGGCCGAACTGGCTGCGGATGCATCCGACGCCCGTGCAGATTCTAACTCTCCCATGCTGGCCGCCTTGCTACGTGAGACCGGAGCCGAGGTGACGCTGCATTCCGTTCCCTCAGATAACGAGCAGAAGCTCAGCGAGACGCTGGCGCAGGTTTGGGCTGACGCCGATGTGCTGGTCACCACCGGGGGGATTTCGGTCGGGCAGACGGATAATGTGCTGGATGCGCTCAGCAGCCTTGGCGCGCAGACGGTGTTCCGGGGGGTAACAATCCGCCCCGGCAAACCGCTGACCGTTATGACGCAGGGCACCCGTAAAGCCTTTTGTCTGCCGGGCAATCCGGGCGCGTCTGCCATCTGTGCGCTGGTGTTTCTTCTGCCTTACCTGCGGGCTGTGATGGGAGCCTCGGCGTCTGCGCCTATAGTTCCGGCTGTGGCAGATTTTGCGTTTACACCCGTTGCGGGCACAACGCATTTTATCCCGGTTGCCTGCCATCCCGAGCCTCAAGGCTGGCGTTTGTCCGCCCTGCCCACTGTGGGAGCGTCCGATATTATCGTGTTCTCCCGCGCTTCGGCCTTGTTGCGGGTTGATCCGGAGGCACCGGTAGAGCCCGGACAAACCCGCTGGGTTCTGCCGCTTCAGCTTAACGGGATCTGAACAGCCCGTTCCAGAATAAACGCGGCCAGCGCTTCCGTATCGTTTAGGTCGAGCGCTGCAAGCGGTGTGGGGACGGCCTCAGGTGTATCAGTCGCCACTGCGATAATATTGCTTTGCGTCATAAAGAGAGGGTCCTTGCCCACACTGGGGCGATAGATCTCAAGGCAGGCAGGCACTGTTGCGTGAAAACCCTCAATCAGGATCAGATCAACCGGCGTCATGCGGGCCAGCAGGTCCGGCAGCGTAAAAGGCGCGTCAGGTTGCGTATGCTGCAAAACCCAGCGGTCCGGCGTGGCCAGCATCACTTCCGACGCCCCAGCTTCCCGATGCACGAAGGAATCCTTGCCGGGTTTGTCGATATCAATGGCGTGGTGCGTGTGTTTGATGGTGGAAACCTTCAATCCCCGAGCCCGGAGGGCGGGCAGCAGACGGGCCAGAAGGTGTGTTTTCCCTGATCCACTCCGGCCCGTGATGCCAAAAATGGCCTGATGTCGGATCGTTTTTCTCATGGCCATGTCTCCGGTCTTGCCTGCCTCGCTTTATCATACGTGTCTGGGTGGGGAAGGGGGAGCTTGTCACGCATGGCAAGTCTGACAGATTGCGGGAGCGTGCAGCGGTTCCCTGTCTGCCAGAAGCTGTATAGTGCGATGTATGGACGAGCAGACAAAAACCACTCCCATCGACCCACGCACCATGATCCGCGTCCGTGGGGCGCGCGAACATAACCTGAAAAATGTCGATGTCGCCTTACCGCGAGACCAGCTGGTGGTGTTCACCGGGGTGTCCGGGTCCGGCAAGTCCTCGCTCGCTTTCGGCACGATTTATGCGGAAGCGCAGCGGCGCTATCTGGAATCTGTCTCGCCCTATGCGCGGCGTCTGTTTAACCAGATGCCGGTTCCGGCGGTGGATGCTATTGATGGTCTGCCTCCCGCAGTCGCTTTGCAGCAGCAACGTGGCGGAAGCAGCGGGCGCTCGTCTGTCGGGAGTGTCACCACGCTCTCCAACCTTCTGCGCATGCTCTATTCTCGCGCAGGGACCTATCCGCCGAGGCTGTCCCGGCTGGAGGCAGAATCTTTCTCGCCCAATACGCCCATGGGCGCATGCCCCCGATGTCATGGTATGGGCCGCATTTATGATGTGACCGAGCAGACGCTTGTGCCGGATGATAGTCTGACCATTCGCCAGCGGGCCGTGGCGGCATGGCCCACGGCATGGCAGGGGCAGAACCTGCGGGATATCCTGATTACGCGTGGCGTGGATGTTGATACGCCCTGGCGTGACCTGCCGAAGAAAACGCGGGACTGGATCCTCTATACTGAGGAAACCCCGACGGAGCCGGTTTATCCCGGCCTGACGCATGAGGAAGTGCTGGCTGCCATCAAGCGGGGTGATCCACCGGGCTATAACGGTACCTTCACCGGTGCGCGTCAGTATGTGCTGCAAACTTTTACAAAGTCTCAGAGTGCCAAGATGCGGGCGCGGGCGGCGTCCTTCATGGTCAGCGCGCCGTGTCCTGTGTGCCATGGGCAACGGCTCAACCCGGATGCGCTGAAGGTGACGTTTGACGGGCGCAATATCGCAGATCTGTCCGAACTTCCTCTCAAACATATTCAGAACGCATTACGCTCGGCTCTGGCTGGGCTGACACAGAAAGATGCCACAACCCTCGCGGCCCAAGGCATTGTCGAGGCACTGATTGAGCGCATCGACGTGCTGCTCGACCTCGGTCTGGGCTATCTGCAACTCAGTCGGCCGGTTCAGACGCTCTCCCCGGGTGAGTATCAGCGGTTGCGACTGGGCACGCAGATCCGCTCTAACCTGTTCGGAGTGGTGTATGTGCTGGATGAGCCCAGCTCAGGCCTGCACCCGGCGGATACGCAGGCTCTCCTGCGCGCCCTTGATGGCCTGCTTGAAGCGGGCAATTCCCTGCTGGTGGTCGAGCATAACCCGGATGTAATCCGTCGGGCTCAATGGCTGGTGGATGTCGGGCCGGACGCCGGTGAGCATGGTGGCCGCGTTCTGTATAGCGGGCCACCTGAGGGTTTGAAGGCAGTTAAAGAGTCCCGCACGCGGCCCTATCTGTTTAACCCGCCAGCGCATCGGGACACGCCGCCGCGCAAGCCTGCGAGCTGGCTGGAACTGTCCGGTATTTGCTGGAATAACCTGAGCGACGTCAGCCTTTCTCTGCCGCTGGGCGTGCTGGTTTCTGTTACAGGTGTGTCTGGCTCTGGTAAATCCAGCCTTGTGGGGCAGGCGCTGGTCTCTGTGGTTGGGAAAGCTCTGGGCCAGTCGATTGAGACGGAAACGGCGACGGAAGAAGGGGATGATGCGTCTCATCTCGATAGCGAGCCCGGTCAGCCTGTCGGCAAGGTGGTTTCCGGCCTGAGCAAGATCAAACGGCTGGTTGTGATCGACCAGAAGCCTATTGGCCGCACACCCCGTTCCAATCTGGCGACTTATACCGGGCTGTTCGACCTGATCCGTCAGGCTTTTGCTGCGACGCCGGAAGCACGGAAGAGACGGTTTGACGCCGGCTGGTTCTCGTTCAACGTCGCCAAAGGCCGGTGCCCTAAATGTGAGGGCGTGGGCTCCGTAATGGTGGAGCTGCTCTTCCTGCCGAGCGTGTATGCGCCGTGCCCGGAATGCCATGGCACGCGCTATAAGCCCGAAGTGCTGGAGGTCACCTTGCGCGGCAAGACCATTGCTGACGTGCTGGGAATGAGTGTTGACGAGGCGCATGATTTCTTTGCGCCGGAACCCAATATTGCGCATGGGTTTGATACGTTGCAGCAGGGCGGTCTGGGTTATCTGCGGCTTGGTCAGCCCGCAACAGAGCTTTCTGGCGGGGAAGCGCAGCGTATCAAGCTGGCTACAGAACTGCAGAAACGTCGCTCAGGCCATGTGTTGTATGTGCTGGATGAACCCACGACCGGTCTGCACCCCTCAGATGTCGATCGTCTGATGCGCCAGTTGCAGACACTGGTGGACCAGAACAACAGCGTCGTGCTGGCCGAACACGATATGCGCGTGGCCGCAGCAAGTGACTGGGTGATTGATCTGGGGCCGGGCGCTGGTGAGGACGGGGGCCATATTGTCGCTGCGGGCACTCCGAAGGATGTCGCGGCGCAGCCTCAAAGCAAAACAGCTCCCTTCCTGGCACGTTATATATAGGAGGCGGCTTAAGCCTCTTCGCTGGTCGGCTGGGCGGAAAGCAGGATCTTTTCCGCCAAAGGCATCAGCGTGTCACGGGTGAGGGGAGCTAACTGCTCATCTGGAGCCTTTGCCGGGTCAATCCAGAGGACTTCCGCAATTTCTGCCTGTGCGGTGACTGGAGCAGATAAGGTCATCCGGAACACTTCAGCCTGAATATGGTGGCCGGGTTCATTCGCGGCTTCCGCAGTGAATGTTCCCAGAAAATCGCTCTCGTTCAGAGAGACCGTAATCCCCAGTTCTTCATGCAGTTCTCTGGCAAGCGCCTGAACTGCTGTTTCCTGCGCATCAATCTTGCCGCCAGCCTGCATGAAGAAGCGGGAGCCTTTCTTTCGGACCAGAAGCGTCTGGCCCTTGTCATTAAAGATAAGGGCGGTCGCAATATGGACAATCGGCGGATGGCTGACTGACGGCATAATGAAGTCCACTCTTAGAGACAGGAAAGGACCGACATATCAGCAACCCCCAGCCTATCACCAGCGTTGAAAGGGGGAGGGGAGGCCCGTCGGGTCTCCTGTGCTGCTGACTTTCTCAGGCGTAAGAGTGTGTTTTCGATGGATGAAGCGAGGGCCGAGAAGATAATTCTGCGGCTATCCCGTTGGAAACTGGCGGTAAACCGGGGTTTTGGCGTTATCTAAAAATTAAGACGCACTTTTTTGAAGTTTTTATGTTGGATGGTGTTGACGGGTAGGGGTCGATCGCTTAGAAACCGCTTCACCGGACGAGATCACGGTTGGCAGCTTCCTCTGGATCTGCTAGATTGCTTGGCTCGGTTCGGTTAGGTCTTTGACAAGAGAATACGAAGAGAGGGATATGCTGACGGCGTATCTTTTTGATCTGACGGCCTTTTTGGTTGTTAGGTTAAGGGGATCTGACTGAATT
>NZ_JACRVS010000018.1:0-50503 GCF_018811985.1 Acetobacter sp. P5B1 | reverse complement strand
GTTGATGGATAAGGCCACTTTTCTCGACTTCACAGTCGAGATCATCCGGCGGTCAGAGACAGCAAAAGGGTTTGAAATCCTGCCGCGTCGGTGGGTTGTGGAACGGACCTTCGGTTGGATGATCCGCTGGCGTCGCCTTGTGAAGGACTACGAACAGCGGATCGACGTCGCAGAGGCCATGATCCACATCGCCATGGGAAGCCTCATGCTACGCCGAAACGCTCATCCGTGAATTTCCAAAAGGGCTCTGAGGTGGAGTCAGTATTGTTTGTTATTTCCCAGTGATTCGGCGACGAGTAGGAGTAGTTGTGGTAGGAAAATTTGCTGATGTCTACATCTGCATCAGTAAGAAGGTAGTATCCGCCTTTTCCATCACCAAGAAGAATCTGTGTAGAGCCAGATGCACCCCAGGTTAGATTGTAGCTGTAAGTTGTCCCATTAATAGTGAAGCTGCTTTTGGAAAAAGTGACTGAAACACTATTCTGCACATTAGCTGGCGTTGTCGTGCCACCACTATTGCCGCCACTGAGTGTGGCAAAATTAAGAATATACGTTCCGCTGGTGGGGATTGTGGATGTAGAACCACTCATTGAATGTTAGTCCTGCTTAATAATGTAAGATGAAAGCTCTGTAAGGCTGCCCGGGTTTACCACTGGGTTTTATTTTCGTCATCTATTTTCTAACATAAATCGCATAAAGCGACGGCTTCATAATTTTATCTAATGTTTTCAAATGGATCAGATGAGCAGAGTGAAAACGTCCCGCGTCTTTGCTGGGGGATGCGATTCGTGTCTAGGGGCGTTGCAGAGGCGCCTTCAGCCCGTGTGTTTGCTTCTTCGTAAAAATTTACAGGGAAACAGCGTCCGGCGGTGCGGAACTGGCTGACAAGTCTCTCCGTATCGCTTAAAGGGAGCAGCATGACCGACACACCCCTTTCGCTCATCCGTAATTTCTCGATTATCGCCCATATTGACCATGGGAAATCGACACTGGCCGACCGCATGATTCAGGCTTGCGGGGCGTTGACCGCCCGCGAGATGACGAATCAGGTGCTCGATAATATGGATCTTGAGCGTGAGCGTGGCATCACCATCAAGGCCCAGACCGTCCGGCTGACGTATCCGGCCAAGGACGGCAAGACCTACGTCCTGAACCTGATGGACACGCCCGGACACGTTGACTTTGCGTATGAAGTCAGCCGCTCGCTGGCCGCGTGTGAAGGCTCGCTGCTGGTGGTGGATGCCTCGCAGGGTGTGGAAGCGCAGACACTGGCCAACGTGTATCAGGCCATTGATGCCAACCATGAAATTGTGCCGGTGCTGAACAAGGTCGACCTGCCCGCAGCTGACGTCGAGCGCGTCAAGGCGCAGATTGAGGAAGTGATTGGCATCCCCGCAGATGATGCGGTGGAAATTTCCGCCAAGACCGGCCTGAATATTGAAGGCGTGCTGGAAGCCGTCGTCACCCGCCTGCCGCCGCCGGTGGGCGATGCGGAAAAACCGCTTCAGGCCATGCTGGTGGATAGCTGGTACGACCCGTATCTGGGCGTGATCGTGCTGGTGCGCGTCAAGGAAGGCCGCCTGCAGCGCGGCATGAAAATGCGCATGATGTCCAGCGGCGCTGTGCATCAGATTGATCAGGTCGGTGTGTTCGCCCCGCGTATGACGGCGGTGGAAAGCCTCGGTCCGGGGGAGATGGGCTACATCAATGCCGCGATTAAAACCGTGGCCGACTGTAACGTGGGTGATACCATTACCGATGACCGTCGCCCGGCGGACAAGGCTCTGGCAGGCTTCAAGCCCTCCATTCCGGTGGTCTGGTGTGGTCTGTTCCCCATTGTGGCGGATGACTTTGAAAAGCTGCGCGACAGCCTGTCCAAACTGCGCCTGAACGATGCCTCGTTCCATTATGAGGCCGAGACGTCGGCAGCGCTGGGCTTTGGCTTCCGCTGCGGCTTCCTTGGTCTGCTGCATCTGGAAATTATTCAGGAGCGCCTGTCCCGCGAGTTCGACCTTGACCTGATCGCCACCGCGCCGTCCGTGGTGTACCACATCACGCTGACCAACGGGCAGAAAGAAGAGCTGCACAACCCGGCCGATATGCCGGACCTCTCGCAGATCGAGACAATTGACGAGCCGTGGATCAAGGCCACCATCATGGTGCCGGATGAATATCTTGGCGCTGTGCTGACCCTGTGCACGGAGCGTCGTGGTGTGCAGGTGGACCTGACCTACGTGGGCAGCCGCGCCATGGCTGTCTATCGCCTGCCGCTGAACGAGGTGGTGTTTGACTTCTATGACCGCCTGAAGTCTCTCACACGCGGCTACGCCAGCTTTGATTATCAGATGGATGGGTACGAGGAGAGTGACCTCGTGCGCATTTCCATTCTGGTCAATCAGGAGCCGGTGGATGCGCTGTCCTTCATTGCGCATCGCTCTGCAGCGGAAACCCGTGGCCGTGCTATTTGTGCCCGCCTGAAAGACCTCATTCCCCGCCAGCTGTTCAAGATCGCCGTTCAGGCGGCCATTGGCAGCAAGGTCATTGCGCGTGAGACCATTGGCGCACTGTCCAAGGATGTGACGGCCAAATGTTATGGCGGTGATATCTCCCGTAAGCGCAAACTGCTGGAAAAGCAGAAAGAGGGTAAAAAGCGCATGCGGCAGTTCGGGAAAGTGGAAATTCCGCAGAGCGCCTTCCTCGCCGCTCTGAAAATGGATGGCTAACACTGGCATGGCAGGCCTGCGGCAGCGTTAAGGCGGACTTGATCCGTCCTGTTTTCGCTCCTATGTCGGAGGTCTTCCAGCCGGAGTTGGTATCACCTTCATGAACAGCACAGCGCCTCTTGATGTCGGCGACCATCAGCACGCCACGTTCCCCGATGGGCTGGATCTGGAATGCGGTGTGCATCTGCCATCCCTTGATGTGGCCTATCGCACCTACGGCCAGCTTTCCCCCAGGCGGGACAACGCCATTGTCATCTGCCACGCCTTTACGGGGGACCAGTATGTGGCGGAAACGCATCCGCAAACCGGCAAGCCCGGCTGGTGGGGGCGCATGGTGGGGCCAGGGCGGCCGATTGATACCGACCGCTTTTTTGTTATCTGCATGAACGTGCTGGGGGGCTGCATGGGCAGCACCGGCCCGCGCTCCCTCAAACCGGCCTGTGCAGAAGGCAGGGTGGAGCGCTGGGGTACGGATTTCCCGCCCATCACCATCCGCGACATGGTGCGCGCCCAGTATAAGCTGGTGCGCTCTTTAGGGATTGAGCGGCTGTTTGCCGTGGTCGGTGGCTCCATGGGCGGCATGCAGGTGCTGGAATGGGCCGTGACGTATCCGCACATGATGCTGGCGGCCATGCCGATTGCCACGGCACCCTTCCATTCGGCCCAGAATATTGCGTTTAACGAGGTCGGGCGTCAGGCCATTTTTGCTGACCCCGAGTGGTATGGCGGGCGCTACTGGGAACATAATGTGGTCCCGGCCCGTGGGCTGGCCGTGGCGCGCATGATGGCGCACATCACTTACCTTTCGGAAGAAGCCCTGACCCGCAAGTTCGGCCGCCGTGTGCGGCAGGAACCCAAAGATGCGCAGGCCCCGGAAGCGTCTCTGGCCATGTTTGGGGATGTGTTCGAGGTGGAATCCTACCTGCGCTATCAGGGCTCGGCCTTTGTGCGGCGGTTTGATGCCAATTCCTACCTGACCATTACCCGCGCCATGGACTGGTTTGACCTCGCCGCAGAGCATGACGGCGAACTGCCTGCGGCTTTTGCTGGCACGCCGGTGCGGTTCTGCGTGGTGTCGTTCTCGTCCGACTGGCTGTTCCCCACCTCCAGCTCCCGCTATCTGGTGCGCGCGCTCAATCAGGCTGCGGCTAACGTCTCCTTTGTGGAGATTGAAACGGACAAGGGGCATGACGCCTTTCTGCTGGATGAACCGGATTTTGACAGAACCGTGCGGGGCTTCCTGTGTGGTGTGGCAGATCATGCAGGGCTTGCCTGATGCGTCTTGATCAACGGCTGATTGCAGAAATGATCGAACCCGGCACCCGGGTGCTGGATGTCGGGAGCGGTGATGGCGCGCTGATTGACCATCTGTTCCGCCTGCGCGGCTGTGATGCCCGTGGTATTGAAATTGATATGCGGGAAGTGACCCGCTCCGTCGCCCACGGCCTGCCCGTGGTGCATGGGGATGCGGACCACGATCTGGCGCATTACCCGGATGATGCGTTTGATTATGTGGTGTTGCAGCGCACGCTTCAGGCTGTGGAACGCCCGCGGGAAGTGCTGCGGCAAATGCTGCGCATCGGGCGGCACGCCATTGTCTCCTTCCCCAACTTTGGCCACTGGCAACTGCGGCTGAAACTGTTGCTGAGCGGGCGGATGCCCATGACAGCCGTCTGGCATACCCCGTGGTATGAAACGCCCAATATTCATCCCTGCACCATTCGGGACTTCATCGCGCTGTGCGCGGAAGAGGGCTATTGCGTGCAGCAATGGATGGCGGTGGATGAAGATGGCGAGCGCGCCCCCTGGCGGCGGTCCATCCGGCTGGCCAACCTGTTTGGTGAGCAGGCGCTGTTCCTGCTGCGGCGCGAAGGTGAGTGCCCGCCGCCGTCAGAGGAAAGCTGACCGGAAGCGAAGAGGCGTTGTTTGCGCTGGCCGTTTTGCGGGCTGAACCGGCGGTTTTGAACAACTTGTGAAGATTTCTTCTAAAACTTTGGTTAGTTCGCAACGGAACCGGATGCTCTCTTTAGAAAAGGAAGCGCCTGTTCTGTTTTTTAAAACCTCCTTTAAAATTGAGCAGCGATGGCTTTTGTTTCATTGCGTCTGCGCGGTGCGGCCTAAGGCGTGAACAGACTGTGACGATTATATGGCGGCTTTCTTTTAGGACCAATATGGTACGGAAGGCTTGCGGGGCAGGAAAACTCCACTTATATACAAATCAAGGCAGGGTTTTCAGACTGACTTTTTCTGAAAAGACGTGACGCTGCCAGCATTGTTAAAAAATGTTCATGAATGCGGGTGAAGGATCGTGCACAGGGTGTGCCGTTTTCACTCCGTCCTGACACGATATGGTGCGTAACTGAAAAAGGGTGGTCTCGTCTCGCTTTTCAGGCTGCACGAAAAGGTTTGCCCTGATGACTACGTTTTCCGAACTGAATCTTGCCCCTCCTCTGTTGAAGGCGCTGGCTGAGCAGGGGTATGAAACCCCGACCCCCATTCAGGCCCAGTCCATCCCGCATCTGCTGCAAGGCCGTGATCTGCTGGGTCTGGCCCAGACAGGCACCGGGAAGACCGCAGCGTTTGCTCTGCCTATTCTGAACCACCTTAATGCTCACCCCAAGGTTGCCGGCCCCAAAAAGCCGCGCGTTCTGGTGCTGGCTCCCACGCGTGAGCTGGTTTCCCAGATCAGCGAAAGCTTCAAGGCCTATGCCCGCCACATGAAATTCACGCAGGCCGTTGTGTTCGGTGGCGTGGGGCAGGGGCGTCAGGTTGAAGCCATGCGCCGTGGCGTGGATGTGCTGGTTGCAGCTCCCGGCCGCCTGCTGGACCTGATCGGTCAGGGCTATATTGACCTCTCCGGCCTTGAAGTCCTGGTGCTGGATGAAGCTGACCGTATGCTGGACATGGGCTTTGTGCGCGATATCCGCCGCATCATGACCTATCTGCCGGCAAAACGGCAGACACTGCTGTTCTCTGCCACCATGCCGCGCAGCATTGCGGATCTGGCCAACTCTCTGCTGCATGATCCGGCCAAGGTGGAAGTCACCCCGCCGTCCAGCACGGTGGACCGTATCCAGCAGGCTGTGATGTTTGTGGAAGGCACCGACAAGCGCGATGCCCTGCTGACACTGGTGGAATCCCCCAAGGTTGCCCGCGCCGTGGTGTTCACCCTCATGAAGCATGAGGCCAACAAGGTTGCGGAATTCCTGAACAAAAACAACGTGGTGGCGGAAGCCATTCACGGCAACAAGTCTCAGGGTGCGCGTGAGCGGGCCATGAGCGGTTTCCGTGCCGGCAGCGTTAAAGTGCTCGTGGCGACTGACATTGCAGCACGTGGCATTGACGTGGACGATGTGAGCCACGTCTTCAACTACGATCTGCCGAACGTGCCGGAAAGCTATGTCCACCGCATTGGTCGGACGGCCCGTGCAGGGCGTGATGGCTGGGCCGTGTCCTTCTGTGACCCGGAACAGCGCGCCTGGCTGCGTGATATTGAAAAAACCATCGGCAAGCCCATTCCGGTGGTGCGTGACCACCCCTGGCACTCCGAAAGTGCTGAGGCCTCTACTATGCGTCCGCCCGTGCTGGGTGGCGGTGGCCGTGGGCGCGGTGGTCCGCCGCGTGGCGGGAATGGCGGCGGCGGTGGTCGTGGCCGTGGTGGTCCGCCGCGTGGTGGCAATGGTGGCGGTGGCCGTCCGGGTGGCGGTGGTCGCTCCGGTGGCGGCGCATCGTCTGGCCGTGGCCGCGCCTTCTAAGAGTTATCCGGCCCTCTTGGGGTTACGGTAAATGCAAAAAAAGCCGCTGGGGAGCAATCCTCAGCGGTTTTTTTATGGCTGGCTGCCAGTTGTTGGAGTTGTTGGGGCGCGTGCGGCAGAGGGTAAGGGCGCTTGTGGACTAAGCCGCACCGATACGGCGCAATGGTCAGAGAGCGTGGCGGGTTGGCTATCTGGCCGATAGGTCATCACACGCAAGGAATGTGGTTGCAGCCAGCTTTGTGTGCCGCCGCCCAGCAGAATATGGTCAATGAAGTAAGAGCCGTTTTCGCGCGGGCTGGCCCATCCGGCACTTGTCAGGCTCAGCGGGGCTGCGTGAGTCAGCAGCAGGAAAAACGGATCATAAACCGTCATGCGCCGGTTGAAATCGCCCATAATCACAAAGGCTTCATGCGCAGCAGTCCGCGCGCTGATCCAGTTTTGCAGCACGCCAAACTGTTGCAGGAGAATGGGGCAGTTATGCTGCTTGTCTGAAACGGGATTGTCCCAGCAGCCGGTTTTGAGATGCAGCACCAGAATGCGGAGTGGCGTTGTGCCGGTCTCTACCGTCACATCCAGCCCGCGGCGGAGTTGATGTGCGGCGGTTGCAGGGGCGACGTCCAGTTCCACCAGATCCGGGTTTTTGTGGGCGCGGAGCGGTTTGCGGATAGCCAGCGCCGGGTGCTGGAGAAGGGCGTCATCCGTGATGAAGATCTGATAGGTGCTGGCGGGGAAAAGCCGCTCTGCCGTGGTGGCGGTGTCGACTTCCTGTAATCCGATAATGTCAGCATCCAGATGCTGCGCGTAGGCCGCCAGTTTTTCAAAATCGGCGGCAGTGCGATGCGGGCGGTCCGGTGGAGCGGTCGCGGCTAGCGGCCCATCTTCCGCCATCAGCCATTCCATATTCCATGTCGCCAGTTTGAGTGGATGAGCCGAAGCCGAAGCCGAAGCCGAAGCCGAAGCCGAAGCCGGAGCGGCTGTCGGCGTCGAAGTGGCGTAATCTGGCTGTGATGCGGGAGTGATGAGCGCGTGTTCAGCCGGGGAACTGGCAAGAGCGCGTTGCGTGAGGCAGCCGGGCACTGCCGCTCCCAGAAAGCACACGGCACCAGCGAGCGCCAGAGAGTGTGCAAAACGCCTCATGCAAAGAAAAACCGGCGAAGCAGGCGCTCCGCCGGTCCTGGTCTTGTTTGAAAGCAAACCGTCTGACTCTTAGGCTGGCTCGGCTTCCAGATGCGAAATGGCTTCCGCAATAGTGGTGGTTTTACGGGTCTGTTCATCAAGAATGGTGATTTCACCCGTTCCAATGTCATAGAACCAGCCCTGCAGGAACAGTGTGCCGCGCGCCATACCGGCTACCACAGCCGGGTGCGTTTTCAGGTGGGACAGCTGTAGCAGCACATTCTGTTCAGACAGGCTGCGGACGTTGGCCGGGCCAGCATCTTCTGCTTTCAGGTCGCCCAGGGCTGCGCGGGCGGCTTCTGCATTGCGCAGCCATCTGCGGACCGTCGGCATTTTGTCCAGACCGCTTTTTTCCGGAGCGAGCAGGGCCTTCATCGCGCCGCAATCGGAATGGCCGCAGACAATAATGGCGGACACACCCAGCCCAGCCACAGCGTATTCCACAGCGGAAGAGACGCCACCCAGCATTTCGCCATAGGCCGGAACAATGTTGCCAATGTTGCGCAGAATGAACAGATCACCCGGTTCTGTCTGGGTAATCAGGCTGGGGTTAATACGGCTGTCCGCGCAGGCAATAAACAGGGCATTCGGAGACTGGCCATCTGCCAGAGCAGCAAAAAGGTTCTGCTTGGCCGGGAAAATTTCAGTGTTGAAGTGTTCAACGCCGCGCAGCAGCGAAAGGAGGCTGGCTCGGGCTTCAGAACAAGTAGGCATAGGCTTCTCCAAAAAATACTCATAAGGGTGCAGGATTCGGTCGTGGCCAGGGACCTCTGTTCTGCATGATAGAGTTGAATAGAACGCATGGCACCGGCTTTTTTTCCGTTTGTCTGAATTTTTTTTACAGAAAATCAGGGGGCCGGCACAGTCCACTAAAAAATACCCCTGCCAGCGTGGTCCGAAAAGGGGAAGGACCAGCTGAAGCAGGGGTATTGTCTTAAAACGGATCAGTCATGCGGGTGGCGTTTGGAAAGGGGCCACTCGCTCGGATAGATCAGAGAATATCGGTCTCGTCGTCGTCCAGATCCGGCTCACTCATCTGATCTGCGGGGTGGCGGATAGGGGAGGGGTTGCCCACGCGGGGGCGCTGGGTGTCTGCCTGCTGCCGCCGCGTGAAGTTGTTGGCAATGGTTGCCAGCTCCATGAAGTTGTCGGCCTGACGACGCAGGTCATCCCCAATCAGCGGCGGGGAGGAGCGCATGGAGGACACGACGGAAACACGGGTACCCTGACGCTGCACGGCTTCCACCACACGGCGGAAATCCGAATCGCCGGTGAAGAGAATGGCGTGGTCGATATGCGGCGCCATTTCCATCATATCCACGGCAATTTCGATTTCCATATTGCCCTTCACGCGGCGCTTGCCGGTGGAATCGGTAAATTCGCGAGCGGGTTTGGTCACCAGAAAATAGCCGTTGTAGGACAGCCAGTCCGTCAGCGGTTTAAGGGGTGAATAGTCTTCCGTATCCAGAATGGCGGCGTAATAATAAGCGCGGATGATGTGTGTTTTGGATGTGAAGAAGTCCAGCAGCTTTTTATAATCGACATCAAACCCCAGACCGCGGGATGTTGAATAAAGGCTGGAGCCATCAATGAAGAGGCAGGTCCTCTCTTCTTTTTTGAGATTCATTGGAGTTTTTTCCTCTAAATTAGATGATAAGGTGTTTTGAATGTTGGTTAAAAATCTATCGCATTCAGGGGTTTAACGGTAAGGGTGGCGGATTATACCCGTGTTCAGAAAAAAAAGATACATCAGCTATGGCATTTATATCAGGCCTGACAAAAACCCCGGATGAGCCAGAAACCGTCCTGATCGCGATAGGGGCAAATCTGCCTTACGCGGGTCAGGCGGCGCGTGAGACATGCCAGCGGGTTGTCGCTGCGCTGCAAGACGTACCGGGGTTGTGTATAGAGGCTGTGTCAGCCTGGTATGAAAGTGCTCCTGTCCCACCTTCCGGTCAGCCTCCTTATATCAATGGTGTGGTTCGGGGGGTCGCCAGGATTGGGCCCGAGGCCCTGCTAGACGCGCTTCAGACTATAGAAACACGCTTCGGTCGCGAGCGTTCCATACCAAATGCAGCCCGCACGTTAGATCTTGATCTTATCACATACGGCTCCCTTTGTCAGAATGATTCGCATCTTACTCTGCCACATCCGCGTGCGCATGAGCGGGCCTTTGTGCTTCTGCCCATCCAGGATGTGGCGCCAGAGTGGGTCCACCCTTCTAGCGGGAAAACGCTGGGTGACCTGCTGCCGGATGTCGCAGATCAGGAAATCCGCCGGATTCAGGAATAAGGACTTCCTAGGGGTGGGGGGATGCGTTACAATGCTCTTTCTGAATTTTTTACCTGAATTACCTGGAGGCTCTTCGTAATGGCACGCGTCACTGTCGAAGACTGCGTTGAGAAAGTCCCGAACCGCTTTGAGCTGGTGCTGTATGCGGCGCAGCGCGCCCGCAACATTTCCCGCGGGGAAGAGCTTACCATTGACCGGGATAATGACAAGAATCCGGTTGTCGCCCTGCGCGAAATCGCGGACGAAACTGTCAAACTGTCCGATCTGCGCAATGATCTGATCCGCTCTCAGGCCCGTGAGCCCGAGCCCGAGCCTGTGGATGAAGAAGTGCAGGATCTGGTCCCGACCGAACAGAACATCTTTGGTCTGCAGGAAGTCTCTCCGGAAGAAGAGGCCTCTGATGATGCCGGTGCGATTGAAGCCGCTCTCAGCGGGCGCGCACGGCGGTAAGAGCGTGTGACGCAGGCGGGGGGCGACAACAGGACCGGGACTTTGGTGTCTGAGGCAGACTCCTCAGCCGGTTCTGCGCTTCTGCCTGTTGCAACGGGGGACTCCACCCCCGTGCCGGTTTCTCCTGAGCCTTCCGTGCGTGGAGACATTACGTGTGACCGGCTGATCAACGTTGTGCGTGGTTACGCGCCCAATGCTGATCTGGAGAGTATTCGCCGCGCTTTTGCCGTGGCGAAAAAGGCTCATGAGAGCCAGCTTCGTGATAATGGTGACCCGTACATAACGCACCCGCTGGCGGTTGCGATGATTCTGGCTGGCTTCCGGCTGGACGTGCCCTCCATTCTCACGGCTCTGCTGCACGACACCATTGAAGATACCGGCATCACGCAGGAAGACCTGCGGGCACAGTTTGGCCCCACGGTGGCGGATCTGGTGGATGGTGTCACCAAGCTGACCCGGCTGGAACTCCAGTCGGACCGCACCAAACAAGCCGAAAATTTCCGCAAACTCGTGCTGGCGATGTCGAAGGACATCCGCGTTCTGCTGGTCAAACTGGCGGACCGCCTGCACAACATGCGCACGCTGCATTTTGTGGAGCGGGTGGACCGCCGCCAGCGTATTGCGCGGGAAACGCTCGATATCTACGCCCCCCTTGCCGAACGTATCGGTATGGATCGGGTCAAGACCGAGCTGCAGAACCTCTCCTTTGCCCAGCTTGAGCCAGAAGCAGACGCCACCATCCGCGCCCGCCTGAACTATCTGCGCGGGCAGGGGGCCGATGTGATTGAAGAGGTGCGGCGGGAACTGCTGCGCCTGTGTGAAGAAGCCGGACTGAAGAACGTTCACGTCTCCGGTCGGGAAAAATCGCCTTATTCCATCTGGGAGAAGATGCAGCGGCGTAATGTGGCGTTCGAGCAGTTGTCCGACATCATGGCGTTCCGTGTGGTCGTAGATACGCGCGAGGATTGCTACATGGCGCTGGGGGCTGTTCATGCCGCCTATCCGGTTATTGCCGGCCGCTTCAAGGACTATATCTCCACTCCCAAGGCCAACGGATATCAGAGCCTGCATACCGGGGTGACGCTGCGTTCCCCGCGTAACCAGAAGATTGAAGTGCAGATCCGCACCGAGGCCATGCATGACATTGCCGAAAATGGCGTGGCGGCACACTGGGCCTATAAGGAAGGTGAGCCTGAAGCCGGAGGCGGGATTGCCGGCTTCCGTCGGCCGCGCTGGGTGCAGGATCTGCTGGAAATTCTGGAAGCCTCCTCCGCGCCGGATGAGTTTCTGGAAAACACCAAGCTCGAACTCTATCAGGATCAGGTTTTCTGCT
The DNA here is from genome assembly GCF_018811985.1 of Acetobacter sp. P5B1. Lineage (NCBI taxonomy): Bacteria > Pseudomonadati > Pseudomonadota > Alphaproteobacteria > Acetobacterales > Acetobacteraceae > Acetobacter > Acetobacter sp. P5B1. Next base: position 38,774 of record NZ_JACRVS010000018.1, on the reverse strand, counting down.
TCTCCCCCAAAGGCCAGCTGATCTCGCTGCCGCGTGGGGCGACGTCGGTTGATTTTGCCTATGCCGTGCATAGCCAGATTGGCGATTCCTGCGTGGGGGCCAAGATCAATGGCCGCCTGATGCCGCTGCGGCATGAGCTGCAAAATGGGGATCAGGTCGAGATCATGACCGCTCGCGGGGGTGCGCCCTCTCCCTCGTGGGAGCGGTTTGTGGTCACCGGCAAGGCACGGGCGCGTATTCGCCGTTATGTGGCCGCGCAGCAGCGCCAGACCTATCTGGATAGCGGGCGTGCCGCGCTGGCCAAGGCCTTCCGTCAGGAAGGGGTCGATGGCTCCGAAAAGGTTATTGAAACCACATTGAAGACGCTGAAGCAGAACTCGCTTCAGGATCTGTATGTGTCGGTGGGCAACAACAATCTCGGTGCGCGGGATGTTGTCCATGCGGCGTATCCGGAACTGCGCCGTGCACCGCGTGTGCCGCGCATGGTGGCTGGCCTGCCGGGTGTTCTGGGCACCGCCGGGCCACGCCCACGGGCTACAAGTGGGGCCAGCAGTGGCCGGTCTGGCGGGGCTATTCCGCTGGTGGGGCTTGGTCCGGGTGTCGCCGTCCATTTTGCCGCCTGTTGCCACGCGCTGCCGGGGGACCGGATTGTGGGTGTGGTTGCGACCGGCAAGGGTGTGACCATTCACACACGCACCTGCCCGACGCTGGAAAGCTTTGCCGCCACGCCGGAACGTTTTCTGGATGTGGACTGGGATTATGACGCCATGGCCCGCTCCGGCAGCGGAGAGCTGCGGGTGGGGCGCATTACCATTGTGGCCGAGAACGAATCTGCCGTGCTGGCCGCCATTACCAATACGGTGTCCAAAGCGGATGCGTCGGTGGTGAACCTGAAGATTGTGCATCGGCAGCTCGACTTCATGGAAATCCTTGTGGATGTGGAGGTGCGGGACCTGCGGCATCTGTCTTCCGTAATTGCCGCCCTTCGGGCTGCGCAGGGTATTTCTCAGGCTGACAGGGCGCGCGCGTGAGTGTGATTGCCGCCGGAGTGGATCTGTGTGACATGCGCCGGATTGAGCGCGTGATCGAACAGTTTGGGGACCGCTTCCTCAACAGGGTCTTCACCCCGACGGAGCGTGCGCGGGCGGACCGCCGGAGCGGGCAGGCCCGGATTGGGGCTTATGCCAAACGCTGGGCGGCCAAAGAGGCCTGCGCCAAGGCGTTGGGGACCGGGTTTGCGCAGGGTGTGGCGCAGAGCCAGATCGGGGTAGCCAACCTGCCCTCTGGCCAGCCGACACTGGTGCTGACCGGGGCGGCGTTGCTGCGGTTGCAGCAGATCATGCCAGCGGGGCAGGTGCCGCATCTGGTGCTGAGCATGACGGACGAGCATCCGTATGCCTTTGCTGAGGTGATTATCTCGGGGCGTCCCGCTTGACATCCCTTGGGGTGCGCGGCTTGATCCCGCCGATTTTTCTTTTCTTTCCTAACGACGCAGACAGGCGGTGCAGGACATGACCAACCCGAACCAGACTCCCACGGCATCAGGCGCAGGGGGGGCGGCAACCATCGGGCAGCTCGTGCTGGACTATGCGAGAACCATCATCGGCGTGGTGCTGGTGGTTACGCTGTTCCGCACCTTCCTGTTTGAAAGCTTCGTGATTCCGTCCGGCTCCATGATCCCGACCCTGCAGGTGGGGGACTACATCATGGTGTCCAAATACAGCTACGGCTATTCCCGCTTTTCCTTCCCGTTCTCGCCCAACCTGTTTCAGGGGCGCATCTGGGGGGCGGAACCGCATCGGGGTGATGTGGCTGTATTTCGTTTTACCAAAGATACGTCGGTTGATTACGTCAAACGGATTATCGGCCTGCCGGGTGACCATATCCGTGTGACGGAAGGCCATCTGTATCTGAACGACCAGATGGTGCCGTGCCTCGCCCCGCATCCCTATACCGCACTGGATGAATCCCACGTGCCGATGGAAGGTGAGGCCTGTGATGAGCAGTTGCCCGCCAGTGGGGGCAAGGGCGTCGTGGCGCATCAGGTGCTCAAGCTGATGGATGATGGCGCACAGAACAATACGCCGGATTACGTTGTGCCGCCGGGCTACTTCTTCGCCATGGGCGATAACCGGGATGACAGTGCGGACAGCCGCTTTATGGGCGATGGCCCGAAAGACCTTGGTTTTGTGCCGATGGAAAATCTGGTTGGCCATGCGTCACGGGTGTTCTTCTCCGTAGAGTCCGCGCATCCGTTCTGGCAGATCTGGTACTGGCCGGTGGAAATCCGCTGGGCTCGTATTTTCCGGAGCATCACGTGAAGCGCCCCGCACTCTTCGCCGGAGAAGCCTCCGCCGCCATAGCCTTGCAGGATCGGCTGGATTATCAGTTTAGTAACCCGGCTCTGTTGCATGAAGCGCTGACGCATCGCTCTGCTGCGCATCAGAACGCAGGCGGCCGGCGGCGTCCGCAAAAAGCGCGGGGCATGGGCTCCAATGAGCGTCTGGAATTTATCGGGGACCGCGTGCTGGGTCTGCTGATGGCGGAATGGCTGCTGGAACGCTATCCGGCGGAGCAGGAAGGCGCGCTGGGTTCCCGTCTGGCGCATCTGGTCTCCCGCACAACGCTGGCTGAAATTGCCGAGCGGATTGATCTGCCCGCCAGTCTGGCTGTCGCAACGCATGAAGCCCGCGTTGGGGTGCAGAGCACCGCCAATGTGGTGGCCGATGCGCTGGAAGCCGTGCTGGGCGCGGTGTTCCTGGATGGCGGGCTGGGCCCGGCGCGGAACATTGTCCGCACGGCATGGAAGCCGCTGCTGGATGCGCAGGCCCGCCCGCCGAAGGACCCAAAGACGGCCTTGCAGGAATGGGTTCTGGGCCGGGGGCAGAGCCTGCCGGTCTATAAGACAATCGGGGCCGATGGCCCCTCTCACGCGCCCTTGTTTGTGGTGCAGGTTACCGCTGGTGGCCGGAGTGGAGAAGGGCGGGCCGGAAGCAAGCGGGCCGCCGAGAGTGCCGCAGCAGCGGATCTGCTTGAACAACTTGGAGGCCCGCAACATGGGTGAGACGACACGCTGCGGGTTTGCCGCTCTGGTGGGGGCGCCGAACGCCGGTAAATCCACGCTGCTGAACAAAATGGCGGGGGCTAAGCTCTCCATTGTCAGCCCGAAGGCGCAGACGACCCGCGCCCGTGTGCTGGGGATTCTGATGCGCGGCACCACGCAGATTCTGCTGGTGGATACCCCCGGAATTTTCCAGCCGCGCCGCATGCTGGATCGCGCTATGGTGGCAGCCGCATGGAGCGGGGCGGAAGATGCGGACATCACGCTGCTGCTGGTGGATGCGCGCTCCGGCCTGACAGATGCGGTGAGCAGCATTATCGAACGTCTGGCCACCACAGGCCGCAAGGTCTGGCTGGTGCTGAACAAGACCGATCTGGTCTCACCCGAACGACTGCTGCCGCTCACGCAGGAAATTACCAAAAAGCTGACGGTGGAGCATGTCTTTATGGTCAGCGCCCGCTCCGGCAGCGGGGTGGAAGATCTGCTGGACCGTCTGGCCGCCAGCCTGCCGGAAGGCCCGTATCTCTACCCGGAAGATGATCTGACCGATCTGCCGGACCGTCTTCTGGCTGCCGAACTGGTGCGTGAGCAGATCTTCCTGCAAACGCATGAGGAAGTGCCGTATGGCACGACAGTGGAGACGGAAAGCTACAAGGAACGGCCGGACGGCTCCGTGCGGATTGACGCCACCATTTATGTGGGGCGGACAGGGCACAAGGCGATTCTGATTGGCGAACGCGGGCAGAAAATCCGCCAGATTGGCGAGCGTGCGCGTAAACAGCTTTCCGGTCTGCTGGAGCGCCCGTGCCACCTGTTTCTGAATGTAAAAGAGCGCTCCGGCTGGGATGAAGAGCGCGCCCGTCTGCGGGCCATTGGTCTGGATGATGTGCCATAAGGCGACCCTCACCGCTTGTGGCCTTGCGTCATGAAGGATAAGAGAGGGGCGACTTGTCCTGCCCCTGCATGGGGGGCAGGGCCTTTTTCAGACGATCTGCGTGATTGAGGGCCAATGACTGCTTCCACTGGCGAGATGCCACCCCGTAAACGCGTATTGCTCAAAGTTTCCGGCGAGGCCCTGATGGGGTCAGGCGCTTATGGCGTCGATCAGCAGACGGTTGAGCGTATTGCCGCTGATGTTGCCGAGGTTGTGCGCAGCGGGTGGGAAGTCTGCCTGGTTGTGGGCGGTGGCAACATCTTCCGCGGTCTGGCCGCAGCAGCCAAAGGCATGGACCGTGCCCAGGGCGATTACGCCGGGATGCTGGCGACCGTAATTAACGCTCTGCTGCTGCAGAACGCGCTGGAAGGGCAGGAGCTCCCCACACGGGTGATGTCCGCCATTGCGATGTCCGCCATTGCTGAGCCCTATATCCGCCGCCGCGCCGTGCGGCATATGGAAAAAGGCCGGGTGGTAATTTTTGCGGCTGGCACCGGCAACCCCTTCTTCACCACCGATACCGCCGCCGCTCTGCGTGCTGCGGAAATGGAATGTGATGTGCTGCTGAAAGGCACGCAGGTGGACGGCGTGTATTCGGCTGACCCCAAGCGTGACCCGTCCGCCGTGCGGTATGAGCAGCTGACCTATATGGATGTGCTGTCCAAACAGCTGAACGTGATGGATGCCGCAGCCATCAGTCTGGCGCGTGAAAATCGTCTGCCGATTGTTGTGTTCAACATTGGTGAGCCGGGGTCTTTCCCGCGCGTGATGCGTGAAGAAGGCCCTTACACGCGGATTATCGAAACCGCGTAAAACCAACGGACTATTGTGTCCGCGGCGTTCTGCCGCCGGACCCTGTTGTTGAGAGTGATGAGACGGACCTGTGCGGGTCCGTCGGGAAACGGGAGAGAGACCGTGTCTGATCTGAATGCCCTTCTGGAAGACCTGACGCGCCGCATGGATGGCGCTCTGGAAAGCCTGCGTCGTGACTTTGCCGGCCTGCGTTCTGGCCGCGCCAGCCCGGCCCTGCTGGAGCCGGTGCGCGTGGAAGCCTATGGCGGTGAAGTGCCGCTGACGCAGGTTGCCTCCATTGCCGTGCCGGAAGCACGGATGATTACCGTACAGGTGTGGGACCGCGTGCTGGTGGGTGCTGTTGAGCGCGCCATTCGTGATTCCGGGCTGGGCCTGAACCCGGCGTCCGACGGCCAGCTGATCCGCGTGCCGATTCCGCAGCTGACGGAAGAGCGCCGCCATGAACTGGCTAAGGCTGCCGCCCGCTATGCCGAAGGGGCCAAGATTGCCGCCCGTGGCGTGCGTCGTGATGGCATGGACAAGGCCAAGGGGTTTGAGAAGAAGAGTGAGATCAGTCAGGATGACGTCAAAACGTGGTCTGACGCCATTCAGAAGCTCACGGACCAGTATGTGAAAAAAATTGATGACATGCTGGCTGAAAAAGACCGCGAGATTAAGCAGGTCTGACGCCAGTGGCGTCGGGATTCCTCTCTCTGGCCCGTGGTGGTGAAGCCGTGCCAACAAAATCATCCGGGACTGTAGACAGGAAATCTGTCGTCCCCGCGCATGTTGCCGTCATTATGGATGGCAACGGGCGCTGGGCGCTGGAGAGAGGTCTGCCGCGTCTGGCCGGACATAAAGCGGGGGCGGAAGCTGTCTCCCGCTGCCTGCGTGCGGCCATGCATCGTGGCGTAAAGTATCTCACGCTGTATGCGTTTTCTTCCGAAAACTGGTCCCGCGAGCCTGCCGAGGTTGCGGATCTGACCAGTCTGCTGCGCTATTATCTGCGGCATAAGGTGGCGGAACTGCACCGCGAAGGCGTGCGCATTCGCTTTATTGGCGATCTGGCGCGGTTTGACGTCAGCCTGCGGGAAGAGCTGGCGCGGGCGGAAACGCTCACGCGCAATAACGGTCGCCTGACCTTGCTGCTGGCACTCTCTTACGGCGGCCGCGGCGATATTGTGCAGGCGGCGCGTCGTCTGGCGCAGTCCGTGCAGCAGGGCGATCTGAAGCCCGAAGAGATTAACGAAACCCTGTTTGCGGACAAGCTGTGGACCGCTGGCGTGCCAGACCCGGATGTGGTGGTGCGGACCAGTGGAGAGTTCCGGCTGTCCAACTTCCTGCTGTGGCAGAGCGCCTACGCGGAACTCGTTTTTCTGGATATTTTCTGGCCTGACTTCAATGAAGGGCATTTTGCAACCGTGCTGGAGGCCTATGCCCGCCGGGAACGCCGGTTTGGCACAAGGCCTTCTGCATCATGACGCAGCCTGACGCTTCTGCCTGGAGAGACCTGCGCACCCGCCTGATGTCTGCCTGTGTGCTGGTTCTGGTGGCGGGGCTGTGCATTGGCATGGGCGGCCTGCTGTATGACATCCTCATTCTGGGTGTAATGGGCGGTATGGCGGCGGAAGCGGCTATTCTGTTTGGCTTGTCCCCCAAATCATGGCGCGGCAGCATTTATGTGCTGTGGGCCATCGGGGCCGGTCTGGCGGCAGTTACGGGCCGATGGGAAGCTTTTCCGATTTTCTGCCTGAGTTCTTTTGTCTTCGGCGCGCAGTTATGTGCCGTCATGTGCGTGATTGTGCTGGCGGGCACGGCCCTTGTCTGGCTGCGGCTGGAGAGTGTGTGGCCGGTGCTGTTTGTCGTCGCGGTTGTGGTGGCGAGTGACAGCACGGCTTATCTGACGGGCCGGTTGTTTGGCGGCCCCAAGCTGGCCCCGCGCATTTCTCCCGGAAAAACATGGTCTGGTTCATTGGGTGGCCTTGTGGGTGCTGTGCTGTGCGGCTGCCTGATTGCAGCCCTCTCCGGGCAGGGTGGCGTGGCAACCGCCGCGTTCTGGGGCGCTGTTCTGGGTGTTGTGGCGCAGGCGGGTGATCTGGCGGAAAGCGCTATGAAGCGCGCGCTGGGCGTGAAGGATTCCGGCACTCTGCTGCCGGGGCATGGCGGGCTGCTGGACCGGTTTGATGGTCTGGTTGTTGCGGCACCTGCGGCGGCTCTGGTGTCTTTGTGTGTGGCGTCTCCGGCACCGTTCTGGACGGCGGGCGCACACGCTGTTTTCGCGTTTCTGGCAGGAAAACTGCCGGGGTGAGTCTCAACATGCGGCACGGCCCTGTGGGGGCAGACCGCCTTCATCTGGTTTGAAAGAAAGCGCAATGAGAACCGTTACCGTTCTGGGAAGCACAGGCAGCATTGGCTGTTCAACCGTGGATCTGCTGGAGCAGGCGCGTGACCAGTTCCGGGTACGGGCGCTGGTGGGCGGCAGCAATGCGGCAAAGCTGGCAGAGCAGGCCAAAAGCCTGAAAGCCGAACTGGCCGTTGTGGCGGATGAAAAAGCGTTTGAAGAGCTGCGCACCCTGCTGGCTGGCAGCGGCACCGAAGTTGCCTGCGGGCGTGAGGCTGTGATTGCAGCGGCTGGCTTGCCGGCGGACTGGACCATGGCGGCCATTACAGGTGCAGCCGGACTGGAGCCGACGCTGGCGGCGGTCAAAAACGGCAAGTCCATCGCGCTCGCGAACAAGGAAGCACTGGTATGTGCGGGCGATGTCATGCTGCGCGCCGTGGCAGACGCCGGGGCTACGCTGCTGCCTGTGGATTCCGAACATAATGCGGTGGCGCAGGCCATGGCCGACAAGCAGGCGGATCAGGTTGCCAAAATCATCCTGACGGCCTCCGGTGGCCCGTTCCGTAAATCCAGCATGGAAGAAATGGAAGCCGCAACGCCCGCGCAGGCGTTGAAGCACCCGACCTGGAGCATGGGTGCCAAAATCAGCATTGATTCCGCGACCATGTTCAACAAGGGGCTGGAAATTATTGAGGCGGCCCGCATTTTCGATCTGCCGGAAGACCGCATTGATGTGCTGGTGCACCCGCAGTCCGTGGTGCACGGGCTGGTGCAGTACACGGATGGCAGCCTGATTGCGCAGATGGGTTCAGCCGACATGCGCATCCCCATCGCCCACACGCTGGCCTGGCCGAAGCGCATGAGCACGACCTCCAGCCATCTGGATCTGGCCGCGTTTGCAACGCTGGAATTCAGTGCGCCGGACATGGTGCGGTTCCCGGCCCTGCGTCTGGCGCGCGAGGCTCTGCGGAGCGGGGGGGCTGCGCCGGCCATTCTGTCCGCTGCCAATGAAATTGCGGTTGAAGCCTTCCTGAAGGAACAGATTGGCTTTCTGGACATTGCCCGCGTGGTCGAGCAGACCATGACTGCTCTGGGTGCGCCCCCGGCAGACACGCTGGAAGCCGTGCTGCACTGGGATGCCGAAGCCCGCAAGGCGGCCCGTAGCCATACTCTCGCCCTGGCCGCTTGAGAAAACAGCTCTCTGAGCCGATATTCGGATTATCATGATACACGAATACCTCCGTACACTCATCTCCTTCGCCTTTGTGCTTGGCGTGCTCGTGAGCATTCACGAGCTGGGGCACTATCTGGCGGCGCGCTGGCGGGGGGTGCATGTGGAAGTGTTCTCTCTGGGCTTTGGCCCCGCTCTGTTCCGCTGGCATGACCGCAGCGGCACGGAATGGCGCATCTGCCCCATCCCGCTGGGCGGTTACGTCCGCCCGCATGGGTTTGAAGACCCGGAAGATGCCACACCGGAGCAGAAGGCCGCGTGGCTTCCGGGCCGCACCTTTCATGATAAATCCGTCTGGTCCCGGGCGATCGTGATTGTCGCAGGGCCAGTGTTCAATTTCCTTCTGGCCATCCTGCTGTTCACCATCATTTTCGCCTCGGTTGGTCAGCCCATCGTACGGAACGAAATTGCGGCCGTGCAGCCGGGCGGCGCTGCGGCTGCTGCCGGGGTGCAGGCTGGCGATGTGATCCGCAGAATCGGCACCCATGAGGTGACGGGAGTGCAGGATGCTCAGGCCACCATTCTGGGTGAGGCCGGTGCCAAGACCACGCTGACCGTCGGGCGCGGCGGTCAGGATATGGATCTGCCTGTCACCATCGGGACGGCCCCGGAGTCGTCCTCCTCCACACCGCATGGCCAGCTTGGTGTGATGTTTGCGACGGAAGCCGGCAAGCCGCTTTCCGTGCCCGGTGCTGTGGTGGCGGGGGTGAAGGCCACATGGACAACGTCCGTGCAGACGCTCGACGGCGTGTGGCAAATTCTGACTGGCCGCCATACAGCCAAGGATCTGGGCGGCCCGCTCAAGATCGCGCAGCTGTCGGGGCAGGTGGCTCAGTATGGTTTTGCCAGCCTGCTTTCGTTCATGGCTTTGCTTTCTGTCAATCTGGGGCTAATAAATTTGTTCCCGGTGCCGCTTCTTGATGGCGGACGCCTCGTTTTTTATGCCATAGAGGCTGTACGGGGGCGTCCGGTTTCAAAGCGGATTCAGGAAATCAGCTTTCAGGCCGGCTTCGCGCTTCTTGCAGGTCTGTTCTTGTTTTCGACATTTAATGACCTGTCGGGTTTCGGACTGTTTAAGTGGATTGCATCGCTCGTAAGCTGAATTACAGCAGGGTTGGAACGGAAGAACTTGCGTGACAAGGGTTATATCGGATACGTCCCCCTGCGGGCGACAGAACAACAGGGGAAGGTCTCCTGAGATGGGAACGCCCCCGATGGAGGATGGCAAATCTTGACGGGTAAGCGTTCAGCCCTCTTTGTTTCTGTCTGCGTGCTGCCTTTCTTCCTGGTGGAAGGAAAGGGCGCGCGGGCGGCGGCGACGGATCATGGTGCACAGTCACCAGCCTCCGTATCTCCTGCCCGGCAGGCCAGACTCTCGGCATCCACATCCACTCTGGCCGGTCATTCCGGTGGGGTGATTGAAGATATTACGGTCTCCGGGAATACCCGTATCGAGACTAATACCGTGCTGTCCTACATGGTGGTGCGTCCGGGAGATTCGTTCAGTCAGGACGATCTGGACCGCTCTTTGAAGACGCTCTACGCCACAGGGCTCTTCAAGGATGTGACCATGCGGCGCGAGGGGGGAATCCTTCACGTACGTCTGGTCGAAAACCCGATCGTCAACCGCATTGTGTTTGAAGGCAATCATGCCGCGAAGGACGAAGACCTGCGCAAGGTCATCGCTCTGCGTCCGCGTGCGGTGTTCTCGGCAGAAACCACAGCGGATGACCGGCAGAAGATTCTGGACGTCTATGCCCAGAAAGCCCGTTACGCTGCCGTTGTGACGCCACAGATTGTTCGTCTGGCGCATAACCGCGTGGACGTTGTCTTCCAGATTAATGAAGGCCCGCAGACGCTGATCCGCAAGATCAGCTTTGTCGGCAATAAAGCGTATTCCGAAGCCCGTCTGGCGAGCGTGGTTTCCTCCAAGGAAACTGCCTGGTATCGGTTCTTCTCATCGTCCGATGAGTACAACCCCGACCGCCTGAAGTATGACGCCGAACTGCTGCGCCGTTTCTATCTGGCCAACGGCTATGTGGATTTCGAGATCAAGAACGCCACGGGCGAACTCTCTCCGGACCGCAAATCCTTCTACGTGACCTTCACGATGAACGAAGGCATTCGCTACCGTCTGGGCAAGGTGGATATCCGTTCCAGCCTGCGGCACGTCCCGGCGAAGTCCCTGCGTAAGTATGTGGAGCTGTTTGCCCGCCAGTGGTACGACGGCAAGGCCGTGCAGGATAATGCCACGGACATGGAGGAAATCCTTCAGGCTCAGGGCCATCCGTTCGCTATGGTACGTCCGGAAATTGCGCGTAACCCGGAAAAGCACACCGTCAATCTGCTGTTTGATGTGAGCGAAGGCCCGCGCCGGTATATTGAGCGGATTGACGTGAACGGGAACACCGTCACGCAGGATAACGTTATCCGTCGCCAGCTGCCGTTTGCAGAAGGGGACCCGTACACCCCGAGCTACAAGAAATACGCCAAGCAGAGTCTGGAAGATCTCGGATTCTTCAAAAGCGTCTCGCTGGATGAAAATCAGGGGTCCACGCAGGACCGCACGAACGTTTCCGTCAACGTGACGGAAAAGCCGACGGGTGAATTCTCGCTGGGTGGTGGTTACTCGACCGACGTTGGTGTGCTGGGTAACATTGGCCTCAAACAGCATAACCTGCTGGGCACGGGTGTGGATGCCGGTCTGTCTGGCACCATGTCCATGTGGCAGAAACAGGCTGACTTCTCAGTGACTGATCCGGCCTTCCTGAGCCGGAACATGGTGGCGGGGATCGATCTGTACGGGATTGAGAACAAATACCAGACCTATCAGAACTATTCTGAAAGCCGGTATGGTCTGACCCTGCGTATGGGGTATGCCTATAACCGCTATCTGTCTCAGTCCTGGAGTTATACGCTGATGCGCCGTAACGTCGGGAACACGTGGGATGAGTCCTCGTGGTATGTTCTCGACAACAAAGGCGCGACGACGCTGTCTCAGCTGAGCACCAACCTGGTTTATGATACGCGAGACAACCACATGGCGCCGCATAGCGGTTACATGGTTTCCGTCGGTGGTGATTTTGCCGGTCTGGGGGGGGATACCCGGTATCTGCGTGGTAAGGTGAATGGCGCGTACTATATTCCGCTGGATGACCTGACCAATAGCCATGAGTGGACGGTCGCCCTCCGGGCTGGCATGGGGTACATGACAGACTGGGGCAATGGTAAGAGCAGTATCATTGATAACTTCTATCTGGGCGGTAACAACCTGCGAGGCTTCCTGGACGGTGGCGCCGGGCCGCGTAGTATCGGTTACTACGGCCACTCCTCGGAAGATCTGCTTGGTGGCCGCTTCATGTATACTGCGTCTGCCCAGTTGAACTTCCCGATCCCGTTCCTGTCTGACATGGGTGTAAAAGGACGTGCCTTTGTTGACTCCGGGAGTGTTGCCGGTTTGCGTGTGCGGCGGAATATTATCAATCCTTATACCGACAAGCCTGATGTCAGCGGTAACACACTCCGGCCGCGTGTAAGTGCGGGTGCGGGCTTCTCCTGGAAGAGCCCGTTTGGCTTGCTGAATATCGATCTGGGTGTGCCTGTCATGCGCAGTCACAATGACCGGACACAGCTCCTTCGCTTTGGCTTCGGCCAGCAATTCTGAGGTAATGATGCCCAAGTTTAACAGAACAGCCGCTCTTTCTGCGGCTCTCCTGTCAATTTCCGTTGCGCTGGCACCGTCTGCCATGGCTCAGAACGCTGGGGGCGGTGGCTGGTTTGTGCCTAAGGCTGCCCAGCAGCCTGCGCCTCCGGCTGCTCACACCCAGCGCCGGGCACCGTCCCCGGTTCCGCTGCCTGCCGCCCCGGCTGACAGCAGCGAAGCAGACCAGCAGCAGACCCCGCCGGTTCTGCCGCTGCCGCCCATTCCCTCCATGCAGGATCTGCCCAAGAGCGTTGCTCCGCCGGCAACCGTTATTGGTGTGATCAGTGTTTCCGGTGTCATGCGTCAGTCCAGTGCAGCCATGCAGGTGGAACGCACGCTGGGTGGCCGTCGTGATGCGCTGGCACAGGACCTGCAGAAAGAGCAGGCTGGCTGGCGGGATGAGCAGCAGAACCTGCAGGCTCAGGCCAAGTCCATGACGTCTGACCAGATTCAGAACCGTGAACGCAGCCTGCAGAACCGCGTGATGAAGGCGCAGCGCGATTTCCGTAATCGCAACCGCATCATTCAGGAAGCCGCTCAGGTTTCTCTGGGCCAGATCGAGCGTGAGCTGGTTCAGGTGATCCAGAAAGTTGCCGCCTCCCACGGGATGAACCTCGTGCTGCATAGCGAGCAGGTCGCTCTGCATGTGGACGGGCAGGATATTACCAACGAAGTCGCCAAGCAGTTGAACGGCGTGCTGCCGTCCGTGTTTATTCCGGATGCCAATGTGGACCCGGAAGTGCTGGCAAAATCCGGTAAGATGCCGACCACGGCAGATGCGGATCAGGAAGCGCCTGCTACGGGCCCGGCCCCGGCAGCAGCTCCTGCGGCTCCGGCCGCCGCTCCGGCAGCGCATAAGTAAGGATGACCAGCACCACAGCGTCTTCCGGGCCTGCTGACCCCCGGTTTTTTACGCGGTCTGGTCCGTTTGACGGGCAGGCTCTGGCTGAGGCAGCCGGAGCCACGCTGGTCCCGCCGCGGGAAGGCTCTCTTCCCGCTGAGGGCTATGCCGGCATTGCCCCCTTGCAGGTTGCTGGCGCTCAGCATGTCAGCTTTCTGGATAACCGCCGCTACGCCCATCTTCTGGAAGGCACAAAAGCCGGTCTGGTGATTGTGGCTCCGGCTTTTGCGGATAAGGTTCCGGCGCACTCAGCTGCACTGGTTTCCTCCACGCCGTATCTGGCATGGTCGCGTGTTGCGCGGTTGTTTCACCCCAAGGCACCGGCACAGCCGGGTATTCACCCTCTGGCGGTGGTTGATGCCAGCGCGGTGGTGGATACCTCTGCTGAAATCGGCCCGTTTGTGGTGGTGGGTGCACGGGCGGAAATTGGCCCGCGCTGCATCATCAATTCTCATGCTGTAGTGGGTGAGGGCGTGGTGCTGGCGGCAGATTGTCGCATTGGCTGCCATGTCACCCTTTCTCACGCCACACTGGGTGAACGGGTGATTATTCTGCCGGGTGCGCGCATCGGGCAGGATGGCTTCGGTTTTGCTGTAGGGCCGAACGGGTTTGAGACGGTACCGCAGCTCGGGCAGGTGGTGCTTGAGCATGATGTTGAGATTGGCGCAAACACCACAATTGATCGCGGTTCTGTGAATGATACCGTGATTGGTGCAGGCTCCCGGCTCGACAATCTGGTTCAGATCGGCCACAACGCCCGGCTTGGACGGTGTTGTATCGTGGTGTCTCAGGCCGGTATTTCGGGCTCCACTGTGCTGGAAGACTATGTGACCGTCGCAGCGCAGGCAGGCCTTATTGGGCATATCCGCATTGGGGCCAAGGCGCGTATTGGAGCGCAATGCGGCGTGATGTCTGATGTTGAGGGCGGCGCTGATGTGATTGGCAGTCCTGCCATGCCGTTCCGGGAGTTTTTCCGGAATGTGGCGGTGTTGCGCAAGCTGTCCAAAAAAGCGTCTGGACCGGCAGAAGGCGGTTCGGGCAAGGGTTGAACAGATACCGGGCGCTGTCCGGCTGAAAAAGGTGGTCTAGGGGACGTGGAGACGAAACAAGAATCGCAGCAGGACGTTCAGACAATCGATGCGATTGACGTCACGCGCATTATGCAAGCGATTCCGCACAGATATCCTTTCCTGCTCATCGACCGGATGGTGGATATCAGGCTCGGGGAAGAAGCAACCGGTATCAAGAATGTCTCGGTTAACGAGCCGTTCTTTCCGGGGCATTTCCCTGTGCGCCCTGTCATGCCCGGTGTGCTGATTGTTGAAGCCATGGCGCAGACAGCGGCCACGCTGGTCGTGCTGACGCTGGGTAAGGCTTTTGAGGGCAAGGTTGTCTATTTCATGACAATCGAGAATGCCAAGTTCCGCAAGCCTGTGGAGCCGGGTGACCAGCTGCGCATCCATGTTGTGAAGGAACGCCACCGCGCCAATGTGTGGAAGTTCCGTGGTGTGGCCAAAGTGGATGGTGTCTCCGTTGCGGAAGCAACGTTCAGCGCCATGATCATGGGTTGAGCCCCCCGTTATTTTTGAGATAATTGTTGCTAAATATCCTGACCTGCCCGGAAAACGCCCGTTTTTTGGGGCAGGTGTTCTCGCAAGCTTATTGTGGCGTACGGGAAGCAGACAGGTGAAAGAGGAGTAGAACTGGTGCATGCAGTAGGAGAAAACGGGGGGGCGCGTGTTCACCCAACCGCCATTGTTGCACCAGAGGCTCAGCTTGGGCGTGGCGTGGTTATCGGTCCGTGGTGTTCCGTTGGCCCGAATGTGGTGATTGAAGACAACGTGGAGCTGATTTCCCACGTTGTGGTGGATGGTCATACGCGCCTTGGCGCGGGATCTCGCTATTTCCCGTTCAGCACCGTCGGCATGGCGCCGCAGGATCTCAAATATAAAGGTGAGCCGACCCGCTGTGAGGTCGGTGCCCGTACGGTAGTGCGTGAGCACGTCACCATTCATCGTGGCACCGCCGTAGGGAGCGGGCTGACGCACATTGGTGACGATGTGCTGATTATGGCCAATGCCCATGTTGCGCATGACTGCACGCTGGGTGACCGGGTGATTATCGTCAACAACGTGGTCATGGGCGGCCATGTGACGATTGAGGATGATGCGCGGGTCATGGGTTCGGCCGCTATTCATCAGTTCGTGCGGATTGGTCACGCGGCGCTGGTTGGCGGCGTGGCTGGGGTGGAAGCCGATGTCATTCCGTACGGCAGCGTGCTGGGGAACCGTGCGCGGCTTGTCGGCCTGCACTGGATCTGGCTGCGCCGGAATGGTGTGCAGTCGGCTGAAATCCACCGGATGCGCAAGGCGTTCTTCACGCTGTATCCCAAAGGGGCATCCGAGGATGGTCCGTTTGCGGCGCGTCTTGAAGTCATGCGGCGCGAGTTTGGGGATGAACCCCGCGTACGCGAGATTCTTGAGTTTATTGATGCTCCTAGCCGGCGCGGCCTTGTCCGCGTAGCACGGGGAGATTTCAGCACGGCGGAAACCGAGGGCGCGTGAACGCGCAGCCCGGCGCAGTTGGTATTCTGGCCGGGGGCGGTCCGCTTCCGGCACGCGTGGCCGAAGCTGCTGCGGCAGAAGGGCGACCGGTTTTTATTCTTGGATTTGATGGATTTGCAGAGCCAGAGGTGATCAACCCCTGGCCGCACCAGCTTGTACGTCTTGGCGCTGCCGGACAGATGCTGTCCCTTCTGCGGGCGCATGGATGCACGGACCTTGTGCTGATTGGTCCTATTCGTCGCCCCTCGCTCCGTAGCCTGTATCCCGATGCTGAAGGGGCACGCATTCTGGCCCGACTTGGCCGGGCGCTGTTTGCGGGCGATGACGGGCTTCTGGCGGCTCTGGTCCGTATTCTGGGCGAGGAAGGCTTTTGTGTGCGGGGTGCGCACGAATTTCTGTCTCATGCCGTTGTGCCGCCCGGTGTTCTGGGCGCAGTCGTGCCCGATGAACAGGCGATGGCTGATATTCACCGTGGCATTGAGGTTGTGCATGCGCTGGGCCGGATGGATATCGGGCAGGGCTGCGTGGTGCAGAACGGTCTTGTACTGGCTGTAGAGGCTATGGAGGGCACAGACCGCATGCTGGCCCGTGCTGGCGAGTGTCGGCAGCCGGGCGAGGGCGGGGTGCTGGTCAAGCTCCTCAAGCCAGGGCAGGATAAGCGGGCGGACATGCCCACTATTGGTCCCGCCACCGTGCGAAACGCGCATCTGGCGGGCCTGCGCGGTATTGCGTTTGAGGCCGGGCATACCCTGCTGACAGATCGGGATGCCTGCGTGGCCGAGGCCAATCAGGCAGGATTATTCCTGATTGCGGTAACCCCGGAGCCTCTCACGCGCTAAAAACAAAGCGAAACAGAGGAGAGACTGCGCAATGGCAAGTTACTTGCACACCATGGTCCGGGTGAAAAATCTGGATGACAGTATCGCTTTTTACAAGCTTCTGGGCATGCATGAATTGCGTCGGCGTGAAGTGCCGGACGGTAAATATACCCTCGTCTTTATTGGCTATGCGGATAATGCTGCCGGACAGGCCGAAATCGAACTGACCTATAACTGGGGGCAGGATGATGGCTATGAGGTCGGCACCGGCTTTGGTCATTTTGCCGTTGGCGTGCCCGATGTGGCGGCTGCGGTGGAGAAGGTGCGCGCCGGGGGCGGTAAGGTTACGCGGGAGGCTGGTCCGGTCAAATTCGGCACCTCCATTATCGCGTTTGTCGAAGATCCGGACGGCTACAAGATCGAACTGATCCAGCGCCCGGATTAAGGCCTCTCAGGACTGCGGCTTCTGCTTCAGCCGGAGCAGGGCGCGGTCCAGAGACTCGTCAATGGTTTTGACGGCTTTGAGCACCAGCGGGTCCGTGCTGGTGCCGAGCTGTTCAGCCGCCAGCATCGCCGGTGAGAGAATATTCCGGATATCGTGGCGCAGTTTAGGGTCGGGTGTGGGGAGTGAGGTCTGAGGGCGCACTGCCGGACCCGACGGCGGTTGCGAGGCCGTGACCGGGGCTGAACCGACCGGAGCTTCCGCTACTGCTGGTGTCGCGGACGCAGCAGGAGCCGCGGAAGGTGCTGAGGGGGCCGCAACCGGTGCCGACCGGGCATTAGAGAGCGATTCTGCGGGCTGCCGGGCGGAAATACGCCCCGAATCAGTCGGCGCAGGGTGCCGGAAGCGCGTTCCCAGCCAGGCCCCAAGTCCTGCGGTCAGGGCGACGGGCAGCAGGCCGGCAGGGAAGGACAGGCCCAGCAGGCCCGCCACCAAAGCCCCTAAAAGAGGCAGGCAGAACAGAAGCAGGACGGTGCTGAGGGGGGATTGAGAGGTGCTCATGGAGGACCAGCCCTTCTTTTGTCGGCATAGAGTGTGCCGGGACTCTGCCGATATGATTGACGTTCTCCTTTCTGAACACTATAAGCCGGGCCTTCAAGACAGGTGGCTTTGGGCTGCCTGCATATCTGTATCAATGAAGGGAGTGCTGCAATGAAGCGCACTTATCAACCGTCCCGGCTGGTCCGCAAGCGTCGCCATGGTTTCCGCTCACGTATGGCAACTGTTGGTGGCCGCAAGATCATCGCCAACCGTCGTTCCAAAGGCCGTAAGCGTCTCTCCGCTTAAGCTTTTTATGGCTTACGGGCATCATGCAGCAGCGTGAGCGTCTGGAGGGAGCGGTGGCTGAGCCTGTTCGTTCCCAACGCCTTAAAAAGCGGAAAGAGTTTCTCTTTCTGGCCGCGCGTGGGCGTAAAGCGCCCGTGCGGGGGCTGGTGCTCCAGCTTTTTCAGCGCGCCGACTCCAATGCACCGCGCATTGGCTTTACCGTGACAAAAAAAGTTGGAAACTCCGTGGTCCGCAACCGCGCCCGCCGCAGGCTGCGCGAGGTTGTCCGCATTGTGGAAACTGAAACACCTCTTAACGGCCTTGATCTGGTTCTGATTGGCCGCGCTGCAACCCTGAACCGCTCTTTTGCGGATCTGGTGGCAGATTTTCGCAAAGCCTTGCAGCTGTGTCTTTCTCAGGCTGGCCGGAGCGCAAAGCCCGGTCAGAAGTAAGACGTCCGCCTGTCCTACAGGGCAGGAAGATGCTTTCCCGGCTTGCATTCCTGCTCATCCTGCGCTGGAAACCAGAGTGCCGTGAAGACTCCGTGTTTCGCGGTTAAATTATCTGTTCCGTTTCGTGCAGGGGGGCCAGCAGGCCAGCAATGGATACAAGACGTCTGATACTGGCAACACTGCTGTCAGCTGCGGTTCTCATCGGGTTTGATTATTTCTTCCCGCAGGCGCCCAAGGCTCCTGTCACGCAGCAGACCACGCAAAGTGTTTCTGCGCCGCCGTCTGGTGCTGCGCAGCCTTCTTCCACAGCATCCACACAATCCGCAGGGGATGTGGGGAGTGACGCCAACGGGCCGGATGCGCATCTGGCGATTGATGCGCCCGCCGTGCAGGGCTCCATCAATCTGCGCGGTGCGCGGCTGGATGATCTGGTCCTCAAAAAATATCGGGAAACCGTCAAGCCGGACAGCCCGGACGTGCGCGTTCTGGCAGATGGCACGGGCTCCAAGCCGGACTTTATTGATTTCGGCTGGCGTGCGCCGTCCGATGTCTCGGTGCGTCTGCCCGATTCCCGCACGCTGTGGAAAGCGGACAACACGAAGCTGGATTCGACCCATCCCGTCACCCTCTCATGGGATAACGGGCAGGGCCTGACGTTTGAAATCGCTCTGGCGGTGGATCAGGACTTCATGTTCACCGTCACCCAGCGCGTGCATAACGCCACGGGTCAGGCGGTGGCGCTGTATCCGTACTATCGCGTCAATCGTGGTTACACGCCGGAAACCACCGGCGGCATGCTGGTGCATGAAGGCCCGATTTCCGTCATTGATGGTCGTCTGAACGAAGGCTCTTACAAGGCACTGCGCAACGATGGCGTGCCGCCGGACAATGTCTCCTGGAGCCATCAGGGCACAGGCGGCTGGGCTGGGATTACCGACAAATACTGGCTGATGGCCGTTCTGCCGGACCAGAGCACACAGGTTGTTGGCGCTTATACCTATCTGCCTGCTCAGCACACCTATCAGGTTGGCTTTACGTCTACCGCTCCGGTGCAGGTTGCTGCGGGCCAGACGGCCTCTTCCGAAGCGCATGTGTTTGCCGGTGCGAAGGAAGTGCGTCTGCTGGACCGCTATGAGCACGATCTGCATGTGCCTATGTTCTGGAAAGCGGTGGATTTTGGGTGGCTGGCGTTCCTGACGCGCCCGGTGTTCTTCGTGCTGGACTGGCTCTACACGATGATCGGCAACTTCGGTCTGGCTCTGCTGACCTTTACCGTGATCGTGAAGCTGCTCTTCCTGCCGCTGACCATCAAACAGATGCGCATGACGTGGAAGACGGCCCGCCTGAAGCCGAAAGTGGACCAGATCCGCGCCCGCTACAAAGACGACCCCATGGCCATGCAGCAGCATATCATGGGCCTGTATCGGGAAGAGGGTGTGAACCTGTTCGGTGGCTTCCTGCCGCTGTTCATTCAGGCTCCGGTGTTCTGGTGTCTGTATAAGGATCTTTACGTCACCATTGAAATGCGCCACGCGCCGTTCTTTGGCTGGATTAAGGATCTGTCCGCACCCGACCCGACGAATGTGTTCAACCTGTTCGGGCTGATTCCGTTTGACCCGGCACAGGTGCTGTCCATCCTCTCGCTTGGCGCATGGCCGATCCTGTATGGGGCCACCATGTTCCTGATGCAGAAGATCAGCTCCAGCTCCACCAACATGGACCCGGCACAGCAGAAGGTGATGGCCTTCATCCCGCTGGTGTTCACCTTCTTCATGGCGCATCAGCCGGTTGGTCTGGTGATCTACTATGCGTGGAGCAACCTTCTGACCGCGCTGCAGCAGTTCATCATCCTCGGGCGCTTCAAGGCGGCTGACAAAAATGCTGATGCCAAGACGACCGTAGTGAGCAAGCGCTGATGCCTGAAGCCGGAACAGACTTTCGTGAACTGACGAATGACGAGCAGATTGCCGCCGCCCTGGAAGATGGGCGGCGGCTTTTTGCCGGTTCGTGCGACTTCATTTTCGGGGCGCAGAAGCTCGGGCAGCTGCCACCGCAAACGCTGCCGGAAATTGCGTTTGCCGGTCGTTCCAACGTGGGTAAGTCCACGCTGGTTAATGCGCTGACAGGCCGCAAGACGCTGGCCCGTGCGTCCTCCCAGCCGGGCCGCACCAAACAGCTGAACTTTTTTGACCTCGCCCATCGGCTGATGCTGGTGGATATGCCGGGCTACGGCTTTGCCAAGGCGGCGAAGTCGGTCAAGGAAGACTGGCAGGAAATGATGTTTGACTACCTGCGTGGCCGCCCCGGCCTGCGGCGGGTGATGCTGCTGCTGGATGCGCGCATTGAAGTCAAACCGCATGATCTGGAAGTGATGAAGCTGCTGGACCGTGCAGCCGTCAGCTTTCAGGTGGTGCTGACCAAGTGTGATGCCGTCAAGCCGACGGCTCTGGCCCGCAAGGAAGAAGAGGTTCTGGCTCTGACCAAACGCCACCCTGCGGCGTGCCCCTTCCTTTCCGTGACCAGCAGCGAGACCGGGCTGGGCATTGAGCAGCTGCGCGCAGAACTTGCGGCGTTTGCTCTGCCGCCGCAATAACCCCCCGGCAGGATTATCGAGCAGGATTTTCAGCCCATGACCGACCCTTCTTCCTCATTGCCTGATCTGCACCATGAAGCCGCAGTGCTGGCCAGTGCCCTGCCGTATCTGCGGCGGTATGCGGGTGACACCATTGTGGTCAAATATGGTGGACACGCCATGGGGGACCCGGAACTGGCCCTGACATTCGGGCGGGATATTGCCCTGCTCAAGCTGGTCGGGATCAATCCGGTTGTCGTGCACGGCGGTGGCCCGCAGATCAACCAGATGCTGAAGCGTCTGGATATCAGCTCCACCTTTGTGGATGGCCTGCGCGTCACGGATGCCAACATGGTCGATGTGATCGAAATGGTGCTGGCTGGCTCCGTGAATAAGGAAGTCGCGGAACTGATCAGTCAGGCCGGTGCGCTGGCAGTGGGCATTTCCGGCAAGGACGGCAAGCTGATTACCGCCCGCAAGCTGGCCCGCACCGTGCGTGACCCGGACAGCCAGATTGAGCGTGTGCTGGATCTGGGCTTTGTGGGTGAACCGGTGAAGGTGGACCCGCGGGTGATTTACGCTCTGTCCGGCTCCGGCCTGATTCCGGTGATTGCGCCGGTTGGTCTGGGTGAAGACGGCGCGACCTATAACATCAATGCCGATACCGCAGCCGGTGCTGTGGCCGGGGCCGTGCATGCCACACGCCTGCTGATGCTGACGGACGTGCCCGGTGTGCTGGATAAAGACGGCAACCTGATCCCCGAACTGACGGCGGAACAGGCCCGTCAGGCCATTGCAGATGGCGTGATTACCGGCGGCATGATCCCCAAAGTGGAAACCTGCATTCAGGCCGTGCAGGCCGGGGCGCGGGCTGCCGTCATCATCAATGGCCGTACGCCGCATGCCTGCCTGCTGGAACTGTTTACGGCCTCTGGTTCCGG
The DNA here is from genome assembly GCF_018811985.1 of Acetobacter sp. P5B1. Lineage (NCBI taxonomy): Bacteria > Pseudomonadati > Pseudomonadota > Alphaproteobacteria > Acetobacterales > Acetobacteraceae > Acetobacter > Acetobacter sp. P5B1. Next base: position 17,197 of record NZ_JACRVS010000018.1, on the reverse strand, counting down.
CACGTTGATCCGCGCGGACTAATCCTGCCGTTTTGAAACCTGCCGCCCGCACGGTGGATCAGAGCCCGACTCTGAACCGTGCTGATGGCAGGTGTCCGGCACCGGCGCGTTGACAGGAGCGTGCCCTGTCCGCATGGTTCCTTCCTCTTTTTGCCGGTCGGTGGCGCTGCCCCGGCCCTCTTCTCCATCCTGTCTGACGGTGTCTCATGACTGAAGAAACTCTCCGCGCTCAAATTGAAACTCTGTGGGAAGCTCGTGACCGGATTTCCTCCGCCACGACGGGTGACGATCGCAAGGCGATTGAAACCGCTCTCGAGGCACTGGATTCCGGGCGTCTGCGCGTTGCAGCCCCCAGCGAAAATGGCTGGGTGGTGCATGAATGGCTGAAAAAGGCCGTTCTGCTTTCTTTCCGTCTGAATGACAGCGTTGTCATGCCGGGGGCTGCTGCTGGCGGCCCGGCGTTTGATAAGGTGCCCGTCAAGTTTCAGGGCTGGGATCAGGCTCGTTTTGAAAAAGCCGGTTTCCGCGTGGTGCCGGGTGCTATGGTGCGTTACTCAGCCTACATCGCGCCGGGTGCGGTGCTGATGCCGAGCTTTGTGAACGTGGGCGCCCATGTGGGCAGCGGCACTATGGTGGATACCTGGGCGACCGTTGGCAGCTGTGCGCAGATTGGCAGCAACTGCCACATCAGCGGCGGTGCGGGTATTGGCGGTGTTCTGGAACCGCTGCAGGCGGCTCCGGTCATTATTGAAGATAACTGCTTTATCGGTGCGCGCTCCGAAGTGGCGGAAGGCGTGATTGTGGAGCGCGGTTCCGTGCTGTCCATGGGCGTGTTCCTCGGCGCGTCCACCAAGATTGTGGACCGTGCAACGGGTGAAATCTTCATGGGTCGCGTTCCGGCCTACTCCGTTGTGGTGCCGGGCACGCTGCCGTCTTCTAAGCCGGTTGGCCCCGATGGCCGCCCGAACCCCAATCTGGCCTGCGCCGTGATTGTGAAGCGGGTGGACGAGCGTACACGCTCCAAGACTTCCATTAACGACCTGCTGCGCGACTAAGCAGAGGGAACCTCGGGCAGACACGCAATGATATATTCAGCGCCGGACCAGACCCTTCCAACCGGACCCCAGACCGGGCTTTTGCCCGAGTTGACAGACCCGGTGGCGGTGACGCAGGCGCTGATCCGTCATGCCTCTGTCTCGCCCGATCCCGGTCCGGCTCAGCACACTCTGGCGGCCATGCTGGAGACGCTGGGCTTTACCGTGGTGTCTCTTCCTTATGGGGAAGGGGCAGAACGCACGCCCAACCTGTTTGCCCGACTGGGGACGGCCGGACCGCACATCTGTTTTGCGGGCCATACCGATGTTGTACCGCCGGGTGCGGAGAGTGCGTGGACGCATCTGCCGTATGCAGCGGAAGTTTCTGACGGCATTCTGTTCGGCCGGGGCGCGTGTGACATGAAGGGCGGCATTGCCGCGTTTGTTTCCGCCGTGGCGCGATGCGTGGAGCAGGGCGGTGTGCCCGGTTCCATTAGTCTGCTGATTACCGGCGATGAAGAAGGCCCCGCCACCTACGGCACCTGCAAGGTGCTGGAATGGATGGCGGAGAAAGACCAGATTCCGGATTATTGCGTGGTGGGTGAGCCGACCAATCCCGCCGCCATGGGTGATATGATCAAGATCGGTCGCCGGGGCAGCCTGAACGCGCATATTGTGGTTGAGGGCGTGCAGGGCCATGTGGCCTATCCGCATCGCGCCGATAACCCGGTGCATAAACTGCTGAGTGTGCTGACGGCCCTGCGGGAGAAGCCGCTTGATAATGGCTCCGAGTGGTTTGAACCGTCCAGCCTGCAAATTACCAGCATGGATGTGGGCAACACGGCGACCAATCTCATTCCGGCAACGGCGGAAGCCCGGCTGAATATCCGGTTTAATGACCTGCATACGGGGGCTGGCCTGAAAGGCTGGCTGGAAACCATCTGCCGCCAGCATGCGCCCACGGCGCGGGTGAGCGTGCGGATTAGCGGGGAATCGTTCCTCACGGCACCGGGGCCGGCGACGGACCATCTGGTGCAGGCTGTGCAGACTGTCACGGGCCGCACGCCCAAGCTGGATACCGGGGGCGGCACGTCTGACGCCCGCTTTATTGCAAATTATTGTCCGGTGGCCGAATTTGGGCTTGTCGGGGCCAGCATCCATAAGGTGGATGAACACACCACACTGGCTGATCTGGAAACATTGACGGTGATTTACAAGACCTTTCTGGAAGGGGTCATGGCGTGATTTCAAGTTCGGGTTCTGGCAAGCAGGGTAACGGTCGCAGAATTTTGCAGGGCATGCTGCTGCTGGCCAGTGGGCGGCGTGAAGGCATTGCGTGCTTTCAGGGCACGCCGGATTCCTTTGGCGCGGCACTGGCACCGCAGTTGGCATTGCTGCTGGTCGGCCTGTTTCAGGCGGCCATGCAGCCGGATAAGGCACTGGGCTTTACCAAGCTTCTGCTGTCTCTCTGCGTAGTGCTGCTGCCAGCTGTTGTCTCCCAGTTTTATGCCCATAAATGGGGGCGGGATGCGCTCTGGATGCGCTACATCACGGCGGCCACATGGTGCGGCTGGGTGGTGGTGCTCATTTCTCTGGTGGCCACAGTTCTGGCGGGCCTGCTATTCCCGCCGCTGCTGCATCAGCCGGGGTTCATGGCTTCCCTGATGGTCACCGTCTCCATTTATGAGATGTGGCTGCAATGGTATGTGGCCCGCGTCGGGCTTGGACTAACCCGGAGCCGTGCGCTGCTGCTGTATGTCTCGGTTCTGGCTGTCACACTGGTTCTCTATGGCCTCGCAGCACTTTTGCCGCCGCATTACATCGTGATGCAGGATCTGCTCCAGCCGATGATTGCAGTCAAACCGTCTCATTAAACAGAGCGGTTGGTGCGTCGGAGTGGTGACACTCTGTTTCGAGAAAGCCTGTGCTGGTTTGAGATATTTTCTCTCAGACTGCACAGGCTTTTTTTTATGGTGTGAGGTGCTGGGTTACGGATCATAGGCTGGCTCACAGGCTCAGCGCGAAGAGCACCTTTTCTCCGGTCTTATCGCAGATGCACGACATCCAGCAGCAGCAGGCTCAGCACGCCAAGCCCGGCCAGTGAGAGGACGACCGCCGTTGTTACGCGGCCCCCGGCTTTGGTCACGGTTCGGGCATCGACGCCAAGCCCGAGGGCGGCCATGGAGATGACGGTTAGCACCGTGGCGACCTGATTGATTGGCGCAATCCATCCGGCAGGCACCAGCCCGAAGGTGCGGCAGAGCATGAGGGCCAGAAAGCCCAGAATGAACCATGGCACGAACTGCGCAAAACCGGCCCGTTTGGGGGTGGCAGGCCCGGCTGTGACGTCACTCCCATCAGGCTTTTCCGGCGGCAGTTTCGGGGCGAGGAGGGAGAGGGCAAAACAGACCGGCCCCAGCATGAGTACCCGTACCAGTTTGACCACGGTGCCCATCTGCACCGCCAGCGTGCCAAGCGGCAAGGTGGCGGCCAGAACCTGCGGCACGGCATAGACCGTCAYCCCGGCAAAGATACCAAAGGAGATGCCCGTCATACCCGCCGCAATGCCCAGCACTGGCAGACCAAGTACCACGACTACGCCCAGCACAGCAGTAAAGGCGATGGAGGCGGCCACATCCTTGGCGTCTGCCCGGATCACGGGGGCGACGGCGGCAATGGCGGAATTCCCGCAAATGGCATTCCCGCAAGCCACCAGCAGGGCCATGCGGGGCGGCAGGCCCAGCAGCGTGCCAATGCCAAAGCTGACCAGAATGGCAGCGGTGACAACCGCAGCAATGCCCACCAGCAGCACAGGCCCAAGAGAGACAACGCTGGCAGCACTTATGGACACGCCAAGCAGGACCACGGAAAATTCAAGCAGCGTGCGGGCGCTAAAACAGATGCCCGCCTGCCAGCCGGCGTCTGGCGACCACAGGCTCCGCACGCAGGTGCCTAATAGAATGGCCAGCACAAGGGCTTCCAGCCAGGCCTTGCCAAATAACAGCACTTCGATTGATTGAAGGGCGTAGGCGGCAGCGGTAATCGCCACGCATAAACCAATGCCCGGCAGGAGAGTGCGAGCGGTATGCAGCAGGGAAAAATTGGCGGGTTTCGTCATCTCGATGTCCTTCTGCCGTTTGATCTAGGCGCAGAAGATCAATCAATCCAACGCATTGTTTTTCTTATTTCAATCAGTAAAAATGATGAATCAGGGGGCGGATTGGCATGACACTGGAGCAGCTTCGTATTTTTTTATGTGTGGCCGAGCGCGAGCACATGACGGAGGCCGCCCGGGCTCTGCATGTCACGCAGTCTGCTGTTTCGGCGGCCATTGCAGCTCTGGAGGCTCGGCACGGGGTCCGGCTGTTTCATCGGGTGGGGCGAGGCATTGTGCTGACGGAAGCCGGAACGCTGTTTCTGGCTGAAGCCCGCATTATTCTGGATCGTGTGCAGGCGGCGGAAGCCATGCTGGATGATCTGAGCGGTTTGAAGCGCGGCACCCTGCGCGTGGTGGCCAGCCAGACCATTGCGGCCTACTGGTTGCCGCCGCTGCTGGCGGCCTTCCGTGAGCGGTTCCCGCATATCGAAATCGTGCTGGAAATTGGCAACACCCAGCAGGTGGCCGCGCATGTGCAGGCCGGGCAGTCTGATCTTGGGATTGTGGAAGGCAAGGTGGACAATCCAGTTCTGGCGCAGTGGCCCATTGCGCAGGATCAGCTGGTGCTGGTGCAGTCCACACCGTTTGATGCACGAAGCTGCACGGCCAAAGCGTTGCAAAAAGCCCGCTGGATTATGCGGGAGCAAGGGTCCGGCACGCGGTCCACGCTGGATGACTGTTTGCGGCAGATTGGCGTGAAACCGGAAACTCTGCATGAGGCACTTGTGCTGCCCTCCAACGAGAGTGTGCGCACGGCAGTGGAAGCCGGAGCGGGGATTGCGGGCCTGTCCTCACTGGTGGTGGCTCCGGCTCTGGCGGCGAGAACACTGCATGCGGCCCCGGTGACCTTTGGCCCGCGCGTGTTCTTCGGCCTGCGGCACAAGGAACGGTACCGCAGTCACGCCGTTGAGGCTCTGACGGATTTTATTGCCCAACGTTCGGCGGACTGAAGAGAGATGCACCTTCCTGAACAACTCGGCCTGACAGTTCCGGTCTTTCAGGCTCCGATGGCCGGTGTGTCCACGCCATCGCTTGCGGCGGAGGTCTCTAACGCGGGTGGGCTGGGCGCACTGGGGCTGGGGGCGACAAAGCCCGAGCAGGCGCGTGCACTGATTGCGGAAGTTCGGGCCAGGACTGACCGGCCCTTCAACGTCAATCTGTTCGTGCATCCTACGCCCAGAGCAGATGCAGAGCGTGAGGCACGCTGGCTGGAGTGGCTGAACCCTCTTTTTGCGGAGTATGGCGGGACCGCACCAGAAAAACTGTCTTCACCCTACACAAGTTTTCTGGATGACCCGGAGATACAGGCGCTTCTTCTGGAGGTCAAATCGCCCGTCATCAGCTTCCATTTCGGGCTACCTCCTGCTGCGTGTGTGACGGCCCTCAAACAAACAGGCGCGGTGCTTCTGGCGACTGTCACCAGCCCCGCCGAGGCGCAGGCGGCGGAAGCTGCCGGGATGGATGCGGTGATTGCGCAGGGTATCGAGGCCGGAGGGCATCGGGGCATGTTTGACCCGCATGCGCCGGATGATGCGCTGGGCACGTTCCCGCTGGTCCGTCTTCTCAGCCGCCAGTGTCATGGGCCGGTTATTGCCGCTGGGGGCATTATGGACGGAGCCGGGCTGGCGGCCGCGCTGGATCTGGGGGCCGTGGCGGCGCAAATGGGCACGGCATTTCTGCTTTGCCCGGAAACGGGGTTGGATGAGGCGTATCGAAAAGCTCTGATGGGACAGGCGGCTTTTCATACCCGCATGGTCAGCCTGATTTCCGGTCGGCCCGCGCGAGGGCTATCCAACCGGTTTACTGCGTTGGCTGATCGCCCCGATGCACCGCCTTGCCCGGATTACCCCATTGCGTATGATGCCGGGAAGGCTCTGGCCAAAGCGGCCCGAACCCACGGGGAGGCAGGCTTTGGCGCACACTGGGCCGGGCAGGGGGCACCGCTGGCCCGCGCTCTGCCTGTGGCCCGCTTGGTTCGAGAAATTCAGGCGGAATACACGGAAATTCTGAAACAGCGGTCGCGTCAGATTAAGCGCGCGGGGCTGGTTTGACGACTGCCGGAAGTAATGTTCTGCAGAGTGCCAGTGCCAGTGCCAGTGCCAGTGCCAGTGCCAGTGCCAGTGCCAGTGCCAGCGTTAGTATGAGGCTGGCGGGTTCGCAAACGGATCAGGATTATAGCCCACGCCGGTCAGATACAGGCCTTCTGCCGGGGCGGTCGGGCCTCCGGCGGTGCGGGAGCGGGCGTCCAGCGCTGCGGTGATGCGCTCCGGGTCCCAGCGTTCTCTGCCAACAAGAACCAGCGTGCCCACCATGTTCCGCACCTGATGGTGCAGAAAGGACCGCGCGCGGGTGCGGATATGCACTTCCTCGCCCACACGCTCCACCGTCAGGCTGTCCAGCGTGCGGACCGGGTTTCTGGCCTGACAGGCCGCAGCCCGGAAGGACGTAAAATCATGCGTGCCCACCAGCCTGTCCGCACCATGCCGCATCCGGTCCAGATTTAGGCGGGCGCGCACATGCCACATATGGGTGGCCCCAAGAGCAGGCGGTGAGGGCCGGTTGATAATGCGGTAGAGGTAGGAACGCCATGTAGCGGAAAACCGTGCGCTCCATTTTTCCGTGACCAGCGCGGCCTGAAGCACGGCCACGGGATGGGGCTTCAGATGGTAGCTCAGGCCGTCACGGACGATATGGGGGGCCAGGTTCATATCTGCGGGGAAGTCCAGATGCGCGACCTGCCCTGTGGCATGCACGCCGGCATCCGTCCGCCCGGCTGTAATGCTGGAAACGCGCCGCCCATTGGCCATCCGCGTGGCGGCAGCTTCCAGAAGACCCTGCACGGAAGTGCCCACACTCTGCTTCTGCCAGCCGACCAGACCGGTGCCGTCATATTCGATTTTAACGGCCCAGCGCTGAAACGCCTGATCAGTCTGGGCATCCTTATGCGGATCAGACGGAAAAACGGGCGAGGGTTCGGAGAGAAACGACGGCAGCTCGGTCATTCGGCGTCGGGTGCGGCTGGCGGCGTGTGATACAGGCGCGTGCCTGCGGGCATGGGCTGGCCGCGCAGGAAGGCATCGGCGTCCATCATGCCACGACCTGGCTTTTGCAGGCGGGTCAGGCGGAGGGCGCCGTCTCCACATGCAATGGTCAGAGCATCATCCAGCGCGGTGCCGGGGGTAGCGGTGTGCTTGCGGTCGGGCAGCGGGGTAGCCGCACCAATTTTCAGCACGGTGCCATCGGCCTGTACGGTAAAGGTGCCGGGCCAGGGGGTGAGGGCACGAATGCGCAGGTCGAGCGCTGCGGCGGACTGGGACCAGTCCAGACGGCCATCTTCACGCGTCAGCATCGGGGCGTAGGTTACGCCTTCTTCCGGCTGCGGCGTGGGGGCGGGGCGTTCGGCCAGCACGCGCACGGCCAGTTGCCCGCCAATAGCACTTAGCGCGTCATGCAGGCTGGTGGCGGTGGTCTCAGACGTAATGGACACGGCCTCACGCAGCAGCATGGGACCAGTATCAAGGCCCGCTTCCATCTGCATGATGGTCACACCGCTTTCCGTATCGCCCGCCAGAATGGAGCTCTGAATGGGGGAGGCCCCACGCCAGCGAGGCAGCAGGCTGGCATGGATGTTCAGGCAGCCAAGGCGCGGCGCGTCCAGCATGACCTGTGGCAGAATGAGACCATAGGCGGCCACAATGGCGGCATCGGCCTCAAGGGCAGCAAAGGCGGCCCATTCTTCCTCATTTTTACGCAGCTTTTCGGGGTGGCGCACCGGCAGGCCGAGGGCTTCCGCCGCCTGCTGCACGGGCGAGGCCCGCAGCGCCTTGCCCCGGCCAGCCGGGCGCGGGGGCTGGGAATACACGGCGACAATCTCGTGCCCTGCGGCATGGAGGGCGTGCAGGGCAGGCACCGCAAAATCCGGTGTGCCCATAAAGATAAGGCGCATGGTATCCAGCCCTCCGGCTTATTTCCGCTTCTGTTCCTTGGCCAGCCGCCGCAGGATCATATTGCGGCGCAGCACGGAGAGGTGATCCACAAACAGGATGCCTTCCAGATGGTCAATTTCATGCTGCATGCAGGTGGCCAGCAGGCCGTCCACTTCACGCTCCATCACATCGCCATCCACAGTGCGCCACTGCACGCGCACCTTTTCCGGGCGGGTGACTTCGGCATACTGGTTGGGCAGGGAAAGGCAGCCTTCCTCCCGCGCGGCCAGTGTTTCCGTCTCGGCAATCACTTCGGGGTTGATCATCACGATCGGCTCGCGGGCGTCTTCTTCACCCAGATCAACCAGCGCAAAACGCAGGCCGAGGCCCACCTGCGGGGCGGCCAGCCCGATGCCGGGGGCGGCATACATGGCGGAAAACATGCTGGGCAGAACCCGGCGGATGTCCGCCATATCTTCCGGTTTTACCTCACGCGTCTTGCGCCGCAGCACGGCATGCGGGGCAATGAGAATGGGCATAGGAGCGGCATCTGCCGCCGCAGCGGAAAAAGCTGCATCTGTCATGGCTGCGTCTGTCATACGCCCGATTTAACCTCCCGCGCCCGCCTGCGCCAGAGGGAGATGGCGCTGATGACACAAAAACCGTGGGAAATATGCCGCACTCGGCCTCTGTTATGGGGTGCAAACCCGCCGGAGTGGCTGTTTCAGGCATGCGTGGGCTTCCGTGCAGTCTTGCGTTTGGCCGGGTATCTCCCATATCGTGAGGAAAGCCGGGTGCCATGAAGGGTCCGGTTTCTGTCTCGCTCAGAAAGGGGAGGCTTTATGTCTGGCAGAGTATTCGGTTCACCCATGTTCCTAGGTTTTGACCATCTCGAGCAGATGCTCGAACGGGCCAGCAAGGGGAACGGGGATGGGTACCCACCCTATAATATTGAACAGATTGCCCCCAACGGGCTCCGGATTACGCTGGCGGTCGCCGGGTTCCGGATGGATGACCTCCAGATTACGCAGGAAGACAATCAACTGGTGATCCGTGGCCGGCAGGTGGAAGACGGTGAAGAGCATGTCTATCTGCATCGCGGCATTGCCTCCCGCCAGTTCCAGAAGGCGTTTGTGCTGGCTGAGGGGATAGAGATTGGTGGGGCCTGGCTGGATAATGGCCTGCTGCATATTGATCTGTTCCGCCCGCAGCCGGAAGTGCGCGTCAAGCGGATTGAGATCATGCAGCCCGGCACCCCGAAAAGTGCAGCAGCCTCGGCCAGCGGGCTGAAGCCGCGCACCTCCCGTATGTTGCATACGGTGGTGGAGGACTGAAAAGCCCGGCTCAGGACGGGTGGGGATCTTTCCCCGCCAGCCTGCGTTGGCGTTATAGATACGGAAAGGAGACACCATGAGAGTCACGACCCGGAACGGACGTGTTGTTCTTATGCCCGATGAGTCGGATAAACCGTTGGATGTCCATCAGCTTTCCGAAAATCAGTTTCGGTCTCTGGGGGTTGCCAATGTCGCCTATGTGCGCCCGGCTCTGACAGAAGATGGCGAGGAAGGCTGCGCCATTCACGCTGCCGATGGCTCACCGCTGGCGGTGGTGGATGATCTGGAAACCGCGTGGGGGGTTATCCTCCAGCACGACATGGTGCCAGCCAGCCTTCAGTAAGCCTTCGGGCAAGACCAGCTTATGAAAAACCCTGCCACATCCGGGAGAAAATTTCCGTCGTGTGGCAGGGCATTTTTTTGAGCAAAAGGGTGAGGACGTCCTTCAGGACGGCCCCGTATCCACCCAGCCGATATTCCCGTCATCCCGCCGGTAAACCAGATTGATCTGCTGGTTTTTGCGGTTACGGAACAGCAGGATGCTGCACGCGGCGAGATCCAGCCGCATGACGGCCTCACTCACGCTCAGGGTCGGAATGTCGGTGGTGTGTTCCGCAATAATGGCGGCGTAGGTTTCGGCTTCTGCCGTAGCCTCATGGTCCACACCATTGTCCTGCTGGGCTTTGCCGTTTGCAGCGGGTGGGCTGGATTTGAGCACATAGGACCGCCCGGTTTCTGGCGGGGCCTCGGCTGTCTTGGTGGCGCGGGCGTGGGAGGTGACGCGGCGATGGTAGCGGCGGAGGCGTTTGGCAATATGCTCGGCAGCGTCATCAAACGCGGCGTTCGCGTCTGCGGCCTCGCCCTCACCGCGCAGGGTCAGGCCACGGCCTGCATGCACGTTGATATCACAGGTGAAGAAGGAACGGGCTTTACTGAAAGTCACATTGGCTTCCAGCGCCTTGTCAAAATATCGTTCTGCAAGGCCGCCCAGGTGAGCATTGACCCGGTGCTTGAGCGCATCGGACAGAGCAATCTGTTTACCGGAAACATGAATATGCATCGGACGTCGTTCCTCGCTGGTTAAGAGCAGGACCGTCTTTGCCTGAGCGCGGAGCCGTAACAGATGCAGCCCTCTCTCAGGCGCAGGCGGCTTAACTCGTCAGGCACGGGGATGACTCCCTCATGCCTGCCTGTATTTGGGCATGGTTAGCGGGCGTCTGTCTACGGCTTTGTGACAGTTTTAATATAGGAACCAACGGGACTATTCTGGCGTTATAGCGGCCGCGTTGAGGGCAGACTCTGAAAAAACCGTCTCTTTCGGGGTTGCTGAGCCGGAAAGCTGGCGCATACAACACAAGACAGAGTTGCAAGCCAGACAGGATGCCATGCTTTTAAGATCCAGCCCGCCCGTCAACATGCCCAAAATGCGCCACAAGTGGCGGGCCAAAGTCGCGATCCTGCTGGTGCTGCTGGCCGCTTACGGCAGCATCATGTGGTACATGACGCACTATAAGCCGCCGATGGAAAAAGTGGTTATTCCGGTAGAGGTGGTGAAGCAGAAGCCCAGGGCCGATGCTGCCCGCCTGCCTGTGCCGCCCATTGAACTGGAGCCCGCACCGCCTGTGCCGGAGATGGCCCCGCCACAACTGGTGATAAAAGGGCGGCGTTAGAGCGAGAAGCTCTCGCCCAGATACACACGGCGCACGTCTTCATGCGCCACAATCTCTTCCGGCACGCCCTGCATCAGCACCTGCCCGCTGTGCATGATGTAGGCGCGGTCAATCACTTCCAGCGTCTCACGCACGTTATGGTCGGTAATCAGCACGCCAATGCCGCGGTCTTTGAGGTGCGAGACGAGGTCTCGGATTTCGCCCACCGCAATGGGGTCAATCCCGGCCAGCGGTTCATCCAGCAGGATGTAATGCGGCTGGCTGGCCAGTGCGCGGGCAATTTCCAGACGCCGCCGTTCACCGCCTGAAAGGGCGAGGGAGGGGGAGCGACGCAGGTGGGAGATGCCGAATTCGCTCAGCAGGCCATCCAGCATCACTTCCCGCTGGTCCGGGTCACGCTCCACCACTTCCAGCGCGGCCATAATGTTCTGTTCAACATTCAGGCCACGGAAAATACTGGCTTCCTGCGGCAGGTACCCAATGCCCAGCCGCGCGCGGCGATACATGGGGAGCTGGGTGATGTCCGCACCATCCAGCGTGATGGAGCCGGTGTCGGGCTGTACAAGGCCCACAATCATATAAAAGCTGGTGGTTTTCCCGGCCCCGTTTGGCCCGAGCAGGCCAACGGCCTCGCCCCGATGTACCTCGATGGAGACGTTCTTCACCACCTCGCGCTTTTTGTAGGATTTGCCAATACCGTTGGCAAACAGGCCATGGCCGGGCGCGTGCGGGGCGTTCGGGTTGGTTGGTTCAGAACCCGGTCCGATGACCTGATCTTCCACCGTTTCTTCCGAAGTCCAGCTGATCTCCTGCGTCATCCGTTATTTCCTGTCCGATGAGTCGCCACTGTTGGGCACAACCAGACCGCTCACGCGGCTGCCCGGGCGTTCTGTCATGGTTGCCAGACCTGTATGCATGTTGATGATGGCCGCAGCGCCCTGGATCTGGTTCGGCCCACGGGTGATGTGCACATTCCCCACAATGCGGGCAATACCGGTATCCGGCACATACACACCCCGGTCCCCGGTGACGGTTTCCGTCTGGGTGCGGACCCACACATGGCCAAACGCGTTGACCTTTTCCAGCTTGCCAGAACCATTGGCCAGCGGGTCAGACGAGTTCTGGTTTGCGTCCTTCTTCTGGTCTGCCGGTTGTGCAGACTGATCCGGCGGGGCGCTGTAGCCCACCAGCACATCCGCACGGATCTGCCGGTTGTCATTGGTTGTCACAGTCGCATTGCCGCGCCCGATGGAAATGCGCTGCTGCGAGTAATATTCCATGGAATCCCGCGCCGTCAGGATATCCTGCGGGGTGGTCAGTTTCAGCGCCTTACCGGTCATGACCAGTACGGCCTGATCCATGTCATACACGGCCTTATCGCCCCAGCCCTGATCGGTCTGGGTGTAGATATGAACGTGGCCAACGGCTTCCAGTCGATAAATTTCGTTCGCACCGGAGGAATCCGGGTCACCGCCCTCGGTTTTGCCGTCCGCGGGCTTGGCGTCTGCCGGAGCAGGCGTGCTGGCCGGGGCGGGAGGCTGGCCGGTTGGAGCTGTTGGCGCGTCAGACCCCGGTTTGGCGCTGGCCGTTGTGCCGGTAACCGCCCCAGCCGGAGCGTCACCCTGCGCGGGAGCAGGCGTGCCGTCGGGGGCGGCCTTCTTGCGGTAATAGGCAATCAGCTTGTCCGCCGTCACCGTTACGTCACCGCGTACGGCCTTGGCCTGATCATACGCCGTGACTTTTTTCTGGTTCTGGTCCCAGTCAAACCCTCCGGCTGCGGTGACGGTAATCTGTCCGCCATGCGAGAGGTCGATGGACTGCGCGTGCGCCGTGCCACAGAAGAGGACCGCCAGCAGCGGGAGTGCAGCAAGCCCGAAAGCAGGAGCCAGCACCGGGCGGCGCAGGCCGCGCAGGCGGGAGGATAAGGTCAGAGGCATATCAGGAGGCCTTCCCATCAGCCGGATGGCTGCCGCGGTCGTCGTTCAAAATCAGTCGGCCCGGCCCGCGGAACTGGGCAATGCCTTCATGCTGAGACACCAGATATCCTTTTGCATCAAGCACGCCAAACGGTCCTTCCGCCCGCACCCAGCTATCGGACGCAATAATGCCCGTGCGGACATCCACATCCGCCACAGGGCTGCGCATCATAAGGCCATCATCACGATACAGGGTGACTTCTCCGGTCAGGTCAAGAATCTGTGCATGCTGCATGTAGACCCCTTTTTCCGATCGGACCAGAAGCCAGCTTCCTCCCTGACTGAGGATATCGGCCACAGGGTTGTCCAGATCCATCCGTTCCGGGTTGGCCTGATGCGCACTGTCCGCCGTAATCATAAAGGGACGGTTATGCTCATCCAGACCACGATAGGTTGCGCCAATCAGATTGCCGCTTTCCACTTTAACCTTGGAGATTTCCTTCAGCGCTGCCTTGTTGGCGTTAATCAGCCGGTCCACTTCCGGCCAGACGGCAATGGAGCTGAGCAGTAGCAGAGCCGTGGCGGGCAGAACCCATTTGGCCCAGCGCAGCAGCATGCGCCTGCGGGCCAGTTCTCCCGCATCAGGCGGCAGACGGCGGGCGATGGAGGGGGCCATACGTTCGCGCTGCTGACGGACGGTTTCTTCCGAGCGGGCAAAATCATCGCGTTGAGGCGGGCGGCCAGAAGGTTCCGTCATCCCACACCTGCCCGCAGCAGATCATGCACATGCACAACGCCCATCGGGCGGCGGTCTGCATCCAGAATGAACAGGGAGGTGATGGGGCGGTCGCGTTCGTTCATCATGCGCAGCGCATCAGCAGCAAAAATGTCAGGCCCTATGGTGAGAGGGTGACGGTTCATGACATCCTTTGCCAGCGTGGTTGTCAGATCATGGTCCAGCGCGCGGCGCAGGTCACCATCCGTGATCAGCCCCGCCAGTCGGCCATTATGGTCCAGAATGCCAATGCAGCCTAGAGCCTGGCGCGTCATTTCCATAATGACATCCCGCATCGGGGTGTCTTCACGCCCCAGAGGGATGTCTGCGCCGGTGCGCATCAGTTCCTGCACGGTGCGCAGGCGGCTGCCCAGACGACCGCCGGGGTGGTAATTGCCAAAGTCGCTCGCGGTAAAGCCGCGCTGGCGCAGCAAAACCACGGCGAGTGCGTCCCCAAAGGCCAGCTGCATGAGGGTGCTGGTGGTCGGGGCCAGCCCCATCGGGCAGGCTTCCGGCATGGCGGGGAGGGTGAGCGCCACATCCGCCGCAGAGGCCAGCGTGGAATTCGCCCGACTGGTGACGGCCAGCAGCGGCAGGCCAGCCTTGCGGGTGTGGGCGGCAATGTCACCCAGTTCCGTGGTCTCACCGGAGTTGGAGAACGCCAGAACCACATCGCCCGGCTGCACCATGCCCAGATCCCCATGGGAGGCCTCGGCTGGGTGAACAAACAGGGCGGGGGTGCCGGTGGAGCAGAGAGTGGCCTGAATTTTCCGGGCCACATGGCCGGATTTGCCAATACCGGTAACAACCACCCGGCCCGACACATGCAGCAAGATCTCCACAGCCCGCGCAAACGCGCCACCAAGCCCGGTGGGGTCCTGCAACGCACGGTCCAGCGCATCCAGCCCGGCGCGCTCGGTCTGGATAACGGTTGCGGCCTCCGTCGCGAGGCGGTCAGGCGCGTCTAAGGTGGCGTGTTCTGTCATGCGGGGCAGGCTCCGGTCCGGGCTGGATCAGGCGCGGTGAGAAAAGATATCCGGGTCTTCATAACCCAGAAGGTCAAGCCGGGCACGCGCGGGCAGGAAGTCGTAGCAGGCCTGAGCCAGTTCACGACGGCCCTCACGGTGCAGCAGCGCATCCATTTTCTGCCACAGCGCATGCAGATACAGCACATCGGACGCGGCATAAGCCAGCTGTTCCGGCTTGAGGTCCACAGCGCCCCAGTCGGACGTCTGCTGCTGTTTGCTCATCTCAACCCCCAGCATATCCCGGCACAGAGCGGCCAGACCGTGGCGGTCCGTAAAGGTGCGGACCAGACGGGCGGCAATTTTGGTGCAGACCACGGGGCTGACGGTAATGCCCAGCGCATGCTGGAGAATAGCGACATCAAACCGTGCAAAATGCATGATCTTGGTCACGGCGGGATCGGCCATCAGGCGTTTGAGGTTCGGGCAGTTATAGCCTTTGCCGCCGAGGGATTCCGGGATGATCTGCACCAGATGCGCCGTGCCGTCCCCTGCGGAAAGCTGCACAAGGCACAGCCGGTCCCGATGGGGGTTGAGGCCCATGGTTTCCGTATCCACGGCAACAGACCCGGTAAAGGTCAGCCCGTCGGGCAGGTCGTTGCGATGTAGAGTGATGCTGCCCTCGGAAGAGCTCCGGGATGCGTTCATGACCCGCTCCATGCCTTGTTGTTGATCAGGCTCAGACGGATACAGCCGGGATGGCGGAATGTCCATTCTGGACACCCTGCCGGGGCTTTCAGGCGATTTGATGGTGACGGTAGCGACTTCAGGATGCGGAGAGCGTGCCGTTCCGGGATTCCTGCAAGGCAAGCTGGGTCAGCCGGGCCTCATTTTTCTTCAGGAAGCGCCCCATGGCGACCATACCGCCAATGGCCGCAATGCCGATGATAATGCCAACCGGTCCGGAGACCTCGGAAATCTTGCGCCCCAGAGCATAAGTGCCCAGCGCATAACCGCCCGCCCAGCAGGTGCCTCCCAGTGCATTAAACAGCATGAAGCGCGGCCAGTGCATGCGGCACGCCCCGGCCAGCACGGCCACAAATACGCGCACCACGGAAATAAACCGGCCACAGAAGACAATGGCGCTGCCGTGATGGTGGAACAGATATTGCCCCAGAATGAGCCGCTGGGAGGTCAGGCCGAAGCGGGGGCCATATTTTTCCAGCAGCGGCAGCCCGACCTTGCGGCCAATAAGGTAGCCGATGTTATCGCCAATAATAGCCCCTGCCACAGCGGCAACGGCCACCCAGCCAATAGCAAGGTGATGGGTCTTCAGGCAGTAGAGCGAGGCCGTGATGATGCAGGCTTCGGCTGGCACAGGCACACCCATGCTTTCCATCATGACAATCAGGGTGACAATGCCATAGCCGTAATGCTGAAGCAGCGTGTCCAGATGGTGCAGCAGGGGATGGTCCTCCATATTAAGGGGACCATGCCGCAAGCACCGTCTGCAAGGAAGATATGGGGGAGCATGGCAGCCCTTCGGAGGAGCCTTTCATACTCAGATTAAAGAAGAGCCCGCTGGAACACTCTTTTAAAGTCTTTTCAGACGGGCTCTTCAGGCGCTGGTCAGGCTGTCTGGAGTTCCTGCTCAGCGTTGTCTGCTTTGATGTAAGGTCCAGCCGCAAGGACCTCTACAGACAAAATAGCGAAGCTGTTTGGCTTACGAGTGCCAAGTGGGAGCAGGGCTTCCCCGTTTGTCCAGCGGCAGGAAGACTCTTCCTGTGCATGCCATCCGCTTAGTTCAGGAGTGTTGAGGTGAGGAGTAAGTTCACGGACTTTATTGCCCTCAAGCAGCGTGATTTTTCCGATCAATACGCCGAGCATACGGCGATCATCCACGAATGGGCCGATGGTATCGCTGGGTCGACTGACTCGTGAAACAATCTGCACATTTTCCACGCCGGCAGGGAGCATAAAGACAACGTGGGTATCAGAAGAACGAACTTTACGAATGACTTGCCCTTTGTCTGTGGTGAGCAAGAGGTTCGGTTCTTTCGTGAGTGCCGGAGCAGAAACAACAGCGTCTGGAGCAACACTATGAGCGCGTTCAGCCAGAGCGCGATAAATGGGCTCAACAACAGCCCGTTCCACTGTCAGGGGGGCAGCAGCATCTGGAGGGTTCGAAAAACCCCTTGGCTCTGAGTTGTTCTGTGTGATTCCATTTTTTTGGCGTTGATTGGGGATGGAGGAAGATGAAGCAATCTGGTTTCTTTGATGTTGAAGAGCGTCTTGCTCGGCTGAGCGGGCTTGGCGATCAACTGGAGGCCTTTTCCCGGACTGTGGATTTTGAGGTGTTCCGCCCTGATCTGGAGCTGGCTCTGGCCTATTCAGACGGAAGTAAAGGCGGACGTCCGCCG